>CAYJIK010000005.1:9690-54290 GCA_964370205.1 uncultured Oscillospiraceae bacterium | reverse complement strand
GTTAATAGTAAAAGACATAACAGCTTATATAAGAAATACGGTAAAAGCCGCAGAGGAAACTCTGCGGCTTTTTTGTGATGTCCTGCATATGCATTCCGACATTGTGGGAACTGTTTTAGGGGACGACAGTGTAGGGGCATAAAATGGCCGAAAAGCGGTTGTGGTATATCCGCCGGACCTCACGAGTTCCGCGCGGTACCTTCAACAGACAACTCAAATACCGTTCCTCACCATTTCGACCCTGCCCACCTACAGTCACAATGTTGAGACGGCTTCTGAACTGTCTACCCATCACAGGGGGCAACCACGGTCTGCTTTTTGCATGTCCTCTGTACGAGATCGGAGCGTATAGGGTGCGTTTCTTACAGCCTGCTTTTGTACGTTTGTTAAATAAAAACGACGGGCGGCCAATGACCGCCCCTACAATGTCAAACTACCTAAAACCCCATGCCACTCTTGACCTGCTCGGTAAGCTCGGCGCTTGTCAGCCTCTCCAATAGGCGGAAAGCGACCTCCACCGCTGTCTCGGGGCAGTGGGAAGTTATGATGTTGTCGGTTTCGACTATACGCTCGTTTATGACGTTTACGTCAAAGCGTGCTAACTGTTCCTGTCTGTGTCCTCCGCTTAGGTGGTAGGTGGTAGCTTTTTTACCCTGTAGTATACCGCTTTTGGCTACAGGTAGCGCGCCTGTACACACCGTCGCTATGACCTTACCCAGACGGTGAAACTCTCTTATCAGAGCAAGAAACTCCTCGCTATACGCCTCCTCGAAAAACCCGAAGTCCTCAAATCCCCCCGGTATAGCCAAAGCGTCATATTCTCCCACACTTCGCTCGCCTGTCCTAAACATATCAAGCGTGCAGCTCACTGTGATAGGTATACCGAAAGTGCTGACAGGATTAGACCGCACCCCCACCGTTTCCACGTGGACATTTGAAGCGTAGTCGTGCCTCGCCCAACCTAACACGTCCACGAATGCGCTAAATTCAAGAAGTTCAAAACCGTGTGCCGCAAATACAAGTACCTTCATAGTGACCTCCTTACGCTAAACCCAAAGCAGGAGAGACTGCTTTTATAAGGGTTTGCACGTTCTTTTTATTTTTTTAACTGTTCAGCTAAATAAGCCCCTTTGCAAAATGGTAAAGTTCCCAGTTCCATAAGATAGAGTACCTCACCGAAATGGACAGAATATTAGCGGAAAGTTCCGAGTAGGCGCTGTAGTCGCTTGCGATAAGTTCGTAAGATGCGGCGTTCTCCAGAGCACTCTGTTCAAGCTCCAGCACTGCACCGTCGCTCTCGCCGAGAGAGTAGGCGAGTGCCTCGTTTATCACTGCCATATCGTCGTTTGTAAAGCGCTGTCTACCGCTTTCCGTTATAAACATCCAGTTTACAGCAAAATGGTGGTAACTTTCAGTTATGTAGAGCTTGGTTGCTCGTGGTGGAAGGGTGAGCTTGTCCAATGCTGACCTGTTAATTTCGATATGGGGGAATATACCCGACGAAAAGCCGTCGATAAGCTCCTGTTCGGTCTTTGTGACTACGTCTGCCCCTGCCTCCCTGAAGTAGTAAGTCATTACATCATCCCCACCGTAGCCGTACAGTTCTATATCGGTGAGTGTGTCGGGGGTGGAGAGCGGTAACTCACGTGCATTTACAAGCACCCTGCTTCCTGCGTAGTAAGCCCTAACAGGGGAAGCGTCCATCAAGCTGACAGACTGCTCGTGTATTTCACTGAGAAAGGTGTCGCTGTTTAGGGTCATAGTCATATCGTCATAACCTGTGAAGTAGTAGGGGGAGGAAAAGCTCAGAAAGTCGCTGTTCGCCATCGCTACCAACTCGTTTGGCAGATAGGCAAAGTCTGCGCCTTTTGTAAGGTCGTCAAGTGGATTTTCGGTGTAGCTGACCTCGGCGGTTATACGTCCTCCGGACAGTTCCTCAAGCTTTTCACCGAACACGTCCACAGCAAGGGACATTTCCCCCTCAAGCTCTGCTGCAACGGTCACATTCACCACCACAGGTTCGGGCGCAGAGGACACCACCACCTCTGAACAGGCGGACAGCGCCCAAAGTGGTAGACATAACATCATTATTAAAAACAGGCGTTTTAGCATGGTGAAATCCTTTGCCTTTCGGGGAGTTTGGGGAGGGGTTAGGAACTAGGAATTAGGAGTTGGGTGGGTTCTCTACAGAGGGGAGCGTGAGGGGCTAATGGTGGAGAGGGAGGGGGGGTTAACGTCTTTCCACAGAGTGAAGCTCGGGGATTGGAAAGGTTCGGGTGGGTTGTCCATAGGAGGGAGATAGGAACAAGGACGTCGGAACGGATGAATGGCTTACGAAAGTCAGACGTTTGGGGTCGTTCCCTACAGTGGAGAGCGTGGGAATACGGGCGGATAATATCCGCCCCTACAGAGGTTGCTCTATATTTACGTCTACCCCCTATGTTCATGTCCGAGGTATCACCCCCACTGAACGTATCACACGCTAAACGTCGTCGCTTTCGTGTCGAAAGCGACTGCACCCACCACCTCGGCGGCGGAGTGTGCCTATTTGACCGCCCCTGCCATCATCGCAATTTGCGTTAGCGAGCGGTCAAACAGCTCAACTCCACTCGCCCCCGGTCACCCTAGGGCGGACGACCAAAGGTCGCCCCTACAAAGGGAGGCTACAACCTACCCCGGTATCTGTATCACACCGTCGTTTTCTTCGTCTTCGTCATCTTCGTCGTCATTGTCCTCTTTATCGTCTGTCGGCAACTCGCCCTCCACAGCAGACTCGGTTGTCGTGGGTGTTGGGGACGGTGTAGGCGGTGTGTACACCTGATACATGAGGTTTGGTAGCATACTTATAAAGCTACTTGTGTGGGCGGCGAAGCTGTTGTTTATGAACAGTAGGTCGGTTACTCCATTTTGGGTGATGAGGTCGTATAGGCTGGTTTGGAAGTAGCGCTGGTCTACCACAAATACCTGCTCATAGTGGTTGACGAGGAACGGTGCAAAGGCATTACCGTATGACTCCTTCACCACCACTATCTTTTTGCCGTTGTTCAGCTCTGTGTCTATGCGCACCATGGGGTAATCGCCGTGTAGGAACATGCTATACATGTTAGCGCCGCTTGCGTATTCGCCGAGTAGCGAGTGAGGGGCGGCGTAATACGGTGCATTTCTGTCGTAGCGGTAGACTGTGTGCGGTGTGTCTATCATGTAATATTCGACATAGTCGGGGTTGTCCCTAAGACTGCTGTCGTTGGTCTGGCCGTAGAGAGAGCCGTAAAAGTCCTCCTCCAGTCGCCTTGTTTCAAAGTCCTCGAGCGGTATGGCGGTAAGTCCTGCCGATTCGCAAAACGCTGTGTAGGCGTAGTATGCGCCGAGAGCTGTCCAGTGGTGGTCGGTGGCGAAGTAGAGGTATTCGTCACTGTGCGCTTCAATTTCGCTGTAAGCGTCCACGCTGATAATGTCGGGGTTCAGATTCGTGTAGACATTATCTATACGTGACTTCTCAGACACGGAAATACCCTCTTTAAGCTCGTCGGGGACACCGAATTCCATAGCGGTGGGGATAATGAGGTTGTACACCTGGACAGAGTCAGTGTCGCCATAGTTTAAAGTGTCGTCATAGTAGTTGATAGCGTCGGCGTAGACCTCGCCCATGGCAAGACTGCCGCCGAATATCTGGTATGCCGCCCCTTGGTATATAAACAGCGCCCCTGCGACACTTCCCTTGTCATTAGGGTCGGCGGTCGGTGTGGGGGTAGCTTCGGGGGTTGGTGATGGAGTTGGCGATGTGTCCCCCGAGGTCTGCGGTGGTGGGGTGGGGCGTACCGTAGGGATAACCGGGAGCACCTCGGACGGCGCTATCGGCGTGTCGGGGTTGTGTATGCGAATGTCGTTAAAGCTGACGCCGTAGCCCTCTTTTAGGTCGGACGCTACTGTGACAAGTGTATCACGCATCGGGAAAGTGTCAGCGAAATACATGCTGAGCTGTTCGGTGTAATTTCCCGAAAACAGGCTCTCAAATGTAAACTCGGGGAAGGTGGCGAGGTCACGCTTTTCCACTTCCGACACCTCGGGTTTTTCCACAGTGAGAGAAAGCACCCCGACAACAGTCAGCGCACAAACAATCCCCAGAACATTCAAAAATGTTGCTAAAAGCCCTTTAATATCGTAATTTTTCTGCATATATTTCCTCATGTTGTAGGGCAAGGGCTTTGCTCTTGCCGTGATAATAGACAAAATTGCGATTATGCCTTGGTGCACAATCTCCGCTAAAACCTAAAGTACAAGAACGGATTGTAACTCTGCCCGACAAGTAACGCTGTACAAGCGGTAAGCACCGCAATGTTGAAGGCATATCTGCAAACCGTGCCGACAGCGGACGTGTCCACAGACAGCGCCCCTATTTTCCCTAGGACATACGGCACTATCGGCGCACACATCGCCACAGCCGCTATAAACCAGAATATGTTGTTCATAAACATTATTGTCAGTGACGCATTAGAAAATCCGCCCCCTGCAAAGCCGAGCATAGCGAAAAAGTAGTCAGCGCCCTTTGAAAGGTCGGTGAAGTAAAACAGCACCCAACTGAACTGCACTGCCACTATGAGGTAAACATGTGAAAACACACGTGGTATTCTTTCGAAAAATGCGGACAAAAACAAACGCTCCAGCGCTAAAAGCACACCAAAGTAAAGCCCCCACAGCACAAAGTTGAGCGACGCACCGTGCCAAAGTCCTGTGGCGAACCATGTTATAAACAGGTTGCGAAAGGCGTGCTTACGACTACCGCCGAGCGGTATGTACAGATAGTCACGGAAGAAGCTACCGAGCGAAATATGCCATCTCCGCCAGAAGTCCGCCACCGAAGTAGCGATAAACGGATAGTTAAAGTTCTCTTTATAATGAAAGCCAAACATCCAGCCAAGGCCAATCGCCATGTCGGAGTAGCCTGAAAAGTCGTAGTAAATTTGTATGGAAAACAGTATAACCCCCAGCCAACTACCCAGGACAGTCAGTGTAGATACGTCCGCATCTAAAAACTGTGAGGCGAGCTGACCTGCCATGTTAGCGATAATGACCTTTTTGCCGAGTCCCACTAAAAAGCGGTTAAGTCCTCTGCTCAGGTCAGACAGTGTTTCACGGCGGTCGTCTATCTCCTTAGCAATATCAGCGTAACGCACAACAGGCCCTGCCACCAGTTGGTGGTAGAGCGATACAAACATCAAAAATTTAGCGTAAGAACGTTGCGCTTTGACTTCGCCTTTGTATACGTCGAGGGTGTAGGAAATGGTTTGGAACGTGTAGAACGATATGCCTATCGGTAGCGCAAATGCAGGCACTGCGAGCGACAGCCCCGATATGCCGTTTATAATCTCCACAAAAAAACCTGAGTATTTAAATATAAACAGAAGCCCCAGGTTCAAAACAAGAGAGGAAACCACCATCAACTTCGCAAGCGGTTTCCCTCGATTTCGTTCAATCACAAGACCGTGAACATAGTCCACCGTTGCGGAAAAGAGAAGAAGCACTATCCACACAGGCTCGCCCCATGCGTAAAACAAAAGAGAGAATGTGATAAGTACCACATTCCGAAAGTTTTTGTCCGCTGTCATGTAATAGAGAAACACATTGAGCGGCAGAAATAAAAATAAAAAAATCAAGTCGGCGAATACCATCGAGGATTACCATGCCTTTCCGGTTAGGAATTGGGATAACCTAAGGGGCGACCCGTGGTCGCCCGCATCTCGTTTCTCGCTGTGTCGAGTTTACGCAAGCGCTCTTGTCAGCCATATTGACGCTATGCTGAGGGCGCTGTAGAGACCCACTTTTTCTGTCTTTTTCAGTATGCGTCTGCTGGGGTGTAGGCTTTCGTCGGTGGACATTATTTGTACTACCACTCGCTCGGATAGGGCTACGCCATTGTCGTCCTTTGAGGTGAGCACAGTCAGCATCGCTATGCATTTTTCGGTGGGGTCGCCGTAGTAGAGGGTGTTGCCGCTCCTCACTAGGGGCTTGCCTTTGTATTGTAGTATGTTTTGCTCTTTTGCCTTAGCCATAGAGCACCGCCTTTCCTATTATTTATATATTTATTATAAGTCTAATCTTTTTATATCACTTTTATAGCAAACACGGGACAGTGCGCCGCACAGTAGCCGCACAGTACGCATTTTTGCTTGTCTGCCTGCACGGTGGCTTCACCCATGGACATTGCGCCTTGTCCGCATTTTTTTATGCATATCCCGCACTTCTCACACCAGAAGTCAATGTTAAGTTTGCGCTCAAAGCCTTTTACCGCTTTGTCGCCAAATTTGCCCTCTGTAAAAAAGCGAACATTTGCGTCTATCTCCTCACGGCGTTGCATACCTATCGCTACCGAGTGTATGCCGTCCACTGCGGTGATGTACTGTAGCGCTTCCTCCGCCTTTGCGTATAGATGACCTCCGCCGAGTGCTTTCATGCTGTAGACACCAAGCCCGTGTGCTGACGCTGACTGAATAGCGGCTTCCATATCGCTGCGTGTGCCGTCCACTATGCCGAGGCCGCTGATGTTCAGTATCGGGTGGATAACGTCTAAACCGTACTTAATAGCGGCGTGTACCCCTGCCACGTAGTGGGTGGACAGTCCCACAGCGGTGATTATGCCTTGTTCTTTAAGCTGAAGTAGCTCTTCAAGTGCGTCGTAATGCCCTCGGATTGTATGCTCGCTTTCCTGCTCGTGGAGCATGAAGATGTCCACGTAATCTCTGCCCAGCTCGGTCAGTGCTTTTTCTACCGACTGCTTTGCCATGTCTGCGGTGTACGCATAACTTTTTGTGGCGACTATAGCTTGCTTCCCGAGGTCGCCTGCCATTTTTATGCCGGCACCGATGTGCGGTACCGACGCATACAGTTCTGCGCTGTCAAAAAAGTTTATGCCCTGACTGAGGGCATAGGCAATAAGCTCACCACCTTCGGGGATGGACTTCCCCGACTGTAGCGGCCCTATTGTAAGTGCGCCGAAACACAGCTTGCTGACGTGCAGTCCTGTTTTGCCGAGTGCGATCTTCTCCATCTATTCCAAATAGGAACGAACAAGTATTTGCAGTAGTTCATCTCTGTCCACTCTGCGGATGAGTGAGCGTGCATTGTTATGGGTGGTGATATAGGTGGGGTCTTCGGACAGTATATAACCCACGAGTTGGTTTATGGGGTTGTACCCTTTTTCGTTCAATGAGTTATACACGCTTTGTAGTATTTCTCGTATTTCATTTTCTCGCTCTTCCTTTATGGAAAAGGATCTTGTGCCGCCGTTCATATACATCCCCCTTTTTGTCGATTGCATATTATTATACACCATTTTCAATATATAAGCAATAGATAGACAAGCGATTTTATGTTTTTGTCAGTAATTAGATTGGCGATAAAAGGGGGAGTTTGTCGAAGTTTTAACGCTTGAACGCTTGTGAGTGGGTTGGTGGATTGTTCCTCACTTGTCTTGGGCTGGAGCGGGCGCACTCATATTGCTGTCTGACGGTTTACGCTTGTAGGTGTGCGCCCATCTATTAGGGACTAAGCTGGGAGGGTTGATGACGGGAAGTTCCTTTTTTCGAAGGGGCGAGCTGACCACAGTGCGCCCTCATCTAGCATCAAACCTCTAACAGTGCATCTTTGTAGCGCCGAGAGAACTTCCCCGAAAATTACGCCTACCCCTTCGACATCTGAACCGTAAGCACTTAGCTCTACCCCACCAACCAAGCCGAGCGTCGCCTTGACGTCCGGGCATCCCCACCTTCCCCCACAATCACCGTCATCACCGAACGCCAAACCGCCCCTCGCCACCCCACCCACCCTCCCACAATTCGGCAAAACCCACAAACAACCCCCCCACAATTCAGCACACGCACAGCAACATATCACAACCCAAAGTCTTGCTGTTACCCCTACGATATGTTATAATTTTATGAAAAGGGTTGCCAAAAAGTCAGCTTTGCAAAGGGCGACAAGATTTCCGATGTGGACGAAATATAATTCTAAAAGCATGGCTTGCGAGTTGTTTCGTCTACTGAAAATCAACTTGCTTTTGCAGCAATTGTTTTGGCTACCCCACAAAAAAGTAGGAGGATACTATGCTAACAAAACACTTTAGCACACTGAAAGAAACAATAAACGGCGACCGCGCATTTGAGAGCGTCAAGTTTGTTTCTAACTACCACCGTATTCAAGCTTCCCCCGGCTACAGGGCGGCGGCGGAGTGGTGCAACACACGCCTGAACAGTTACGGGATTGACAGTAAGATTATCTCGTTTCCGGCAGACGGAAAGACCGACTACCTGACACAGAGAATGTTCAAAGAGTGGGACTGCAAAGTTTCGTATCTCGACCTCGTCCACGCTGACGGTGGCAGAACTCGCCTTTGCGACTACGACATAGAAGCGCACAGTATTCTTCAGCGCTCGGTGTCCACCGACTTCAGCAAAACGCCTGTCGAGATGGTGGTTATGGACAGAGGTACCTCTCCCGAAGCGTACAGCGATATAGACCTAAAAGGTAAAGTGCTCCTTATAGGCGAAGACCACAACGCATTCATGCCGTGGACAATGGAAGCAGGTGCTGTGGCACTGCTGAGCGACCGTATAGCCGCAAGCCCCGGTGTCCGTGACCGTGGCGACCTATATGAAATAATCATGTACCAATCATTCTGGTATAGCCACCAACCGGGCGAAGTTATGGGTAAAGGTTTTGCCATAACCCCAAGACAGGGCGATATGCTCCGTGAACTTGCGAAGAAAGGCCCTGTCATGCTGGAAGGCAAGATAGAAGCGGACATCTACGAAGGTGCAATAGAGGTTGTGGAAGCAACAATAAAGGGCGAAACTGACGAAGAAATCCTGATAACAGCCCACCTCTGCCACCCTAAGACCTCCGCTAACGACAACGCCTCAGGTGTTGCGGCAAGTATAGAAGCTATGCATAGTATTGACATGCTTATAAAATCGGGCAGAATTCCTCCGCTAAAGAGAACGCTCCGCATGATACTTATCCCCGAGTTCTCCGGCACGTACCCCTACCTAGCTGTCCGTGAAAACGAACTGCACAAGATTAAAGCAGGCATAAATTTGGACATGGTAGGCGGCGTTATAGATGACGTTGCGGGCCCTGTCGGACTGACAGAAGTACCGCACGCCGCCCCTGCATTTATAGACAACCTCTCCGCTTGCGTTATCGAGCTTGCGTCACAGGAGTCAAACGGACGTGGCGGTTCTGTACACGGCTTTAACGTAAAGCAGATAGACTACTCAGGCGGCAGTGACCACTACATACTTTCCGACCCTACAATCGGCATACCTGCGCCTATGATAGGACAGTGGCCTGATAAGCTGTATCACACGTCGGGCGATGACCTCTCAAGGGTTGACCCACAACAGCTTGGCAGAAGTGCACTGCTTGCGGCGGCGTACAGCTACACAGCTTGCAACATGGAACTTACCGACGTGGAGCTGATGTTTATAAAGGCTAAGGAGCGTCTGGCGAGCAGGGTTGCTAAGCTGACAAACTCCGCACTGCACGGCAACGAAGAATTCCTTGTAAACCGCCTGCGCCACTTCTGCGATATCGCCGTGAAGGGTCTGCATGACACAAAGCGTATGTTTACAGGAGCGGAGCTTGAGAAGGTGTCCGCCATGGTAGACAGCACAGCGGAGTATATGAACGAGTACACCAAGTGGTATATTAACTCGCTGGGCGAGATGAAGTCGCTTGAGAAGAACCCTGTTTCCGCCTTTGACGGCATGGACATGGTCTACAAGAGAACATATAAGAGCCCTGCACGTATCGACCGCATGGTGCTACAGCACGACGAAGCGGTACAGAAGCAGTACAAGGCGATGTTCGCAGGCGGCCCGATGGCGATGAGAGCTATCAAGGGGCTGGACACCTTCCCGATGTGGGTGGACGGCAAGCGCACGATGGGCGAGATAGCCTACAACATGGCGATGGAGAACGGCAGCGTAAACACTGACGCTATCGTCAAAATGGCTGATCTTCTCTGCGCAATGGGTCTGTTTGTGCCTGTAAGCGGTACTAAGCAGTCAAACGAAAACACTGAAGGCGAGAAGTCTAAAGCATAATCAAAACAATATAACAGCAGTCGGCGGTGGTGTGCTTTGCGCTCACCGTCGCCGCTACTTTAAACAAAAGGATGGTCACAGTATGGGGAGACAGGTAGATGTTATAGGTGTACAGATAGATTTCGGCGCTTCACGCAGTGGCGTGGACATGGGGCCGCTTGCTGTGCGTCACGCAGGAGTGATAACGAAACTGGAGGCACTGGGCATAACGGTTAGGGATAAGGGGGACATTCTCCCCGACCGCTCGCTAATAGGCTGTAACGAAGACAGCCACCCCAACATGAAGCAGTTCGAGGTTATACACGACATAAACAGTAGATTGCACGACACGGTACTGCAGAGCTTTAGGGAAGGTAACACACCGCTGATAATAGGCGGTGACCACAGCCTTTCAGCAGGTAGTGTCACTGCTTGCAGGGCACATCACGGCGACATAGGCGTAATCTGGCTTGACGCTCACGGAGACTTCAACGATGACACAACCAGTCCGAGCGGCAACATGCACGGCATGTCACTGTCTGCTGTCTGCGGCCAAGGACCTGAGCCGATGGTGTCGTTTTGTGACAGTAGTTGCCGTGTAAACCCGAAAAACGTGGTGCTCGTAGGTGTGCGTGACCTCGACGACGGCGAAAAGCGCAAACTGCGCCAGTGTGGCGTGACGGTATTCACCACCTCCGACATAGACGTGCAAGGTATGGCAACTGTCATGAACAAAGCCATAGCCATAGCAAGTGAAAACACAAAGGGCATACACCTAAGCTTTGACCTCGACGCTGTAAACCCTGACGAAGCCCCCGGTGTCGGCACACAGGTATACGGCGGACTTAGCTTGCGAGAGGCACACCTGTCTGTGGAGATGGTACATAAGTCGGGACGGCTACTGTCCGCTGACTTTGTGGAAGTAAACCCCATTCTTGACTTTAGCAACAGGACGGGAGTGTTGGCACGTGAGCTGATACTGTCGCTGTTTGGGAAAACGATAATATAGCACCTTTTCTGCAGAAAAGGTGAATGAAAAGTGAAAGCATTATCTGCGGATACAACCTTATCTGCGGATAAGGTGAGTGAAGAGCGAAAAGTGAAGGTGTCGCTAAAGCGACTGTTTTGATTTTGCTTTTTGTTGTTCGCTGTTAGGCGACTGTGCCGGCTATAAAACAAAACTGAAAGGGAATGATAACATGATAACTTACAAAGACCTTTACAACGAGATGGTACCGCTTAAAAAGCAGTATGACCTGCTTGACGATACACTTGAAATGCGTATGAACACGCTTATACCGAGGTTTATGACCGAAACAGGGATAGATATGTGGGTTATATGCTGTAGAGAGTATAACGAAGACCCTATATTCCCGACCATCATGCCATCGCTGATGTTCACCGCAAGACGTCTTTCGCTGTTTGTGTTTGTAAACGGCAAGGACGGCTTTAGAGCTATAAGCGTGTCCCGTCCCGACAAGCGCATGGAGAGATACTACGAGGGCATCTGGACAGACCAGACCATAACCCAGTATGAGCGCCTCGCACAGCTTATCGAGGAAGTAAAGCCGGAGAAGATAGGTCTGAACATGACTGACATCTGCGCCATGAGCGACGGTCTGTCAAAGCAACTGTACGACAACATCTACCAAGCAGTGCCGGACGCTTACAAAGACCGCATATGCAGTGCCTATCAGCTGTCCACACGTTGGCTGGAGTACAAGACCGAAGTGGAGCTTTCACGCTACCGCTCGGTGTATAAGCTTGCGGTAGACATCATGGAGGAAGCGTTCTCCAGACAGGTTATCGTCCCCGGTGTGACCACCACCGACGAGGTTGAGGAGTGGGTGCGTCAGCGTGTAAACGACCTTGGTCTGATAACATGGTTCCCACCGCACGTGGACGTGCAGAGAGCGGATGAGAGCGATACGAGCAACGTTATCCGTCACGGCGATATGCTTCACTATGATATGGGTATACGCTATCTGGGACTTTGCACCGACTGCCAGCGTCTCGGATATGTCCTGCGTGACGGCGAAACAGATGTGCCCGAGTACCTGAAAGAGGGTATGCGTGAGGCGAACCGTTTCCAAGATATAGTTGCGGAAAATCATATCACCGAGAGAACAGGTAACGAGATACTGAAAGCGTCACTGGAGCAGGCGAAAAACGAAGGTCTACAGCCGATGCTTTACAACCACCCCATCGGCTACTACGGCCACGGCGCAGGCGTTACAGTGGGGCTGTTTGATAAGCAGGACGGTGTTCCCGGCAGAGGCGACTTCCACCTCCACAAGAACACCACCTACGCACTGGAACTGAACACACGCAGAGAAATCGCCGAGTGGGGCGGCCAGACTGTTCGCTTTATGCTCGAGGAGTCTGTAGCATTCACCAAGGACGGCGAACTGGAGTATCTATGCGAAGGCAGAACAAAGTTCCTGCTGGTATAACCTTGACGGGTTGAACATAAAAAGGGAAGCACGCAGGACGTTAATATTCCTGCGTGCTTTTTTACAATAAGAATACCGACCACCCCCACATTGGCGGATTTTATATCCGCCGGCCTACCTGCTTTGTCCCACACGCCACCCATGTCAAAATTTCGGTTGTTGCCTCTGGCACGTCTAAGCATTTCACTCTAACTACTAATTTTTCGAAAGGTGGTACGACTATGAATTTAAACCAAAACCCTCGGGAGAACTTTGAACGTAGTATGGCGCTTGAATACGCCGTGACACAGATGAACTTGATTATAGAAAAATTGCTTAAAGGGAAGCGCATGTATATGGCGTTTGTGGCGCTTGTGTATAGCGTGTTGGCGGCTTTGCCGAGCTTCCTGCTTGAGGTTATCGGAACTTTGCGTGCTAACAGCTTGATAACAGAGAACTTCGGGCATTTGACACAACCTATGCAGCAACTTGACATGAACGAGTGGCTTAGAGCGGAGCTAGAACTAGAAGCTTTGCTTGCTGCTGATAGTTTGTGGATACAGGTGGCTGACATTTTGATTTTACTGCTTTGGTCGATGCCTTTATCGTTTGGGTTTATATACCTTTGCACTAATGTGGTGCGGAGGAAAGAGGTGAAACTGTCACAGCTTTTCTATGGTTTTAGTCGTAGGTACATATGGAAAATAATCGGGGTGGAGCTTTTGATTGCCGCCGCAATAGGCATACCTGTGATACTGTCACTTGTGTTAGGAGGTTTACTACTGTCACCGCTTATCGTGGTGATGCCTATTATCTTGATGATACCTATAGGTATATTTGTGGTGAGCAGTATACAGTCACTTAGGATTTTGCTGGACTTCCCTCATGTTTCCCCCGTAGACTGCATATCAGAAAGCATGTTTATTATGAAAGGGAACAAGGCTACCTATGTAAAGCTTTTGATGAACTTTCTGGGGGTGGTGCTTCTTGCTGCCGCACCTGTGATAGTGTTTCGGCTTTACTGGGGGTTTTATAGCGATGGTGCAGGATCGATTTTGAGTGTGACTTTTGCCGAGTCATGGATCGGCATACAAAACCGTATATTATTTGCGAGTGTAGCAGAATGGGTGTTCAGCGTTGGTAGACTGTGGGTGGTGCCGATGTTGGGTGTGGCGTATTCGCTGTTTTACGACTTCCTCGTCGGCAACAGCGTATATAACGAAAACGGCGAGTTTACCGTCATAGAAAAGCCGAGCAGACCGCCTGTGGGAGTTAGAACGCACGATGCACAGGAAGGTCATGCGGACGAGTATAGGGATTTGTAGGGGGTTAACAAACTTCTGTGTATTACTTATGTTAGGTGGGGACTTGGTGGTAAGGTGCGTTATTGTTTCTTCCGCCCCCTACCACTACGGACGACTGTTGTTTTCATCCTTTTTCATTACATTTTCAACGCTTTTCCGTCGAAACCACTTGCATAAACGCAAAATACATGCTATAATAGTCAAAACATTAAGCGAGATGGTGACAAATGAGAACGAGCTACAAAAAGCTATGGAAGCTACTGATAGATAGAGAAATGACCAAAGGCGATCTCCATAAGGCGACAGGTCTGTCGTCCAGCACTATGACAAAACTCAGGCGAGGCGAGGACGTATCCATGGGTGCGCTCAAGCGGATTTGTCAGGTGCTGGGCTGTGGCGTGGAGGACATTGTGGAGTTTGTGGATATAGAGAATATCCTAGAGCGAAGATTGTAACGAGTAACAGCCAAAATGCCGAGAGGGGAAGATGGATTTTATGACGGTAAAAGAAGCAGTAAACACAAACAAGTACTACGAAAAGCTCATGGCACTGAGCGGACTTGACGAGCTTAAAGAAACGATAAAAAAGTGGAACAACATCTTACAAAACCTAAAGAGCAAGGACATAGACGCTCCGCTACTGCTACCAAACCTGTTTTTAAACGCAAGGCCGGGCGCAGGTAAGACATATGTGTTCAGAATACTCAGTGACTATTTGGACAGTGCAGGGTTTATGGATTTTTACGGCGACGTGAAGTTCTTTGAGTTCTACTTTGAGTACTGCCCACCCGGTATGTTTGGTCCGGAGATAAGCCGCCTTTCCGAAATGCTCCGTCACTCTGCAGGGTTTAGGAACGAGTTCCGTGGTGTTGTGGTGGTGGACATAACCGAGTGGGCGGACAAATGCGAGGAGGATGGCTTTGTCCGTATGCTTGAGTTCCTGTCCGCCATTGACGAGAAGGCTTGCCTGATATTCACGGCGGACAATTTCACCGACCTTCAAATTGAGAAGGCGGAAAAGGTGCTAAACGCCTTCTGCCGTGTCCGCACCGTGCCTTTCCCATATCCGAGTGAGCGTGCTTTTGCCGAGTACTGCGCACGTCGTGTGGAAAAGTATAAGCTTAAGTTGGACGAGAGCGCTGTCGATCTGATAGCCGACTCGGTGAAGCGACTGATGGAGAGCGGCTACTTCTACGGGTATAAGACAGTGAACATGCTCTGCCTTGACATGGCGTTTGAACTTAGTTCATCTACCGTGACGAGGGATAATGTGACAGCGGAACAGCTGAAAGCGTTCTCGGCAGACAGCGAGTTCGTGGAGCGACTTTATTCGTCTGCTAAGATTCGCAGGATAGGGTTTAGGGGCTAGGAGTCGGCACAGCCTTAAACTTTCCGGAATAGGAACAGTTTGAAAATTAGATTTTCAAACTCGAAGTTTTGTGATCTTCGGCACAGCCTCAGTTTTGTGACATATAGCGATATGCCACAAAAAGCACACAAAACTTTGCAGAAAGGAAGAATTAATATGATAAACGAAAACTACAGCCTTGCAAGAGGCGAAACACGTTGGGCTAACGAGGAAGAGATAATGTCCCTTACCGAGCGAGTGCCGCTGAGTGAGCAGTACCACCCCCACGCAGGTCTACCGATACTTAACGACGGCAGCACAGCCTATGTGGACGATAAGGATAACCACAGCCTCATCTTCGGCTCTACAGGCAGTAAGAAGACACGCCTGTTTTGTATGCCGACACTGCGGATAATGATTGGCGCAGGCGAGTCGTTTGTGGTGACCGACCCAAAGGGCGAGCTGTACAGCAGGACATCGGGAGCGGCGGCGGCAAACGGATATGACGTCGTGGTGCTGAACTACCGTGACCTCGACCTTGGCGACACGTGGAATCCGCTTGCACTACCGTATGAGCTATATCAAAAGGGGGATAAGGAGGGTGCAATCTCACGCCTTAACGACTTTGTCAGCGCCATTTCGGAAAAGTCCAGTGACCAAACACGGGATATATTCTGGGTGAACGCCTCAAAGAGTGTAGCCCTAGCGATACTTATCACCATGCTTGACAACTGCACAAAAGAAGAGTGTAACCTAAAGACCTTCACCCACTTCTGCACAGAATTCTCAAAGGGCACAGAGGACAAGATGACCGCCCAAGCTATGGGTATAGACCTTGACACCCTCGAGAAAAACTATCTGACCGAACTGATGAAACTCGCCCCGAAGGACAGCGTGGCGAGGCTAAACTATGACGGTATAGCGAAGCTGAACGACAGGGCAAGGGGGGATGTGCAGTCTACGCTGTTTACACTTATCGGTGTGTTTATGAGCCAGGAGGCGCTTGTCCGCAATATGCGCAAGACAAGTTTTGACATGGAAAGCCTCGGCAGTAAAAAGACGGCGCTCTACCTCATAGTCCCCGACGAGCGCACCAGCTACCACTTTATAGCTACGACGTTTATAAAACAGTGCTATGAAACGCTTATAATAAAGGCACAGGAAACGGGGGAGCGTGTCCTTCCTGTGCGTGTGAATTTTGTGCTTGATGAGTTTGCGAATATACCGGCGATACCGGATATGCCGTCCATGATATCGGCGGCACGCAGTAGGAATATCAGGTTTTTCTTAGTTCTTCAGAGTATGCATCAGCTACGTAGAAAGTACGGTGAAGAGGCGGAAACAATAAAGGGGAACTGCGAAAACTGGGTGTTCTTAAGCAGTAAAGAGATAGACCTTTTAGGTGAGATAAGCACACTTTGCGGAAGTGTCAACAGTTATGTGGACGGTTTTACTCGAACACAACCGCTTATATCGGTGTCGCAACTTCAGCGGCTTAACAAGCAAAAGGGTGAAGCCCTTATATTCTGCGGACGGCAGTATCCGTTTATCACCGAGATGGCGGACATCGACGACTGCGACTTCACCGACTTCCCACCGATGCCCGAGAAGCGTATAAAGCAGGCGAGGGTGAACGGTATAGACCCCGAGACGCTGTACGGCGAGATACAAAACTCAAAGCGACACCTACCGTTTAGCGAAGGCTACAAAGACAAACCCTCACCGCTCTATGTCATGGGCGATAAACCGTCAATACTATCCCATTGGCAGGATGAGGAGGAAGACGACTTCCTTGACTATCCCGATGACGACCTGGCTGACACCGAGGAGCAAACCTCCTTTGACTTTGACAGATTTCTCTACTATTCGGTAAACCGCCCTGAGCTTTACATACCGATAGACAACCTAGGTGTATCCAAGACAGGGGCGAACAAATACTGCATCTTGATAGGTCACAAGCCGCCGAATACACTTGACAGCTACAAGCTATTCTACGACGGTGGCGAGTACGCAATGCTCATAGGCGAGGACGAGGAATCGCAGGTGTTTGTGTTCCGCTTTACAGAGAACATAAAGGAATCGCTAAAGCAGGGGGTTTGCGATGCTTATGAGGTTGTTATAGCATTTGTCGGTATGGACAGTTCAGGTTACCCAAACCCTACCGATATGCTGGCGGAGTGCAAGGCTGAGGTGCATAAGACCCCTAAGTTAATGAACTATGCAGGTGGCTTTATGGAGGGCTTGTTTAAGAGTGGCGAAAACACACCCAAACAGACTGACAGTGAATTTTTCATAAGGCAAGCCACAGAAAAGGGTGTCCACATAGCAAAGAGTTATGACATCTACGAGGCGGAGGACGGCGACCTCATGATTGCGCTTGACGGCGACCCCGATGTAACACCCACAGGCGCAAAGCTGTACTACGACGGTAAGGAACAGGGGTTGGTGGTGTGTGATAACTGGAAGGTTATAGTGCTCACTGAGGTCAATGAGGGAGCAAGGGAGCTGCTTTATAACGCGGGGACAGTGCTCATGGCGTTTTTGGGCAGGGACAGCGACGGAGAGTTTGACCTTGAGCAACTCAAGGAGGAGTTTGACGCCGAGGTGGTTCAAACACCGAACACAAGCTTTAACGCCGACTTGATTGCGAACTTGGAAGATGAAATATAACGAAACAAATAGTGAAAAGTGTGGTGTCGCACGTTGGGGAAGATTGGTTTTTGTGATTAGCCTTGTAAAACATCTTACTTAAGTGTTAGCTAACCACTTAACACAACCATATAAACAGAGAAATACTAAAAAACAAAACAGAAAGGTGACTAAACTATGCTAGAACAGGAAATATTCAAAAACAACAATGGGGTTATGCCGGCTTCACTCAATGACAGACATCTGGCGTGTGTGCTACTGCTGGACACGTCCTCGTCGATGGAGGAAGGAAACGCCATCGGACTACTCAATAGTGCGGTGGGTATATTCCAAAACCAGTGCAAAGAGGATGACGCACTGCGCAGAGGTCTTGACATCTCGGTGGTGACATTTGACAGTCAGGTGAAGGTGGTGCAGGATTTTGTACCTATATCACATATGGAAGTACCACAGTTACGCACAAACGGTAGCACTTCCATGGGCGCAGGGTTGACAAAAGCCATGGAGCTCATAGAAGCACGCAAAGCACAGTACAAAGAACTGGGTGTACCGTACCACAGGCCGTGGATATTTATGATAACAGACGGCGAGCCGAACGATGACTATGTGCGTGCTTTTGACCACATTCAGCAGATGCAGGAGATGAGAAAGGTAGAAATTTGGGCGGTGGGTGTCCCCGGGTATGATAAGAAGATACTCACATCGCTTACAGAGCGTGTTATCGAGCTAACAGACACGCTTAACTTTGCAGGGCTGTTTGAGTGGCTGTCTAACAGTCTGTCGGTGAAGGCTTCGTCACAGCCGACCGACTCGGTGCAGTACGAAGTTCTGCCTGAAGGTAGCCGTGTAGTGCCGAACAGCTGGGGCAAGGCGTAGTATGGAAAGCTTCTGCAGGGCCTTCTCGGTTTACGGCTTTTCCGAACAGGGGAGGGGACACAAAGAGAGTGATATTGTCTGCCAAGACGCCCACAAGATAGCGTTTTTCAAGGGACGAGTAGAAACCGACGTATTTTGCTTTTTGGCAGTGGCGGACGGTGTGGGCAGTGCGCCGCACTCGGATAAAGGGGCGGCACTTGCCGTCAGCACACTGCACAGCCACTGCGAAAGGCATATAAAAGGTGATGAAACAGATGAGCAGCTCACAAAACTACTTCGTGGGGGCTTTGAGTTGGCACTTTCCGAGATAACAGCCATGGCGAAAGCGAATGACGGAGAGGTCACCGACTACACCACCACGCTTACTGCTTGCGTTTTTACAGGGGAAAGCGTGGTTATTGGTCACGTGGGGGACGGTGGTATAATAGCGGTAGGCAGTGACGGTGTTTACAGGACGCTCACAACCGTGCAAAAAGGGGACGCTCACAACGAGGTCTACACCTTGCCGTCGCAGGATATGTGGAGCTTCACAGTAGAAAAAGGCGACTTTTCCGCACTGCTACTGTTCACCGATGGCCTGTGGGACATGGCGTTACCGCCTGTGCTGGCTAAGGAGAGCGAACCTATCTACAGAGGGTTCGTGGCAAACTTCCTACCCTACGCAGAGCAGGGGACAGTCCCCACCTCCGACAGTGTAAGACAGCGTGTCCTTGATCTACTGTCGCAGGATAGCTATGCTCACATCACGGACGATATCTCAGCGGTGGTACTATGGAAAACCGACGCACCGCTGACAATGCCCACCCCCGACTATTTCGCCGAGCCTGACTGGGCGGCGATACAGCAGAATATTTTCAAACGACTTTACCCGAACTTGCCATTGTCCGAGGAAAAGGGTAGTGGAAAGTAAAAATATAAAGTGAGTAGGGTAAAACGTTTTTTTATTAAACGCTCTCGTTTTCACCGCTTTGTCCGCTGACAAGGCTTACGGTAAGTGCGCTTTGCGCTTGCCTACAAATCTATCCTCAAAGGAGGGGTGCAGATGCTCCTTAGAAACCGTAGAGGTCAAAACATTGATATAGTGGAGCCGCATTTCAATGAGGGTGGCGAGGGGTATATACATGACGTTGCCGGGGATAGATCTGTGGTGGCGAAGATATATAAACCCCCGGGGCGCACGGCCGAGCGTGAGCAGAAGCTTCTTGCCATGCTCAGCAGACCGCCTACAGGTGACGTAGCCAAGCAGATAGCGTGGCCGACCGAGGTGCTGTATTCGCAGTCGGGGCAGTTTTTGGGGTTTGTTATGCCGCGGATTGTGGACTCTATTGAGATAAGCGAGATCTACTCGTATGACAACCGAAACCGCTACTACTACAGCTTCTTTATACAGGTAGCGCAAAACCTCTGTGCCGCCGTGGACGCTGTACACAGCTCGGGACATGTCTGCGGTGACCTTAACCATGCGAATATCTACGTAAACCCAACAACCGCACTGGTGACGATGGTGGACACTGACTCGTACCACGTAAACGTGGGCGGGGGGAAGGCGTTTAAGTGCCCTGTGTGTATGCCTGAGTATGCACCTGTCGAGATAGGGAAGCTTATAAACTCGGGGGAAAATCTCCGCACGACACGGCATGACACGTTTAGCAAGTACACCGACTACTTTATGCTCGCCATACATATATTCAAGCTACTGATGAACGGCGCTCACCCCTACGCATGTAGTATCACAAACCCGGCATATTCGGGCTCGCAGTTTACCCTTGAGCAGAATATCATGAATGGCGTGTTCCCGTACAACCCGTCGGAAACTCGTGTGTCACCACCTAAGTATGCGGTGGATATTGCTTCTCTGCCTGACAGTTTGGTGGAGAAGTTTTCTCGCTCGTTTGAGAGTGGGAAGTACTCGTACCGCTCACGCTGTACCCCTGAACAGTGGCATGACGAACTGAAGAAGCTTGAGGCCGGCTTAGTTGGTTGCTATAAAAACCCTAAGCATTATTATTACAACAAAAATAAAAAGTGCCCCCTTTGTGAGAGCGAAAAGCGTATGCAAAGCACGGCTACAGTGCGTAGGGCGATGGGTGTTAAAGTCAGCAATTTGACACAGCAAATTTTCAAACCGCCGAGAGGCCGCCCCATAAGCCTTAATATATTTGCCTTTTTGTGGGACGCTTTTATGTACGGCCTCTACTGGGTGTGGACTGCTCTGGTGTTCGTGGTGACATTGCCTCTCAAGCTGTTAACCATGCCGAATTCGGCGGCGTTTGGGTACCTTTTGGGTGGTGCTATGTGGTTATCACTACAGGGACTGCTGTTTTACGCAGTGTCGTTCCTGCCGTCAGATTCGTTTTGGTGGTGGCTACTCAGAGTGGCGATACTCGCCGCTGCACCGTTCGGTATGGGGGTAATCTACGCATTCTTCGATGGCTATGGGCAAATAGCCGTCAATGACACCACTGAAGCGATCGGGAATGTGTTTTATGTCGGCTGGATATTGCCTGCTGTCGCTTACCCCATCTATTATTTGATAGCGTTCTTTGTCGGGGACAGAGAGGGTGACTTCTTTAGTATTGACGGTGTGTTTAGTGCTGTCGGTGGCTTTTTTGGGGACATGTGGGCGTATATCGTCTGGTGGTTTAGCGGTCAGCCGTCTGACTCTCTCCCCCCCACGCTAACACCCACCCCCTCCGTAGCACCGCTACCGACCCCCACAGTAGCGCCGTTACCTACCGCTACCCCTGCTGTCAGCGAGGGGTGGGACTTTACATGGTTTACCTCAATGTTTGATGCTGTCCCTATGTGGATTGTCTACGGGGTTTTGGCGGTGATAGCTATCGGTGTGATTTACCTGTTGCGTGAGTCGTTTATCACAGGCATGATAGTTGGTTTAGCGCTGTGGGCAGGCGGTCAGTGGCTTGGTATACTGTTTGTTACAAACATGGGCATAGACGCTTGGTGGGGCTGGTTTGTGGGTATTGCGCTGTTTGGGCTGATACCGTACATACCACTGTGGATATGCTTTGTAATAGACGAGATTTTTTTACCGATTAACGACCTGTGGGAGGGTATCGCTCTCACGATGAACTGGAGCTTCTACATCGGGATAGTTTGCTACGGCGTGGGCGCTATTATAACACTGTGGGATACAGGGCTTGTGAACATTGTCCTAAACACGGTGCTAATATGTACACCCATGACATTTATGTACACAAAGTTCCCCGATGCTACGTTTGATTTGTTGTAGGGTTTGGAGTTGCCGTGACCGCCTGCCATTTGGACGGCGGACGGCGGCACGCATATAATGCGTGCCCTACAAATGGGCTGTGGTGGAAATAGAATTGTCGGCACACTGCGCGCTCCAATGCCCCAAATAAAACTCGAAAGGAAGATTACACATGGTAGAAATACAACCTATTATTACAAAAAAGTCGGCACTCACGCTTGTCCTTCTCGGTTTTATGCCGTACATCTACTCGGCGGTGGCGAATTTGTTTATCTTTAATATGTACATGCAACAGGTGATACCGTATATTGTGGTCAGTTTGGTGTTTGTTGTGGGGTGGTTTTTCTTTGGGAGATACTCCTATGGGCTTACGGAGAACTCTGTTGTCGCTATACTGCTCGGCCATGCTGTCGGGGGTGTGGCGTGGGTGTTTTTGACGCTTCAGCTTCTGGTGTTCGACGGCTTTATGGCGGACAGTGTCGGCTGGCTGGTGAACCACTACTTTGACCCGTCCATGTTTGGGCTGAGCTTTGAAATTCTCCTGCTGACAGGCGTGACAATAAACAACACGGTGATTGACACGCTGTCACTGGTGCTGATGGTCGGGGTGTTCTGGCTGGGACATCGCAGTAGGTGGAAGAAGGAAACCACCGATATTCAATAAACAAAACTAAAGGAGAGAAAATAATGCAGTTTAAAATGGTGCATAACAACTATAATGTGTTTGACCTCGAAAAGAGCCTTAAATTCTACGATGAGGCACTCGGGCTTAAAGAAATCAGAAGAAATGTCCACCCTGACGGTGACTTTATAATCGTTTTTCTCAGTGACGACTGCTCTGACCACCGCTTGGAGCTAACGTGGCTTCGTGACTGGGAAAAGCCATACAACCTCGGCGACAACGAAATTCATCTCGCATTCGTTACAGATGACTATGCCGCCGCATACGCTAAACATAAAGAAATGGGTGTTATCTGTTATGAGAACACTGCAATGGGTCTCTACTTCATTTCAGACCCCGACGGCTACTGGCTGGAGATACTACCCGATAAGTCAAAGTAGTGAAACATTATTTACATTAATGATCTAAGTTAAGCGGAAGCAAAAGGGCTGAAACTAAATTGTAATAATGCACAAAACTTGTAGGGGCGAACCTGTGTGTTCGCCCGAAACTAATGGTAAAAACCACGGTTTCGGGCGGTCACATAGGACCGCCCCTACAAGGTTTTGTCAAATTAACGAAATTAATTCTATTTCGTCACAGCCCCTTTTTGCTGTCTACTGTTTAACGGCAAAAGCGTTGTAGCCGAGGTTTTGCAGCTGTTTGGCGACAACCTCCGCTTCTTCGTAGTTGTTAAAGCAACCTATAGCCACCTGAAAGCAGGTGGTGTCTTTTTCAGTCTTGCTTGAGTCGGGAGCTTTCCCGAGTGCTTTGTCCTTTAGTGCCATACTGCTTCCTCCTATGCTATTTTAGTCGCATGATATAGTATGCCGATTGGTGTGGCAGGGTTACAGGAGGTGGGGGTAGCACCTTCAAACAAACATTCACCATTATGGGTGCAAATCGTCACAAAATAAGCACCGTTTTATGAATAATCATAACTTTTTAATCTGATGGATTTTCGTTTCGGTAATTCCATATCAATACCTCAACATCCGCTAATTTTTTTGCTATTTTAGTTTCTTGTACGATAATGTCTCCACCCAAAGTAAATGGAAGTTTCTATACAAAGTGCAATTAAATTAAGAATAAATCCCTCGAATTCATTTTTTTAAAATCCCTCCACCACAAAGTAGCTCTTTTCGTCAAGCGACGAAGCTCTCAGCGCTTCCACTGCGGCGCTTGTGTCGTCCGCTGACAACATCAGCGATATACCGCAGCTGGCTGTGATGGTGCGTGGGGTGGGGATTGTCATGAAGTTTATGCCGTGCTTTTCCAGCACCTTCTGGGCGGCGATGGCGGAATGGGTGACGTTGAAGGCTATGACGGTTTTGCCCATTACAATATTCATTCCTTTCTGCAACGTTTAAAGCTGTGCCGAGAGTGTAAAACTGCAAACGATTAAAATCGTTGATTGAAATCTTATTTTAACCCATCACCATCGTGTTTGTGGCGGTGAGCATTCTGCTCTGTATCTCGTACATATTGCTGACTATGCCGACTGTCAGCTCCTTAGGTAGCTTGTAATAGTCAAGGCACGCACCGCAGACTAGGATGTCCATGCCTGTGCTGTGCAGTGTTTTTAGGTGTTCTATAACCTCACGGTTTTCGGTGGCGAGTCGGACACCGCTGTTTAGAAACGCAATAACGGTAGGTGGGTTTTCCGACTGGGTGAGCGAGTAGAAGAACATCTTCATAAGCTGTTCGCCCAGTTCCCTTTCGCCGTCACCCAGAGTGTCACTGCCGAACATTATCATAGAGCTTGCGGTAAATTGCCCCGGTATGGCGCTTTGTGTGGGGGAGGCTTCGGTTTTTTCGCTTGCGGTGAGTGTCAAGCTGAAGTTGTCGCCTGATGGCTCGACTGTGCAGTCTGCGCCGATGCTCTGAGCAAACCGCTTTAGGTTTTCGACGGCTGTGTCGTTGTCCACCACTACGTTTACTTGCTTTTCTCCGAGTGAGAACGCCTGCTTGGTCTTGATGACAGGTAGAGGGCATACAAGCCCTATGGCATTGATTTTAAACATATTTATGACCATTCCTTTCTGCATGTTTTGTGTGGTTTTTTGTGACATTAATTTTAATGTCACAAAAATGAGGCTGTGCCGAAAAGCACAAAACTGAGGTTTGAATATTTATTTTCAAACTTTACCATCCTTTTTATAGTCTGCTCAAAAGGTTACACAAAAGGTGACATGACCCCCCTTATGTTACTGTTTGAGCGTTTGAAGTAACTTTTTTATATGTTTTGCACAAACAGTTTACTCTATTTTAGTGCTAAACGCCGAAGTACCAATTGGGGAACCAGTGGAGTGTTTGGGCGTATTCCAACGTGATGTGTGTGCCGGTGTAAATTGGGTAGAACGCTGCGAAGGTCACTGCAAACACCGCCATTATCGCTATTATGGAGAGTGTAGCAGGCTTTGCGCCGAATCTGTCCGTGACAAAGCGGTGCAGTCCTCGCATGGCAACTGTGAGCAGTATAAGCGCAAAGGGGAGGGAGGCGTAGAAGTGGTAGTTGAAGGTTAGGCGCTCCACGAATAGCCATGGTAAGATGTTAGCGAATAGCCCAAAGAAGCAGAAGGCGATTATGCGGTTGTTTTCGGCTGCTTTTTTGCTTTTTATCCGAGCTGAAGATGTCGTCACAAGGCTCAAGGCACAGGGGACAGCAGTGGACAGAGAAGCCCACCAAAGTACAGGGTTGCCCATACACAGTATAGTTTCCAGCATACCGCTCTCCAGCCCACTCCCCACATACAACCATAGCGGTTGGACACCGAGCCACCAAGTATACCATCGACTCTCAAAGGGGTGAGTGGCTTCGGTTAGGCCTGTGTGGTAGCTGAACATGTGTATCTGGTTGTTCCAGACACTGCTGAGCCAGTTCTCTTCGGGGTAGATGCTCATAAACGGCAGGTAGGACAGCAGGTAGACAGTCAGCGGGACAAACACAAACGCCCCCACGCAGAACAGGCAGACCTTAAAGACGTTTTTGAAGTAAACACGGCTTTGTTTGGCGTCATACTTCTTATAGAGCAGGTAAAAGAACCACACGGCAAGTGCAGGGGCGGAGTATAGCCCTATCCATTTGGTGGCGATAGCAAGCCCCAGTGCAAGTCCGGATATACCGAGTGCGATATACTGCTTTGTAAGCGGTTTGTCCTCGCTCATGCTCATTTCGGAGAATATGTACATCGCCGTATACGACACCAGTATGAAGAAAATCAGAATGCTGTCCGTCGTGCCCATTCTACCGAGCGTCAGGTGCATACCGTCCAGTAGCATAAGGGACGCTAACACTACCGCCCAACCACTGCTTTTAAACAGCGCTTTACCCAGCACATACATCGCAGGCAGTATCAGCGCCGAGAACAACAGCGACATTATCCTGTATCCAAACGGATTCATGCCGTAAATCGCTATACCGAGCGCCATAATGTTCTTGCCGAGCGGTGGGTGGGTGGTTTCGTAGAGTGGGAGGTCGTGGAGCGTCTCATAGGCGGACAGTCCGAAGTAGATCTCGTCAAAGTACATGGAGTTCATGTAGGAGGGGCGGTCGGGGACAAGCTCTTGCTCGTCAAACAATGGCGTTACGCTGTGTATGTCGTACAGTTCGCCACTGTCGGTGTACAGTCCGATCTCGCCGATTTTCAGATTGCCTATCACAGCTGTAAACCGCAGATAGTTCGTCGCACCGCCGAGGTCAAGCTCATAATCGTGCCACTGGAATTCCTGACCCTGTAGGGCTTGTATATGCAGAGAGGTCAGCCAGTTTACACCGTCAATAGAACGCTCGACGATAAAGCTTCCCACACCGTTTGCGTGAAAGTACTTAATCCCCGATACAGAGATGTCACTGCGCAGTTCCACCACCACCTGCTCCCCTTCGGACGGTGCCCAGTAGCTTTCAGGCGCTTTCATATCGCCGAGTGAAGGTATGGCTATAACCATATACCCAAAGGTCAGAATCACCATAAGGAGTATATCAAGCTTTGTTATGCGAAATGGAGTGGTGGTTGTCATGGTATTCTTCTCCTCTGTATTAGGTTTTGTGCCTGAAGGTTTGAGGGGTAGGTACTCTTTGCTCATTATGTTTATTACGACGTACAGTGCGTAGAGGGTAACCGCCACCGTGGCAAAAGAGCCCACCGAAAGCAGAGCACTGTTTGGATCGGGGTAGCTTTCCGTCTGTAAAAACAGGTCAAGCACCGCCCACGTGTTTACATAGTTCAGCACAGATATCGCGGCGGTGATAAGCAGTAGACGTACATCCCTGTTGAGGCAAAACGCCAGTAGCCACAGTGCAATAGTCGGCATGGCGTACCGCTCATGGACACCGCTCCCGAATGTACACAGAAGTGTTACCATAAGCGGAGCAATCAGTGACAGCGACTGTATCCGCATACCGTATTTGAAGAAAAGGTAGGACGGCACAGCGATGGACAGCACTGTAAGCACCGTGAGCATAAGGTCAAACGTCAGCCACGGCATGGTGGTGAAGACCGCCCGTGAAGTATCCGCCCACTGACCACCGAGCATAGAGGCAAAGCTAAAAGCGGAAAGGCTTGCGTAACCGTAGTAGCTGAGCGTACTCAGGTACAGTTCCACAATACCGAAGATACTTCCTGTTGACACCA
This sequence comes from uncultured Oscillospiraceae bacterium, assembly GCA_964370205.1. Taxonomy (GTDB): domain Bacteria; phylum Bacillota; class Clostridia; order Oscillospirales; family Ruminococcaceae; genus DAMCAP01. The sequence goes on along the minus strand of CAYJIK010000005.1, from coordinate 27,079 downwards.
CCGATATCACAAAGAAAAACGTGACCGAAAGCAATCCGCTTATTACTGCAGGTAATATGTCGACTGTTTTTCTACTTTTTGTATACCAATTATACAAAAAGTGCAGACCTGCCAGCAACATAACTATCGACAGCAGTATACCATGTGGTTTAACCAGGAGTGACAGGACAAACACAGGTATGGCGTACATGAACTTTTCACTCACAAGCAGGTAGACAATCACAAACCAAAAAAGGGCGATAACGCCGTCCATCTGCCCCCACACACCGCCGTTATAGATGACAGCAGGGTTAAAGAGGTAGACAGCAGAAACTAATAGCGCAAACATTCTATCTCTTGACCTGTCCACTTTTTCGCTCTGTGACTTGGTGAGTATGTGGTAGAGGAGAGCGCTCACTGCGATGTCCGAGAGGAACACAGGGAGGCGTAGGAAGATGTCAAAGAGGGGGTTACCGTAGTGGACACCGAACGAGGCGGCGATGTCCACTGCCATACCTAAAACGGTCAGGTAAAGTGGGGGATAGTCGCAGAAGTCGGCATTTTGGTAGAAGTCCGCCAGCCCGTGCTCGGACATAAGCAAGCCCCAACCGCTGAAACAGGAGATGTCAGCAGGGAAACCGTCAAAGTTTAAGGTCAGCCAAAGCCGTACTATAAGCGCAATCACACAGAGCGCTAAAAAGCTAAATGTCAGGGAGGAAGAGGTGGCTTTGACACTTTCTGTGGGTTTATAGTGAAGGTAAACAGTCCCCCCGCACAGGACAGCAAAGAATAATATTGAAATTGAAACAACTGCCATTATGAGACCTCCATCGCCGGAAATTTTGGGGGCTTTGCTATTGGTTTTACAACTTTTGTACGGTCGAGGTTTGACTCGACCGCCACCGATTTAGATAAGAGGCTTAACATATAGAGTTACGGATAGGTCAAGGCTGTCCCATACATTATTTCGCCTTGTACACAGAAAGAAGGAGCAGAAGGCAACCCTTTTGCTCCACACGCTACCTTTTAATGTCCGCTATGCTCACTTTTTCCGTTGTGGCTTTGACAGCGTTTTCCACGTCCTCCCATAGGGCGGCGATGGCGCAACCGTCACACATTGTGCATTTTTCGTTGTAGTCAGCAGAGCAGTGAATAGGCAGATACGCCGTTTCCATCAAGCGGATAACGTGATAAACGGATATGTCCTCCGCCGCTTTTGCCAGTTTGTAGCCCCCTGTCGCACCCTTGGCGCTCACCAGTAGGCCGTCCTTTCGCAGTTTGGAAACAATGCGCTCAAGCATTTTTTCAGATATGCCCTCAGCCTCTGCAACTGCCGACACGCTGTGGAGGTTGCCGTCGGCGAGTCTAGCTAAAAAGCGAATGGCATATCGGGAATTGGTGGAAATTTTCATAAAACCACATACCTTTCTAAACCGCAGAACAACAGTCAGCGGTTAAAACCTACCAAGTTGGATGGTATTATAGTAGCATATGTGGAGGGGTATTGTCAAATGGGGACCTGGGGCGGGAGGTGTACATGGGTAGGCGAGTGGAGATGAGCTTTGACTGCTCTCTAACGTAAATGGTGATGATGGTGGCGGTAGTCAAATGGCATGCTCCGCCGCCGGAGGTGGGGGCGGTAAGGGTAAGTGTTTGATACGTTCGGTGGGGGTGATACCCCAAAACATAAATATGTGGGACAACGTAACCTCTCCGGAGGGGCGATCATTGCCGGAAAACAAGTGTGGTGAGAGGACGAAAACCACCCGTTGTCTTTGTAGGGAACGCACTGTGTGCGTTCCGCCGTTTTTCTTTCATCTGCCTGACGTTAGGGGTATATAGAATTCGTTTCCGGGAGGTGGCACATCTGAGAAATGTGGAAACAAGGACAGCGGACGACCGCAGGTCGCCCCTACAGATGTGATTTACCGCCCCAAAAAGCGGTTAAACGGCTTGTCCAACAGCTTCTTAAAGAACTTCATACAGACACCGACACCAACCGCCGCTATCAGCGTTCCCTCACGCACACCTGCGATTTCCCCAAGCATAACGAGTGAGGTTACGACCGCTATCGCAACTACCGAACAGTCAAATATCACCTTGCTTGTGTGGATGGGGATACCGAAGCGTTTAGATATCGCCACCGCACCGCCCTCAGCAGGAAGCGGCATAACGTCCGCCGATACATATAAAAACACTCCAAGCCCTATGATAACTACACCAAACAGCATAAACAACAGCTGTACTATGTACACACCGCCTGTGTCAAGGGGGGCGAGGAGGGTGGTTGCACCGCTGACCAGCACACTGAATGCCGACGAGCCTACCAGTTGGAGCAGGTTTGTGGCTTTGAAGTCTTTGCCCAGTAGGATAAGTTGGAACACCAAAAAGGCGGACTGCACCAAAAAGGTGCAAACGCCGATGTCGATAGCAGTCGCAAGGTTTATGACGTAAGGGGTGGTGCTGACAGGGGACACGCCGAGGTTTGACTCTATGGAAAAGGCTATCCCAATCGAAACACAGGTAAGCCCCACTATGTACGCAATAATCTGCTGAATGGAAACTAACTTTGTCTTCACGGTGACCTCGCTTTCTTTATTCGGGGAGTTTTTTGCCGCAGTTTTTGCAGAAAGAAAATGTTTCCGCAGCTTTTACGCCGCAGTAGGGGCAGTAGTTGATATCACCACCGCTTTCGCTCTTTGAGGCAGTGGAAGTTTTGTTCTCCTGTCGCTCTGTCCATCTGTCCAGTGGGTCGGGTTCGTCTTCCGTGATGTCATATATCGAGAAACGCTCTTTGGAGGTGGCGTTTTTGTGGTGGTAGAACGCCTGACCTATACCCATCGCCACAAAGACAACCCCGAACAGTGGAAAGACGAACGGTGCGCCCATGATTGCGGCGCCTATTGTCCATACAACGCCGAAAACCGATATGACTATAGAGCCGATAAAGTTCATGTACGAGGGGCCTCTGCCCGGTTTTATGCTTTTCATGATTATGACCATGCACTGACGTTCAGAAAACTATATGAAAAAATGTCCGTTCTCGTCTGTGCGTTCCCTTTCTATTGTTATTTTTCAAACTGGAGGTTGGATGGGGATGGAGAGGGACATAGAATCCGTCCTAACAGTAGGAGCAGGCAGTCGTTTCTTTAGTGGTGTGTTCACGTGCTTTTTGTTGCATTGGTTAATGGTGTGGGGCTGAGGTGATGGTTACCCGGGGGGTGCGAGCACATATTGCAGGGGGAAATAGTTAGGGCGACAATAGAAGAACCAACCCGATTTAAAATTGCTTCGCACCTGCGGAGGGGTCGCTTTGGAAGTTTCCATTTTGATAGTGGATATTTCAGAACCTAACTATCCCGGAAACTTTGTCCGCAGGCATGCTTGGTTCTTCGATTGTCACCCTAATCCTGTAGGTGCTCGCACATATAGGTAAGTGATGGGGTGATAACTCAGATTTGTTTGCTGATGCCTTTTTAAGCATCGTCAATCATATAGATGGTAAGTGAACATCACTATCACGTTACCCTATAGATACACCCTATAAAGACATGTCCGCACCTGCCCCTCGTGGTATAGGTGGTGCCAGCGTGGGACGTCAATAATATCAAGGAACTCGGCGCCTGCTTTTTCGATGGTTTTCCGTGACGGTATATTCTCGGGGTGGCAGGTTATGTCCAGATACTCCATGCCGTGTAGTCGTGCCAACGGATACATCAGCTTTGTGGCTCGTGATGCTATACGGTTGCCCCTGTATTCGCTGAATACCCTATAGCCAATGTTACCGCCGTAGTAGGTGTTTTTGTTGTGGCCTATTCGGAGGTCGCACGTGCCTATTTGTTTGCCGTCTGACAGTCTGCATATCTCAAAGATATAGGCAGGGAGAAAGTCCATGTCCCCACGCCCCGTGCCTCTGAAATGCTCGGTGCATTTTAAAAATATCACATCGTCACGTAAATTGTCCGTCCTGTAAAACATATGTCACCTCACTCTGTTATGTATGAGCGTAATTTACAGCGTCATTTTGTATATACAACTTTTACCGTCCCCACGCTTTGAAAGGTCATGCCACTGTGGGACATCTACAATACCGAGAAATTCAGCACCTGAACCCTCGCAGGTCTTTTGAGATGCTGTGTTGTCGGTTGCGCAGGTGATTATGACATAGCCCATGTCGTGTTTCTTGGCAAGTTCGAACAGTAACTTACATGCTTTTGTAGCGTAGCGGTTGCCACGGTACTGCGGCATGACAGCGTAACCGATATTACCCCCGAATTCGGTACCACCGTTGTGCCCCACTCGCAGGTCGCAGTTGCCCACGGCCGCACCGTCTGAAATGCGTTCTATAATAAAGTGGTAGGCAGGGACATAGCCTTTCTCGGGGTCTGCATTTGCTGTTCTGGTTAGGGTTAGACGGATTTCACCGTCGGTTAGGAAGGTTGTGTCTATAAACATGTGGTGTTCCTTTCGTAGTTGGGGTGGGGGGGCGGGAGGTGTCGGAGTTTGGGCGTTTGCAGGGGTGTTTGTTAGGTGAGGGGGAGTGGCCTACCACTGCAAATGCTCGGGCGCCGACAGCTGTGGGAGTGATTTTTTGAAGGTTCACCCAAAGGGGAATGGGGGGTACAGACACGGTTGATGTTTTCGCCAGGTATATTTGGACGAATGTGTTTTGGGCAATATCATTGTAGGGGCGCACCTATGTGTGCGCCCGCTAGACGTATTGTTTCCGTAAACCCTAAAATGTGTTGATGCACCCTTGAGAGGCGGATTCTTTCATAATAATTGTAGGGAACACATTATATGCGTTCCGTTGCCGTCCTCCCCCCATGCAACAAGCGTAGTGGGCGAGGTCGGGTCGCCCGTCGACTTGCGGTCTGTCGTTCACGTTACCTCACACACTAACCACCGCTCGCAGACCACAACCCGACCCTGCTCCCCTACGTCGTCCCCCACAAATAGCAAAGATAGCTAAAAACGTTCGGGTCGCCCGAAGCTCTACGGTTCGGATTCACCCTCCTACCACCACTTCAAACGTCATCTCCGAACCGCAAAGCTGCCCTGCTCCCCTACGTATACCCCAATTATACCCCAAAAACCCACACCTAAAACAAAAACCCCCAAAAACACCTACTGTAAGCGGTGTTTTTGGGGGCTAATATATAAACTAGTTGCCGGGCTGTGTAGCCACCGCTTGGAAACGTACAGGGTTTATCTTTATGCCGGGGCCCATTGTGGACGCAACCACGCAGGAACGTACATACTGACCCTTTGCAGCCGCAGGACGTGCTCTAACAACAGCACCCATCAGCGCCTCAAAGTTTTCTGTCAGCTTCTCAACACCAAACGACACCTTGCCGATAGGGCAGTGGATGATGTTTGTCTTGTCAAGGCGGTACTCTATCTTACCTGCCTTAGCTTCGGTAACCGCTCTTGCAACATCAGGTGTAACAGTACCGGCCTTAGGGTTAGGCATCAGACCACGAGGACCGAGCACACGACCCAGACGACCAACAACGCCCATCATGTCAGGGGTTGCGATCAGTACGTCAAACTCCATCCAGCCTTCATTCTGGATCTTTGCCACAAACTCGTCAGAACCTGCGTAATCTGCACCGGCTTCTTTAGCTTCGGCAATCTTTTCGTCCTTACATATTACAAGTACTCTCACTGTTTTACCTGTACCGTTAGGTAGAACAACAGCGCCACGCACCTGCTGGTCAGCGTGACGTGAGTCAACACCCAGACGTATGTGCAGTTCTACTGTTTCATCAAACTTAGCCTTAGCCGACTTTACACATAGGTCAAGTGCTTCGTTTGTTTCATATAGTTTCAAAGCTTCAATAAGCTTTGCACTCTCATTATACTTTTTTCCGTGCTTCATTCTTATTAAGTCCTCCCACTTAAAGTTTAATGTGGTAATCGGAATCGAGCGGCGTTTATGTTACCGCCGTCGTATCGTTTTTTGTCAGTGTTTTACTGTAGACTAAGACTAGTCCTCTACAGTTATACCCATCGAGCGAGCTGTACCGGCTATCATGGAGATAGCTGTGTCGATGTTAGCCGCATTTAGGTCGGGCATCTTTGTCTCTGCTATTTGCTTTAGCTGATCTCTTGTTATCTTGCCCACCTTAGTCTTGTTCGGTACACCGGAACCTGACTCTATGCCGATTGCCTTCTTTATCAAAACAGCGGCAGGGGGGGTCTTTGTAACAAAGGAGAAGGAGCGGTCAGCGTAAACTGTAATAACAACGGGGATTATAAGACCGATGTCATTCTTTGTGCGCTCGTTGAAGTCCTTTGTAAACGACATAATGTTAACGCCGTGCTGACCCAGTGCAGGGCCTACGGGCGGTGCAGGAGTTGCCTTGCCGGCAGGTATTTGTAGCTTTATATAGCCTGTTACTTTCTGTGCCATATATAAATGCCATTCCTTTCTGGATGTTTATTTGTTTTTCGGGATTCCTGCTTATAGCAGTTCGGAAACTTCCTCGACGGACAGCTCAACAGGTACATCTTTACCCATCATGGTAACGGTGACCTTCAGAGTGCCCTTTGCAGCGTCAATGCTTTCCACCACACCGACAAAGCCTGTGAGGTATCCTCCTGTGATGGTGACCGAGTCACCAACCTCAAAGTTAAGCACAAGCTCCTTTGTTTCCACTCCCAGATGTTCAACTTCGGCGTCGGTTAGCGGCACGGGCTTAGAGCCTGGGCCCACAAAACCTGTCACTCCACGTATGTTACGCACCACATACCAAGACTGGTCATTCATAACCATCTTGACCAGCACGTAACCGGGGAGCACCTTGCGCTGAACTTCCTTCTTTTTATTGTCTTTTATCTCTGTAACTGTCTCAGTAGGCACTCTTATCTCTGAGATAAGGTGGTAGAGTTTATTGTTTTCCACCGCATTTTCTATTGAGGTGGCAACCTTCTTCTCGTATCCCGAGTAGGTATGAATAACATACCATCTTGCGATCTCTTCACTCATACCTTATGCCCCCAAGAATAGCGATATGAAAAAGCTTAGTACAGCATCAAAACCGCCCACTGCAATAGACGCAACCCCCACAGCCACAAGCACGACAATCGTGTTGTTTATGAGCTGTTTTTTGGAGGGCCAGACTATTTTTTTCATCTCGCTTCTTTGGTCGGAAAAGAATTTCTTTATCCGTCCGAAAAATCCGAGTTTTGTTGTGTTTTCCGTAGCCATAGTAACATTCATTCCTTTCTGTGCCTGTAGGTTTTGTCAGGTTTTCGAATCTTGTGCCTTTTCTAAGCAAAAGGCACTCAAAACCTACTGTTTGAAATTCGCAATTTCAAACTATGACCATTTTGTAACCTCTCGCAACTTTACGTCAAACGAGCGTTACGCTATCTTGTTTCACGGTGGGCAGTATGCTTTCTGCAAAAGCGGCAGTACTTGTTAAATTCAAGTCTGTCAGGGTCGTTTTTCTTGTTCTTCATGGTGTTGTAGTTTCTCTGTTTGCACTCCTGGCAAGCCAATGTGATCTTTACCCGCATTTCGGCACCTCCTGTTAAATTTTTGTACCTCCCTCTCAAACAGCAAACGGTAAAAAACGAAAATGCTTACCGCTCTCACCTTTTTTGCCATCCCATCGGGCCGCCTGACCTTACAGTCGGGCGTGTGGAAAACTGCTTTGTAGCTGTTTTTCCCCACAATAAATAAGCCCTCTGTCCGAGGTATCTACAATGTTAGCATAAAAGTGTGGTGTTGTCAATGTTTTTCATGAGGAAATAAGGGGGGGTATTGTTTTTTGGGGTGGGTGGGCGGGGGGTGTCGGCGAATGGGCGTTTGCAGGCGTTAGGGGGAAGCGGAGATGTTTTTAGAGACTGCAAATGCTCGGGCGTCGACAGCCGGGAGGGTACGGAAAGCTCGGGGGTTTTAAGTGGTGGACTGGGTGCGTCTCATGCGGCCGATGTTTCCGCTAGGCGTGAATAGTGGAGGGCGTGTGGTACAGATGCACCTCCGGGACGTTTCCGTTTCCGTAAACGCTTGTAAGTGTGGGCAAGCTCCTTCTACCCCCAACAAAAAAGCAAACACAAACAGCAAAGCGGAACAGTCAAGGCTGTTCCCTACAACCCCTCAAAAAAACTCATCTGTGTTCTATCAATGGGCGGAGCAGTCACATACTCGAACACTTCACTTGTGCCATGCAAAATCCCACGACCTTCACAAAACTTCTTAACCATACCGCCAAGTTTACGTCCGTTCCCACTCTTTATTCCGTAGGACGAACCGTACCTCCGCATATACTGCCGCTTAAGGTCGGGAAAATGCTCGTCCAGCTTCTTGTAATAGTACTCACGATTGCCGTACCTCAGCGTCATGCCGATACCAAACGTGAGTATCCCCTTTACCTCCGCCTGTCCGCAGTAGTCAAGTATACCTGCGACATTCTCCTCGGTATCGTTTATAAAAGGCAGTATCGGCGTCATCCACACCACGGTGGGTATACCTGCCTTTTTCAGCTCACACAGCACCTCGAAGCGCCGCTTTGTTGTGCAGACATTCGGCTCAACTACCTCGCATAGCTCCTCATCATAAGTTGTCAGCGTCATCTGAACAACACACTTAGCCTGCGCATTTATCCGCTGTAACAACTCAACATCACGAAGCACCAAATCCGACTTTGTAAGCACCGCCGCACCATGACCATGCCTAGCAATCACCTCAAGACATTCCCGTGTCATGCCTCTCTCCGCCTCCCACGGGATATAAGGGTCAGTCATCGCACCTGTCATCACCGTGATTTTGCTCCTCTTTTTTGCGAGCGCTTTATCGAGTAGTTCGGCGGCGTTGGACTTCACTTCCACGTCCTCAAAAGTGTAGGTCATGCCATAGCACTCGCTCCGAGAGTCGCAGTAGATACACCCATGTGTACACCCACGGTACACGTTGATGTTATTCTTCTGTGATAGTATGCTTTTCGCCGTGACCTCTCTCACTATCCCACCTCAATCTGGCGTTTTACAGTTTGCCCTCGTGCTTATAATCCCCCTCGTGGCGGTGGATATTATTCGCCAGAGCGTAGTCGTGTATCTTTGTGAATGTCTCCTCGCTCAGTATGTGCTCTATCTTGCAAGCGTCCTCATACGCCACATCTTCAGAAACACCAAAGTGCATCAGCAGACTGCTTAGCACGTTATGCCTGTGATAAATACGCTGTGCGATAGCATCCCCCTCGGCGGTAAGTGTGATGTACCCCGATTCGTCCACCAAAATGTGTCCGCTTTCACGTAATTTTTTCATAGCAATACTGACACTCGGCTTAGAGTACTGCAGTTCATTTACAATATCAATAGAGCGCACATATTTAAGCTGTTGGCTTAACACCAATATTGTCTCCAAATAGTCCTCGGCTGACTTATAAATCTTCGACATAACAACTCTCCTTCGTAGTTATAGTTAGTTGCTTTAAACTCTACGCATATACTACTATATTATAGCAAAATTTAATAGTCTAATCAAGGACTATGTTACCAAAATTACATCTAATTTACATAAACAGTTAAAACATATAACAGTTTCTTAACTTTTTACACTGGACATTCAATGGCTATTCGGGTATAATATCGAAAGACATCTCCGAAAATTCTCGTTTTTTGCATGAGAATTGCGTGGAAAATTACAAAACACAGAAAAAACAACTTGGAGGAACTAATGAGGAAGTTTAAATTTTTGACACTTATGCTGGCACTGCTTATGGTGGTGACAGGATGTACGACAGCGGACACAAGCTATGTCGCCACCTATAACGGCGAAAACGTATCGTCCGGTGTATACCTAAACCTTCAGCTACAGGCATACGAAGCGGCGTGGAACCTTGCCCCCGAGTCCACTGACATCTTCAGCGAAACCCTTGAAGGGCAGGACGCAGAGCAGTGGATAATAGATAACTCGGTGGAACTGCTTAAGGAATACGTCTATATTGAATCGGAATTTGAGAGACTGGGACTTGTGCTGGACGAAGCAGAAACAGGCGAGACAGTCGCTAACCTAAACGACCTGTGGACAACGCAAGGGCAGATATACGAGAGCAGAGGCATCTCGCTTGAAAGCGCCATGTCGGTAGCACTATCCTCCTTTAAGAGGGAAGCGGTATTCTACGCACTGTACGGCGAGGGCGGAGAAAAAGAAATCCCCACAGAAGAGCTGGAAACCTACTACCAAGAAAACTACGTGCGTGTCCGTCATATGATTATACCTAAGTTCACCACCAATGCTGAAACAGGCGAGTCGGTAGCGGCAACAGGTGCGGAACTTGAAGCGATTATCGACATAGCCGACGACTATGAAACACGTGCTAAAGACGGCGAAAACTTCATAGACCTTATACTGGATAATCAGCTGAGAACAGGTGAGGCAACAGCTACAGGGGAACTGGTACTGGAGACCGACCCGGAAGCGCACGACTTCATCATGCACAAAGATGACACCAACCTACCTGCCGAGTACCTGACAGCCGCCTTTGAAGCCGCAGAGGGTGACATTTTCCGTGTGGAGACAGAAGACTTCATCATAGTATCGCAAAAGCACGACATCATGGAACCTGCCGAGGACTTAGAAGATTACCTTCCGCTTGTATCCCTGCTGATGAAGGGAGAGGAGTACACAGCGTACGTGTCTGAACAGGCGGCCGCACTTGATATCACAATGAACCAAGCGGCGATAGACCGCTACAGCCCTAAGGACATCGAAAACTAGCATCTGAAAATAAGGGACTGTCGCATTTAGCGATGTTGCAATAAAATTGTAGGGGTCGATGCCTACATCGATCCGAAACGTCGGTTTCACCTCAAGGTTTCGGAACGGTGAGGCGTTAACCCCTACATTTCTGTATCTTTCAGCAAATTGCGTTAATACGACCGCCCCTTGTAATATTTTTATATGGAGGTAAACACTATGCGTATCTTTATCAGTGCGGACATCGAGGGCGTGAACGGCATCGCTGTCCCAACAGAAACATCAGACTCCCATAAGGATTACCCACCATTTGCCAAGAGAATGAGTCTTGAAGTTGCGGCGGTATGTGAGGGTATCCTCTCGGTAGACCCCACCGCTGAAATCTTCATAAAGGACGCTCACGGCACAGCAAGAAACATATTGCATGACCTCCTCCCAAAGAACACCACCCTTTTCAGAGGTTGGGCGAACGACCCCTACGGCATGATGAGCGGCATTGACGTGGGCAGTTATGACGGCGTTATATTCGTCGGCTACCACGGCGGTGCTACATATGACGGCAATCCGCTGTCCCACACAAGTAGCGGCAGAGATATTTTCGCCCTACAGCTAAACGGCGAGCGTATAGCGGAGTTTCACCTGAACCGTTACACAGCACTCTATAACAACATCCCTGTTATCATGTTGTCAGGGGACAAGAAGCTGTGCGACCTTGTAAAGACAGTGGACGAAAACATCACCACCGTCGCTACATTCACAGGCAGTGGCGCAGGCGTATACTCCCCCCACCCCGAGCAGACACGTGACGAACTGAAAGCCGCCGCAGCCGCCGCAGTCAAAACCATCGGCAAGCAAAAGCTAAACCTACCCGAGAGCTTTGACATGGAGCTCACGCTGAAGTCCCACGCACTTGCTAAGAAAGGCTCATACTACCCGGGCGCAAAGCTCAAAGATAGTGACCCGATGACAGTGAAGTTCACTACTCACGACTACTTTGAGATACTCCGTGCATACATGTTTATGAAATAAAGAGCAACAAAACGATGGGCGAACACATTGTGTTCGCCCATCGTTTTTGGAGAAAAAGACGCCCTTCAAAATGCCCTACAAAAACAACCAAATGTAGGGTCGCGTCTTGACTCGACCGTCACTTTACCGCCGTAAATTAAAGGGGAATATACAATTCACGATGTTTCGGAACGGTCAAGACCGTTCCCTACAGCCGTTATTTGCACAAAACGAGGGTCTATGATTTTGCAATTAGGCTTTTTGGCAAACAAGGGGTCTATGACGAAATAGCGTAGGGGCGGTCCTATGTGACCGCCCGAAACCGTGGTTTTTACCATTAGTTTCGGGCGAACACACAGGTTCGCCCCTACAAATTTTGTGCATTATTGCAATTTGGTCACAGCCCTTTTACTATTCATACAATTTTAAGAAGCTAATCGCTTTGTTTCCTACGCTCTGCTCTCCGCTTCGCCAATAAGACGGTCAAGCGTTTCCACCAACCTTACAATCTCGGGTTTGGACAGCTGTTCGTCCGCACCGAGTTCTTCGCCTTTTATGCGCATTTCATCGTTTATAAGCGATGAGAACACAATGACAGGCAACACTTTAAGTCGTGAATCCTCTTTTATAAGCTTGATAAGACGGTGTCCGTCCATCTGTGGCATTTCGATGTCGGTGATAACGCAGGTGCAGTGCTCCAGTATATTGTCGCTGTCTCTTATGCTGTGCAGATACTGCCATGCCTCTTTACCATTATTAAACTTTTGAATGTTGGTGTACCCGGCTTTTGCGAGCGAGTCGGTTATCATCTTTGACAGCATCATCGAGTCCTCGACTACCGCTATGGGGCGTGTATTAGGTGCACGTTCACCCATCACCTCGATGTCCGACTCTTGTATAGACGTCTCGGGAGAAATCTCCGCTATTATCCTCTCAAAGTCCAGCACCGATATCAGTCTGTTGTCATACTGCGCTATACCTGTAACAAATCCACCAGCACCTTTATAAGTGGTGGTGTCCGGCTTGATAATGTCAGACCAGTAGATACGGTTTATCCCCACCACTGTATGCACACGAAATGCTATGTTTAGGTTGTTGAAGTTTGTGATGATAAACAGTGATCTATCGGTAGTCGGTTCACTGTCAAGCCCTAAGAACAGAGGTAGGTTAACCACTGTCATCACCGAATCTCGTGGCTTGAATATGCCCTCTATGGCAGGATGGGCATGAGGCATCGGTTTTATGGGGCTGGGCGTGAGAATTTCACGCACTTTAGCGACATTTATACCAAATGTCACCCCCGAAACGGTAAACTCCATAATCTCGATTTCGTTCGTGCCGCTCTCAAGCAGAATATCATGCTTAGACTCTTTCATAGAAAACCATTCCTTTCGTCACACGTGAGTTGCTGAGGGACATTTAAAAACACCCCACACAAAACCCCTCACATCAATACACCTATAACTGACGCTACCTACACTTTGTAGACAGCGGATATATGCTACTGTACAGTTTAAGTGTACAATAATATGCCCCAATAGTCAATATTTGAATGCGATATAGTCGATAAAATAATGAATAAAAAGTGTGGAGGTGGTTTAATCTAATACTTGTCGGTAGTCCCCCGCCGGCCACGTGCAAAACAGGGACAGTCGCAGGCAGAAGCCATGTCGGCGTGTGCGCCGACTAACGAGGAGAGGGCCCCCCCGGCTTGGGGGCGGGGCGGACCAACGTTACCCCCGGTGGGGCGGGGGGGTCTGCGGGCGCCGGTGCCCGTTTTTGCCGCGCCGGCGACTGTCCCTGTTTTGCACGCTCGATTGAGGCGATGAGGTGACTTTACCACGTAATTTCGGGAGGACAGTGGGTGGGGGTGAATTTGTTTTTGGGGTGGGGGGGCGGGGGGCGTTTGCGACTGGGCGTTTGCAGGGGGATTTCTAAAGGAATGGGGACAGGCAAACCTGCAAATGCTCGGGCGCAAACGCCGATAGGTAGGCGAGTGGCGTTTCGCCGTCGGGCGATATGTGTTGAAAAAGGGGGCACGACCTCCCTCCCCGACTGTGAAGCGCCGCCGCCGAATTGGGAGGACAAAGGGTAATGATATATCTGCCCAGCTGGGGGCACTAAGCCTAAACTACCTAAAGTATAAATCCTTTGTCGGGAACACAGGCTCACAGGTAATGTCAATACCAAGCTTCATAAATACAGCTTCATCGGCAGAGGATATAATGTCGCTGGAGTGCGCAGAGCAACCTTTAAGCTCGTGTAGCTTTGAGATGGCAAGCTCCGCTGTAGGGTTAAACATAGCACTTACAGACAGCGCCAACAGTATTTCCTCAGCGTTCAGCACAGGGTACCGACTACCCATGACCTCTTTCTTCATCTTGATAATCGGCTCTAAGACCAAAGGTGCAATCAGTAGAATTTCGTCGCTCAAATCAGCCAGTGACTTTATAGAGTTAAGAAGCACACTCGCTGTGTCGTTCATAAGAGGGGAGGACTTGCCCGTGACTATCTTGCCACCGGGGAGCTTAAGCGCTATAACACTGCACTTTTCCGCTTCAGCTCTCTCCAGTGCAGGAGCAACAGTTACCCTGTCACTGTGGGACAGTTGCAGAGCCTGCATAAGCTGCGTAATGCGCTCCACCGTCTCAAACTCTACCACGCCTTGCTTATAACTCTGCATCGCTTTGTAGTATCTACGCACTATCTCTTGTCTTGCTGCTTCGCTGACAACATCGTTGTCCGTTATACAGTAACCCACCATGTTAACGCCCATATCGGTGGGGGACTTATACACCTCTTCCCCTGTTATCTTTTCCAGTATCGCCTTTAAAACAGGGAAAACCGCAATGTCACGGTTGTAGTTTATTGCCGCCTCACCGTATGCCTCCATATGGAAAGGATCTATCATATTGACATCTTTAAGGTCGGCTGTAGCCGCTTCGTAAGCGAGGTTTACAGGGTGGGACAGTGGCAAATTCCAAACAGGGAACGTTTCAAACTTCGCATAGCCTGCCTTAACTCCACGCTTCCACTCATGATAGAGCTGTGAAAGACATGTCCCAAGCTTACCGCTACCACCGCCCGGCGCAGTAACCACCACAAGCGGCCTAGTGGTCTGAATGTATGGGTTTGCACCGTACCCCTCGTCGCTCACTATCATGGAGAGGTCACTGGGGTATCCCTTTGTATGGCGATGTATGTACACCTTCTCACCACGACGTTCAAGCTTATTAACAAACGCAAGCGCCGCAGGCTGGTCTGTGTACTGTGTTATAACGACGCTACCGATATACAACTTCATACTACGCAGGTTGTCAATAAGACGTAGCACGTCCATATCGTAAGTAATACCGATATCCATCCTCATCTTGTTTGACGAGATATCCCCGGCATTTATACATAAAACTATCTCCACCTGCTCGCTCATAGTGGACAGCATCTTAACCTTGTTATTGACATCAAACCCCGGCATAACCCTCGCCGCATGGTAGTCGTCAAACAACTTGCCGCCAAACTCCAAATAAAGCTTGCCGTCAAACTGTGCTATTCTCTCTCTAATTTTCTGTGACTGCTGTGCTATATACGCATTATTATCAAAACCCTGCATAAAACCCTCCCATAAAAATAATACCCATTCTATCACAGAAAAAAACCAACTTCAAGAATTGACTTTAACGAATATTTGTTATATACTGTAGACAACCCCCCCTATAAAAGTATAAAACTGAATAGTCTGTCAAGCATACTTTACGAGATATCGGCTGATTTCAGTACAAGAATTTTTGTGGGTGGTGTCAGGCAATATGGAGATGTACCCAAGCGGCTGAAGGGTCCGGATTCGAAATCCGGTAGGTCGGCTCTGCCGGCGCAAGAGTTCAAATCTCTTCATCTCCGCCAAAAAAATCCTTGTAGTTTAGACTGCAAGGATTTTTTAAAGCAATAAGTAATAACATATATCACCCGAGCAGGAGGATATCAATAAACTGCCCGAAAAAGGTTGGACGGTTTAGCAGATGAACACTCAGACCGTAAAGATCCACCCCAAACCGCTACAGTTACCGAACAAGGCAATGTAGTAACAGTTGTAATGTTGAAGAGGCTGGAGTAAGTCAGCGAAACCGAATGTTTACATTGTGCAGCTTTTGTTTTCTAGTATGATACCGTTAGAAGCAGTGCTTACAGGGAAGGAGCAAAGTATGGATAGCCCAAAAACCGATGTACGTTTTAATGTGAAAAGCTACGAACAATACCTTATAGACAATGAGGTGTACAAATTCAACAAGATTTGTATGACAGAAGTAGTAAACGCAGATATGATGATGGCGTGTTTTGACGAGGAAAAATACTATAGGACAAGCGCTGAAATCCTCGGCCTGGGTAACGCTGCATATCAGCAGATGGGTATAGACAAGATCGTTCACGTGTATATACATTCCTACAAGACATTCATGGCAGTAGCAAACGACGACATGAGCGACCAAGACTTCTACAACCTAATGAAGGCGAACCACGAGCAGTACGAGATTATTAGGGGTCAGCAGACCGGTATGAGCGGTATTTCTCGCTTTGCCATTGCATTCGGAGACGACCTTATTAACCGTTGTCTCAGTGCTTACTATGTAAACAGCGACCTTCAAAACAACTTTATTGAAGTGTCGGACGAAAAAGAGCGACTCGAGAACGAACAGGAAGAGCGTGTCGTTATCCTCGATATTCTCAACCGTGCTATTGAAAAAGGTAGCGTAGTCCCCTACTTTCAAGGGATATACGATAACAAGAGCGGCATGATAAACAAATACGAAGCGCTGATGCGTGTCATAGGGGAAAACGGAAGAATTTACAACCCCGGCTACTTTTTGGAAGAGTCAAAAAAGCTCAAAATGTACCTCCCCCTCAGTAAAATGCTGATAGACAAAGCGCTCACCATGTTTGAAGATAAGCAGAGCAAGCTCAGTATAAATATAACGCTATACGACATTCAGTCGGAAAAATTCTGTGGCTGGTTTTTGGAAAGGCTAAAGCGTCACCCCGACCCAAGTAAGGTTATCATCGAGTTTGTGGAAACGGAGAACTACAGCAAGAATAACGAACTGTTTGACTTCTTAGCAAAGGTCAGGGAAGTGGGTTGCCGAATAGCGGTGGACGACTTTGGCGTAGGCTACGCAACATACACCTCCATAATAGCACTGCGACCTGACACTATTAAAATAGATGGCGACATCGTGAAAACCCTTGTTGCCAGTGAAGATAGCAAGATAATACTAAGCTCAATCTGCTACATGGCAGACCTCATCGGAGCGGAAACCACAGCCGAGTTTGTGGAGGACGGTACAATCCAGGACATTGTGCTGAAGAACAACATCGACTACTCCCAAGGTTATCACTTTGCAAAGCCGCTTCCGTTTGAGGAGCTTGATATTGTTTAGCAGAGTTGTTGTAACGGTTTTCTGCGAAAACCGAGGAGTAGCGCATGGGAGCCTCGCCCGTAGGTAGCGGAAATAAGAACGTCCGGCAGTGGCCATGTCGGCTTGCGAGCCGACTAATAAAGCAAGGTCAGCCCAAAAGGCTGACCTTGCTTTATTTCTGCCCCTTGGGCAGATGGCCACTGCCGGACGTTCTTATTTCCGCTACCGTCTGGCGGCAGGTACCGCTAATTTTAGACGTTATTATCCACTAAAAGTGAAATGGTGC
>CAYJIK010000005.1:0-9590 GCA_964370205.1 uncultured Oscillospiraceae bacterium | reverse complement strand
GGCGGCAGGTACCGCTAATTTTAGACGTTATTATCCACTAAAAGTGAAATGGTGCGATTTCACAAAAACAGCGTGTAGGGGTCGATGCACAAATCAGACTCGTAGAATCTAATTTCCACATCGACCCGAAAACTTAGACTTTCTATCGGTTTCGGGCTGATAGGAAAATTAAGCTCTCCGCAAGCTGATGTGTACAGCAACCCCTACAAACACTGTCTAGATTTTGTGTAGTTTTACTTTAGTGCGACAGACCCTTTTTACATGGTTTGTTTAAAAAGGGCTTACCTATAACCGTCAGCGCCTACTTCAAAATCTCCCCTGACATAATCAGGCGCTCACAAGCATTTATGTCCTCATACAACGGCCTGTCCTCGACGAGTGCGGACACAACCGCACGTATCTTCTCATACACAGGCGCAGTGCCGTCCCCGAGACCGAGGTTGCCTCTGAGGTCTACCGCCTGAGCGGCGCACATCAGCTCCATCGCAAGCACACGGCGGACATTCTTCACCACTTCCGCCGCTTTTCTTGCGCCTATAGTACCCATGGACACATGGTCCTCTTGATTGGCGGAGGAGGGGATAGAGTCCACCGACGCAGGGTGGGACAGTATCTTATTCTCCGATACCAGCGCCGCCGCCGAGTACTGCACTATCATAAAGCCGGAGTTTACACCGCCGTTTTGGACAAGGAACGGCGCAAGCCCCGAAAGCTGTCCGTTGACATGGCGCTCAAGTCTGCGCTCCGAGATGTTAGCAAGCTCACTGAGTGCGATTGACAGCAGGTCAAACGCTATAGCCATCGGCTGACCGTGGAAGTTACCACCTGAGATAGCGCCCATGTCCTCTTCAAACACTATTGGGTTGTCGGTGACTGAATTCAGCTCGATATTGACCTTGTCAAGCACGTAGTTTATAGCGTCACGGCTTGCACCGTGAACCTGAGGAACACAGCGGAACGAGTAAGCGTCCTGCACTCTTATGTCCCCTTGACGTGTTATCATCTTGCTGTTCTTCAGTATGTTATTTAGGTTTTGTGCGGTCTTTATCTGACCTGCGTGGGGGCGTAGGCGGTGAATACGCAGGTCGTATGCGTCAATTATGCCCCTGTGCGCTTCGACACTCATCGCCGCCGCCACATCTGCAACAGCCATAAGCTCCATAGCGTCATGCACAGCAAGCGCACCTACAGAGGTCATCGCCTGTGTGCCGTTTATCAGCGCAAGCCCCTCTTTAGCCGCAAGCTCTATCGTGGGGATACCTGCTCTGTCCATCGCCTCTTTACCGGGCAGACATTCGCCCTGATAATAAGCCATGCCAAGTCCCAACATCGGAAGTACCATGTGGGACAGCGGAGCGAGGTCACCACTTGCACCTAGAGAGCCCTTACTGGGGACATAAGGGGTTACGCCCTTGTTGAGCATATCGAGCATTGTCTTAACGGTGGACAGCCTAATGCCCGAATGACCGTGGGACAGGCTGTTTACACGCAGTAGTAGCATCCCCCTAGCCACCTCCACAGGGAAAGGCTCCCCTGCGCCCACAGCGTGGGACACTATGAGGTTGTGCTGTAGCGCCGAAGTCTCATCAGCGGACACCACCACGTTTTCAAACTTGCCAAACCCTGTAGTGATACCGTAAACCACTTTACCGCCGTTTACAATATCGTCCACAACCTTGCGTGAGTTGTTTATAAGCTCTATCGCACTGTCGCTCAGTTCGGCTTTTTCTTCATTTCGGCACACCGCCACAAATTGTGAAAGCGTAAGGCTGTGACCGTCTAATATTATCGCCATTTTATTACCTCCGTTAATTGTAGCTCGAAAACTACATCTTTCTTAAAACAAATCATGCCATAAACGGACAACCACAGGTCGCCCTACGTTTATTCCGTCACCTTTATCGCAAGCATGGACAGGTCATCGTTGCCCACAGGCACAGGGCAACCTGTCATAAGTTCGCTTGCTGTCTGCGTTTTGGGGAAGGCTATAACGTCCTTGATGTTGTCCTTGTCTAAAAGTTGCATGACCAGTCGCTCCAGTCCGAACGCTATACCGCCATGTGGTGGAACACCGTACTTGAAAGCGTCCAGCAAAAAGCCAAACTTTGTCTGGCTTTCCTCCACCGACATTCCAAGCGTAGTGAATACATGCTGTTGCAGATCAGGGTCGCTTATACGGATAGAACCACCACCGACCTCAGCGCCGTTTAGCACCATATCATACGCCCTCGCACGCACCTTGCCTGCGTCGCTGTCCATCATGGGGACATCTTCGGGGTTGGGGGCGGTGAAGGGGTGGTGTTTTGCGTAGTATCTGCCATCGTCGGGGGAGTACTCGTACATCGGGAAATCTGTGACCCACAATGCGTTATACAGCCCCTCGGGGATAAGCTCCATCTTCTTCGCCACTGTCTGACGAAGCGCCGACAGTGCGTCAAACACCACGTTGTCATCGCTGTCCGCCACGATAAGTAACAGTCCACCGTCGACAAGTCCCATGCGCTCACGGATAGCGGTGACTTCCTCGGGGGAGAGTTGCTTTTCAAAGGACGAAGTTACACCGTCTGCCGTGTGGCGAGTGTAAGCAAGCCCCTTAGCCTTGTACAGCTTTGCGACATCTGTCAGCTTGTCCAACTCTTTACGGCTGTAAGCGGTTGCGCCGTCGGGGACAGTAATACCACGCACACTACCGCCATTCTCGATAGCACCCTTAAACGGCGCAAACGCTGTGTCCTTCAGTATATCGCTCAGGTTCACCAACTTGAGACCGTAGCGTGTGTCCGGCTTGTCACAGCCGTAGGTGTCCATCGCCTCGGCGTAGGTCATGCGAGGGAGGGGGAGAGGGAGGTCTTTGCCGAGTATCTCGCTGTACAGCACTTTCATAAGCCCCTCCGCCATGCTGTAGACATCTTCCTCGTCCACAAAGGACATCTCAACGTCAATCTGCGTAAACTCGGGCTGTCTGTCCGCACGTAAATCCTCATCACGGAAGCAACGAGCAATCTGCAAATACCTGTCAAACCCTGAAAGCATACTTATCTGCTTATAGAGCTGTGGCGACTGCGGCAGAGCGTAAAAGCTACCCCTATGCACACGGGACGGCACTAAGTAGTCACGAGCGCCCTCCGGTGTGGGTTTTATCAGTATCGGTGTTTCTATCTCAATAAAGTTGTGTTTATCAAAGTAGTCACGTGTCAACTTTACAATCCTGTGGCGTGCCATTATGATATTCTGCATCTCATCACGGCGCAGGTCGAGGTAGCGATATTTAAGGCGAAGTTCCTCGCCGACATTCACACGGTCATTAAGTTCAAACGGTGGTGTTTCACTCTTAGCGAGCAGCTCAAGCTCTGTGACATACAGCTCCACATCGCCGGTCGGTAGAGCAGGGTTTTTAGAGCTACGCTCACGTATCACACCTTTGACAGCAAGCACGTATTCGCTACGCACCGTCTCGGCAAGCGCAAATACTGTCGGGTCTGTGTGCTCATCAAGTGCAAGCTGTAGTATACCGTACCTATCCCTGAGGTCGATAAACATAAGGCTACCTAAGTTTCGCACCTTCGCCGCCCATCCTGCGGCAACAACTGTCTCCCCCATGTGCTTAGGCGAGTCGGCGGTCATTATCGTTCTTTTTAACATGTAAAGCACTCCTTATCGGTGATTAAATATACAGTTTAAATCCACCCGATCTCGCAAAAGACCGTGGGTGGTCGGGCACACAAACGCTTCCTGTAAAGCACTTACAACCCTTTCGGGGTATTATACCATAAACAGGAGCAGTTGTCGAGGTGGTTTATTCGCAATATATGTGAGTGAGGGGTTTAAGGGAATTGCAGAAGAACATCTCGGTCAAACAGTCGGTTGACACTGTAGGGTCGGTCATCGGCCGCCCGAGCCGTTAACCCTCAAGTAACTCCTGCACATACTCGACAGTACCGCAGACAGTCGCAGTGTTCCCGCTCAAACTGATAGCCATAAAGTTTCTGTCAGGCACCTCAAACGGTGGCTTAATCCCAAACGCACTTGCAGGCTTGTACCCCACCCTCGGGTAATACTTCTCGCTCCCCAGCACAACGACAATATCATACCCCAGCGACATCGCCACCTCGTGGCCTTTTCTCATCAAAGCAGTGCCGACACCTTTCCCTTGTGCCGTAGGGAACACCGAGAGCGGTGCAAGCGCTAAAATGTCCATGTCGCCGACCTTCGCCTTGGTGAACAGTATATGCCCGAGCAAAACGCCATCCTCCTCCGCAACGAGTGAAAGCTCCTTTACAAAACCGCTACTTTTCCTAAGCCTCTCGACAAGGTTGTGCTCCCCTCCGTCCGAGTGCTCCGCCGTTTCAAATGCGGTTTTTACAAGCTCCCTAACCTTTTGGTAGTCACCCTGCGTTTCCTGCCTGATGTTCATATACATTACTCCTTATCGGTGGTTTTTTTCTCTTCGCTGAACATTTGTAGCTGTTCCGCCAGAAAGCGTCGGCGGTATTTAAGCTCCGCATAGCTTAGGAGCTTGTCGATGTACACAGAGTCAGCCACACCGCCAACTGCGCCGACAATGGGGATACCTTGTATAAACTTCATGGAAAACAGTGAGGTGGCCAGTGTCTGCGCAACTGCGGCTACTTGCTCATCCTTGCTGTAGTTGTCGGGGAGCAGTGGTAGGTCGATAAAGCCGTTTACGAGGTTATTGTTTTCGGACACGTCGTCACCGCCCGAAAAAGCGGCGTGCATTACCCCTAAAATAAAGCACTGCTCAACATCACTGTCATACTCATAGCCGTAGTTTATCGCTATCTCATACACGCCTTTCAGCATCATCCCAATACATAAAGGTATATCGGGCAGACCGATACCAAGAACGCCAAGCCCCAGACCTTTAACACCCGACAACAGCACGTTCCCAAACTTTGCCGACTTTGCCCCTTTTTCAAACGCTTTTATGCGCTTTTTGTCCTCTTTCAGGTCAAGCGCATATAGGTTTAGCTTGTGGCGGAGCACTATTTCGTCCTTTTTATAACTCTTTTCGATGGTGGACGTTCCCTTGGTGAGTGCCAGAAGAAGCGACTTTGCAAATGCTGTTTCAAGCGCAGTTATCGCTTTTTCAGGGAGCTTTTCGGTGAGCATTTCGTCAAGTCTTGACGGTGGCTTTGAGGAGTTCTTTTTTATGTAGAGGTTTTCCTGCTTCAGTAGGCGAAGCCACTCTTTTTTCAGTAGTTTTTCTGTCATGAAGTTACCGCCTTTCTTGATGAGCCAATCTCTGTAGGGGTGGTTATCGGCCGCCCGCAGTCAATGTTCATTTATCGTTTAGATAAGAAGTGGCTACGCACACCGCCGAGATCTGCGGACTAAAGCCCAAGCACAATCCCTCCAAGTGCCCCCATACCTATAAGTATCGCAGGGTGCCACTTCTTAAAGCGCATATGTAGCGCAAACAGTACCACTCCAAGCCCGACAGCGGCAGGTTTTAACAGCACGAGGAAGTTCTCAAAGGTGAGCGGCTCCGCTGTGCTGAAAAGTGCATATCCCAAAAGGCTTACCCCAGCGTAGGCTATGAGGGCTGTAACGGCAGGGCGGATGCTGTAAAAAGCGGCTTTGACGTATTTGTTTTCCTTGAAAGTATCCAGCACGCGGAATACAACCATCGCTATGATAAACGGCGCAGTCAGCATTGCCACCGAAGCGGCGACACCTCCTACGACCCCCTCCATCGAGAACCCGACATATGTCGCCATGTTTATGCCGATAGGCCCCGGTGTAGACTCGGACACCGCAACCATGTCAGCGAGCATGGCACTGTCAAACCAACCATAGGTAAGCGCCATATTCTGCAAAAACGGCAGTGCGACCAGTCCGCCACCCACGGCGAATAAGCCGAGCTTCATAAATTCATATACCATCAACCAAAATGTAGTCATACTAAGTTCCCTCCTTTAGTATAAGGTTCTTATAGACAATACCGCTGACAGCGGCGGTAACGATAGCAAACACAGGGTTTATCGCAAACACTATCTGCACGATAAACGTAAGCAGAAACACAACAGTGGTGAAAATGTCCTTCACACTCTTGTTCCACAGCTTTATAACAGCCCCCAAAACCAGTGCCGCTACCGCCACACGCACCCCTGCAAAAGCGCTCTCAACCAGCGGTATATCCATGATGCTCTGCAAAAACATCGCCACAATCGTGATAATAACAATGGACGGCGTAACCATCCCTGCCGCCCCCATAAATCCACCAAGTGTGCCACGCACCCTGTTGCCGACGAAAGTGGCGGTATTAACGGCGATAATCCCCGGTATACACTGCGACACAGTGTAGTAGTCAAGCAGCTCCTCCGAGGTGATCCACTTTTTCTTCTCCACCACCTCTTTAGTGAGCATGGGCAACATGGCGTAACCGCCACCAAACGTAAATCCCCCCACACGCATAAATGTGAAGTAGATGTCTAAAAGTTGCTTCATTTGTGTTTTGTCCTTTCAATACAGATGAAATTGGCTTAGTTCGAGTGAACCTTGCAATATTATGATTATATATTGTTTTAGGTGGTATGGCAATATAAAAAGGACTGTGTTCGTAGTTAATAATAAGATATCATATAGCAAAATGTCGATGAAATTACACTATATATGGAAAGTCCACTGTCTTTCGGTCTGTTTCAGAATGAGGGGATTGGGTGATATATCAAATTATATGTAGGAAACAGAACATCTGTAGGGTACTCATTATATGCGTACCGCTCTTATGACTCCGGCCTATTGTCCATTGTCGCCCTAGATAAGACGCACATGATATGGTAAACGCATTGTAGTGCTTTCAGAAGGTGCATATTTATATATAGTATGGACAAAACCCCACCTCATTGTCTGCTACGATATATAACTATTGTCAAAATAGACAGAATAACTACTTTTCACTTGACAAATAATGAAAAATAACATAATATGTTTGTATATTTTGTTAGTGTTTTATGAGCAAATATTACACAAAAACTACATCGAAGGAGTGTAAAACAAACAATGGATCTAATATTTCTTACCCCCATTGCGGCGGTTGCTGCGATAGTTTACGCACTTGTACTTTCAAGGCGTGTTATGGCGGTGAGTGAGGGTACCGACACAATGAAGAAAATAGCCCTCTCCATCCGCACAGGTGCTAACGCCTACCTGAAGCGTCAGTACATGGGCGTTGCGCAGTTCTTTGTCGTTATGACAATAGTACTCGTAGTGCTCGCAGTGTTTAATTTCGTGAACATGTTCACACCTGTTGCGTTTATCACAGGTGGTCTGTTCTCGGCACTGTCAGGATTTTTCGGCATGAGAATTGCTACCTCCGCTAACGCAAGAACCGCAAACGCCGCCAGCCAGAGCCTTAATACAGGTCTGAAGGTTGCGTTCTCCGCAGGTGCTGTTATGGGCTTTACCGTTGTTGGTCTTGGCCTGTTGGACATGTCCCTGTGGTACTACTTCCTGAAGTTCTACTACGGCGCACTGCCCGAAGCTGAGCAGGCTGTCGCTATATCCTCCGCAATGCTTACTTTTGGTATGGGTGCTTCCGCTATGGCGCTGTTTGCTCGTGTCGGTGGTGGTATCTTTACTAAGGCGGCGGACGTCGGTGCTGACCTTGTTGGTAAGGTTGAAGCAGGCATACCGGAAGATGACCCAAGAAACCCTGCTGTTATCGCTGACAATGTTGGTGACAACGTTGGTGACGTTGCTGGTATGGGCGCTGACCTTTACGAGTCCTACGCAGGTGCAAGACTTTCTGCATGTGCTCTGGCTGTATCCGCAGGCTTCGGCTTTGAGGGTATGGCTGTGCCGATGGTTATTTCCGCTATCGGTATATTCGCTTCTATCATCGGTTCACTGTTTATCAAGACAAAAGAAAACGCAAGCCAGCTTTCACTGCTGGGCACACTGAGACGTGGAACATACATCTCCAGTGCGATAGTTGCGGTTGCGTCCTACTTCGTAATCAACTACGTATTCGGCGGCGAGCAGATGGGTCTTTTCTACTCGATACTGTTCGGTCTACTTGCAGGTAACCTCATAGGCTACTTCACCGAGTACTACACCTCGGACAGCTACAAGCCCACACAGAAGCTTGCAAGCAGTTCCGAGACAGGTTCCGCTACCATCATCATCAGCGGTCTGTCCCTTGGCATGATGTCCACCGCTATCCCTGTTGTTATCGTATGTGCCGCAGTTATGGCTAGCTTTGTAGCTTCAGGCGGTATGGCGAGTGCTACAGCAGGTCTGTTCGGCATAAGCCTTGCGGCGGTTGGTATGCTTTCTACACTGGGCATCACACTTGCGACCGACGCTTATGGCCCTGTTGCCGATAACGCCGGTGGTATCGCTGAAATGGCACACATGGCTCCCGAAGTTCGTGAGCGTACAGACGCACTTGACTCACTCGGTAACACAACAGCCGCAACAGGTAAGGGATTTGCTATCGGTTCTGCCGCTCTTACAGCTCTTGCGCTGATTGCCGCTTATGTTGAGCAGGTAAACATCATAGACCCCGACTTCGTGTTCAACCTAGACATCACAAACCCCACCGTTCTTACAGGTATATTTATCGGTGCGGTTCTACCGTTTATATTCGCAGCTATGACAATGGACTCCGTTGGCCGTGCCGCACAGTCCATCGTTACTGAAGTACGCCGTCAGTTCCGTGAAATAAAGGGTCTGATGGAAGGCACAGCAGAGCCGGACTACAAGGCTTGTGTTGACCTTTGTACAAAGTCCGCACAGAAGGAAATAGTAGCTCCTGCGGTACTTGCTATCGTAGTGCCGATCGTAGTTGGTCTGCTACTTGGCGTAAATGGCGTTACAGGTATGCTTGCAGGTTCTACAGTTGCAGGATTTATCCTAGCTATCATGATGGCTAACTCCGGCGGCGCTTGGGACAACGCTAAGAAGTACATCGAGCGTGGCAACCTAGGCGGCAAGGGTAGCGACAACCATAAGGCAGCAGTCGTCGGCGACACAGTAGGTGACCCCTTCAAGGACACTTCCGGCCCTGCTATCAACATCCTTATCAAGCTACTTTCCATCGTGTCCATCGTGTTCGTAATGCTAACAGTTCAGTTCTCTATACTGTAAGATATTTGGATATCAATATTACTAAGCAGAGGGTCTGTGACGAAATAAAATTAGTTTCGTAATTTGACGAAACCTTGTAGGGGCGGTCCTGTGTGACCGCCCGAAACCGTGGTTTTTACCATTAGTTTCGGGCGAACACACAGGTTCGCCCCTACAAATTTTGTGCATTATTGCAATTTCGTCACAGCCCCTTTTTCGTTTTGTGCAAAAATCCCCTGAGCATTTATATAAGTGATGAGAACTTTCCTCATCGTCCCTCTTACAACCGGAATAACATCTGTGTGCTTTTGGCAAAGCCCACATACTACAATAGAAATTTTGTCCCAACATGGCTTGATTTAACGCAAATGTTGATGCACCACTTTTTGAAAGCAGTTGCCGAGTGAGATGAGACCGCCCACCCCCCCCCAAAAAACAAACCAAAATTTCCCCCGGGGCCCCCCCGTTTTGGATTGGTCGGGCACCCAACCCCCCACCCC
>CAYJIK010000004.1:46404-59754 GCA_964370205.1 uncultured Oscillospiraceae bacterium | reverse complement strand
CAGGTTCGCCCCTACAAGTTTTGTGCATTATTACAATTTCGTCACAGCCCCATCTATAGTCAGGTATTACGTTCTCTGTTCTAGCTGGTTCTACGCAAAATCTGCACTGTTATCTTCTATAAGGGTGTAGCTTCTATTTGAGAAGTCCACCAAATAAGACTGGAACAGCACGTTATCATACATAACTCGGACAGTTCGCACGCCGCTGCCGTTGATGGTCGGGCGCCACACGTCCATCTCGGACGGCGACACAAACTCCTCCAGTATAGCTACGTTATCCACCAAAAGTGCTATTTTTACAGTACGCTCTTCCTTGGGCAGGGAAATCGCTAATGTCACGTCAGAAGGAGTGGGCTCGCCCTCCTCTCCACTCGACACCACAATGTTTATATAGCTACCCACCGCTACTTGCGAGTTCGGTGCGGGGCTTTGCTCCAGTACCATGTCCTTCTCCCCGTCAGACGTTCTGTAGCTCACGCCGCCTAGGTTAAGCTGATATCCTTCAAGCGCCAATCTTGCCTGTTCACGTGAGAGCCCTGTTATATCAGGGACAGGCACCATCAAGTTTTGTGCACCCAAACTTATTGTCAACCTCACCTCAGATCCTACAGGTACTTGTGTCCCCTGTGCCGGTTCTATGGAAATTACAGTACCCGGGGCGTGGTCGGAGTGCATACTTGCCTCGGTGTACCTCAGTTCTGCCTTAGCAAGTTCGGAAAACGCGGCGTTGTCGTCCAGACCTTCAACAGACGGTATCGTCACCATTTCGGTACCGTTTGACACTCGTATCGTGATGGTAGAGCCAACCTTTGCGGTTATACCGTTTTTTGGCGATTGATAAAATACTTCACCTTTTTCGTAAAGGTCGTTGTATTCGCTTGTTTCCACCACCAGCTCAAAGTCTTCATACTCCTGTGCTGTTCTTATCGACTCGTAGTCCTTACCGATAAGGTCGGGGACTATCGTGTCCTGGACAGGTGCAAATGGATCGTTTATATACATCATACTTGCGATGAATATGCCGGTCACCAGCACAAATGCGGCTGTCACACCCATTAGTATCGGTATTACTGACGTGGTGCGCTCCGGCTCTACATGTTGTTTTTGCTTTTTCTTGGTACTTTTGGATTTACTGCGATTACCGTTATTGTTTCGCTTCACTGTAGTATCTCCCTGTGATGGGTCTTCTAAAAACGTGTGCAAATCTCTCAGCATCAGTGCCGCCGACTGGTAGCGTGCTGACAGGTTTTTTTCCATCGCTTTTAGCACTATGTGTTCCATCATCTCGGGGATATTCGGATTTATCTCGCTTGGTGCGGTGGCTACAAGTTCTATCTGCTTCAGTGCCACCGACACAGCCGACTCCGCTTCAAACGGTAACCTCCCCGTCAGCATCTCATACATCATCACGCCAACAGAGTAGAGGTCGGTGCGTTGGTCAGTGTCGCCACCTCTAGCTTGTTCGGGGCTTATATAGTGGACAGTACCGATGGCTTTATCCGTTATAGTGCGGTTTTCGCTACGTGCAAAGCGTGCAATGCCGAAGTCTGTTATCTTAACAGTACCGTCGCTTAGCAGCATGACATTCTGCGGCTTTACATCACGGTGGACTATACCCTTGTCATGAGCGTGTTGTAGTGCCTTTAATATCTGTAAAGTAAACTCTGCGGTTTCCTCCCAGCTTAACACGCCTTTTCCTTCGATATACTCCTTTAGGGTGATACCGTCGATGTATTCCATGACTATCGACTGCATATGCCCTGCAAAGCTGACGTCATACACCTTTATAATGTTCGGGTGGGACAGCACCGCTATCGCCTTTGACTCGTTTTTAAAGCGGCGCAGAAGGTCTTCGTTGTCGTAAAACTCCTCACGCAGTATCTTCACCGCTACTGTCTTACCGTCAATAATGTCAGTTGCTTTGTATACGTTAGCCATGCCCCCTACACCGACTAGATCGGTTATATGGTAGCGTCCGTCCAACCTTTTTCCTATATAACTATCCATACCTATGTCCATCCTTCTTCTGCCCCGACGAAAAACGTTTTGATCGGGTAGTTCTTCTTGTATTCCATGTAGAATAGCGTTTGTGCCTTCTAAGACACTCTTAGTAGGGATCCCCCACTGTTAAACCTAACAATGAAACACTTCTGTCCACTGCGTCATTATTCTACTGCTTCACCTTGTGATATTAACACTACCGTCACGTTATCGCCTCCACCGCCTTCAAGGGCTTTCTCTACAAGTGGGGTGGTGGTTTGTTCGTTATGGCATTTTACCACAAGTTCGGTCATGGTTCCCGAGTCTACAAAGTTGTAAAGCCCGTCGGAGCAGAGGAGTACAATATCCCCCGGCATTAGAGTGTGGCTTACCGTATCAAGGCGTAGTTCTTTTGTAGTCCCCAGCGACCTTGTAAGCACATGCCGTGTGTTGTGAGTTTCTGCCATCTCAGCTGTTATCTCACCTATGTTCACAAGCTCCTGTGCCATGGTGTGGTCGGTGGTCACTTGATGAAGTTCGCCGTCACGGTAGATATACACCCTACTGTCCCCTGCGTGGGCCAGTACCAACAAGTCCTCTTTAACCACCGCCGCTATAACTGTGCTGCCCATACCGTGTAGCTCTGTTTCTTCCTGCGCTCGCTCATGTACAAGCGTGTTAGCAACGGAAACCGCTGAAGCAAGCACCGCCGCTACCGATGTTTCTCCGTAACCTTCTTTCAGGTCACGAAGTACAGCGCTTGTTATGATGTCCACCGCCATGGAACTGGCTATGTCACCACCGTTTGCGCCGCCCATACCGTCGCAGACTATACCTACTGCGGCATATCCTATATCATTCACCGAAAAGCTATCTTGATTGTTAGGACGTCTAAGCCCTACATGGGTTTCCCCTATTATCCGCATTATGTTTACCTCCCACGCTGTGCGTTTTCAGTCAGCCCTATGTAGGGTAAGTTCTTTAAAGCAAACGTTTTTAATTTAGACAAAAGCTCTGCACTACATCACCCCACTTTACAAGGCATGAACCTTACAGTGGAGTGCTTCCTTGCCACAGCACTTTTGTCGCTATTAAAAATTCTTCGACCCCTCCATGTGCAAATCGCCGAACTGTCTTCTCGTTATTAAAGGGTATTATTTTACAATGGTTCTATCATCAAATTTGATCAAAATTACACATTACGGGCGTGTTTACTTAAGAGAACTCACCCTATCGTTTCCACCTGCTCGCAGTTGTCCGCAAGCGGCATCTATATCTCCACCCAGTTCACGCCTAAGCGTGACACTGAGACCACCTTTTTTAAGTATATCGGTAAACATTTCAACCGACTTTCTACTGCTTCGGCTGAGTGTATCATCTACAGTGTTAAGCATTATCAGGTTTACATGGGCGTTTTGCCCTTTTAACAGTTTAAGTAGCGCTCGTGCATCCTCTGCTCGGTCATTTACAGACCCAATTAGTGTGTATTCATAGGAAATTCGTCTGCCTGTCTTGGCGAAATACGCTTTACAGCTCTCCATAAGCCTTTGCAGTGGAAAGCGTTTGTTTATCGGCATTATCTCGCTACGTACATCGTCATAAGGGCTGTGCAGTGATATAGAGAGCGTCACCCCCAGTTTAAGGTCTGCCAGCTCGTCTATTCTGTCACACAGTCCACAAGTGGACAGCGAAATATGCCTGTGGCTCATGTTAAAGCCGTCCTTATGATGTATAAGCTCTAGAAATCTCACAATGTTATCGTAGTTGTCCAGTGGCTCACCTATGCCCATCACCACTATCGAGTTTATCTTCTCCCCTGTAGTTCGGGCTGTGCAGTATATCTGCTCTAACATCTCCCCTGCCGTTAGGTTTCGCACCCTACCACCCTTTGTCGAGGCACAAAACGTACAGCCCATTGCACATCCTACTTGACTTGATATGCAGATCGAGTTGCCGTGGCGGTGCTTCATAAACACCGTTTCTATACTGTTGTCATCTTCAAGGCGGTACAGGATTTTCACCGTTCCGTCCGACGAGGTTTGCACCTTTATCGGGGTCAGTAGTGTGGTGGTGGCTGTCTCCTCAAGTTTAGTGCGTAATGTAGCGGAAAGGTCGGTCATGTCGCCGAATGTGGCTACCTGTCGTCTGTGCAGTGCAGAGAATATCTGCTTTGCTCTAAACGGCTTTTCACCCAGTCCCTCTAAAAAAGCGGAGAGTTCGGGCAAGCTCATTGATTTTATGTCAGCTCTACTGTTTACCAAGGTCACTCGCCCTCCTTTTGTGTTCTTCTACTTTTTTGTCAAAACCGCCACATAAAAACCGCTACCACCGTCCCCCGGCAGGTACTGTTTTCTGCTAACTACGGAAAATTCGAGGTGACTGTTCAGAAATCTGTCAAGTACGCCGTCATTTTCGTCGGGGTTTATCGTACATGTGGAGTAGACCATTCTACCGCCCTGTCGTAGATATTGTGAAGCATTTTTCAGTATTTTATACTGAAGTCCACATAGCTCATCAAAGTTCATGGGCTTATATTTTATCTCGGGCTTTCGGTTTATCACGCCAAGTCCGGAACAGGGTAGGTCGCATAGTATCGCTTCAAACATACCAAGGGAGCTGTCAAACACGGTAGCGTCGCCTCGCTTCACCGTTACGTTTTTCAGTCCCAGCCGTTTTATGCCTTCCTCAACCAATGAAAGGCGGCTTTCCGAGATGTCCGCAGCGACAACTTCGCCACCTTCACCCAAAAGTTGTGACATCAAAAAGCTCTTAGACCCAGGTGCGGCGCATAGGTCTAGCACACGCTCGCTGTCATGCGGTGACAATGCCACCGCCGCTTGCTGACTGTGTATATCCTGCACATGGAAGTGACCGTCACGGTGTTGTATACTGTCAATCAATCTGCCCGAAACATGCTTCAGGCAACCCTCAAGCGTGGTTTTTTCCACCATAACACCCTGTGAGTTCAGTGCTTGTATCAGCTTTTCCACCGTGGTCTTAGCTGTGTTTACACGTATGTATGTGGTGGGCGGTGTGAGGGTGTGTTTTAATATGTCGATGGCGGTTTCCTCGCCGTACCACTTAACAAGGCTGTCTACAAGTTCTACGGGGCAGGAGTATTCCACCGATAGCCGTTCTGTTAACGTGCTTGGTAGGGTGGTTTGCTTCCCGTTTCGTATAAACGCCCGCAGTACGGCGTTTGTTAGCCCCTCGCCGCCTGTCTTCATGGAGCGTGCAAGCTTTACCGTCTCGTTAACTGCGGCACTGTCGGGGACAGTGTCCATATACAACAGTTGATAGAATGCGGTGCGGAGCAGTATGCGTAACTTTTTGGACAGCTTATGCTTACAAAGCGTGTTTATGATATGGTCAAGCGTTATCTGCCGTGACAATGTGCCGTAGAAAAGCGCTGTTAAAAATGCTCTGTCCTGCGCAGATATTGACTTGTCGTTGTCTTTTATGGCGTTGTTCAGCACTATTTGCGAATAGCTGCCGTCATTCTCCACTCGAAGAAGAAGCTCCACCGCCTTTTTACGTGGGTTGACTGTGTTCATCTGCACACTCCCTTAGCTAATTTATCGTTAATCTCTGCGCCGTGCAAAGAGAAGTACCAACCTCAGTAGCTGTGCAAGGGACGCTATCAGCGCCGCTACATAGGTCATGGCCGCCGCATTCAGTACTTTTCTTGCGCTGACAATCTCGTCGCCTTCCAGGATAAAGTTGTTGTCAAGTGTGGCTAAAGCACGCTTACTGGCGTCAAATTCAACAGGAAGTGTAACAAGTTGGAACAGTGCAATCAGTGAAAAGGCAAGTATGCCCAGTGTTATAAGCGGACCAAATGAAAAGAAAAAGCCCAAAAGTATAAGCGGAAGATACAGTTTAGAGCCAATGTTCACCACAGGCACTATTGCGTTTCGGACTACTATCGGAGTGTAGTCGGTGGAGTATTGGATTGCGTGACCTGCCTCGTGTGCCGCTACTCCTATCGCCGCAATGGACGTAGAGCCGTACACTTCGGAGGAGAGGCGTATTGTGCCGCTTGTCGGGTCGTAGTGGTCTGTAAGCTTGCCCGAGACACTCGTCACCGCAATACTACGCAGTCCGTTGTCGTCGAGAATCTTCCGTGCTACCTCTGCACCTGTAAGCCCTCGTCTGCTTAGTCTTTCGCTGTACTTATTAAACGTAGAATTTACGTTATACTGCGCAAGCATCCCGAGTAGTAACGCAGGTATCACCAATATAAAATAATAATAGTCATAGTAAAACATAAAAACTGTCCTCTCTCTGAAAATTACATCTAAAAGAGATTATCGCCCTTTTTCAGTCGTCTTCCTCTTATGAAGTCACTACCGCTCACCCTCTTAGACCCGGCAAGCGCAACCTCCAACAGATTTAGCGAGCCGTTAGCCGTGCCCACAATGAATTCTTTATCGCTTAAAAGGATACCAACTCCACCGCTAAGTTCGCTAAGTTCTGCACGGTAGATTTTCAACACTTTATCATCAAAATAGCAGTAGGCGGACGGCGAAGGGGTTACCCCTCGTATACGCCTGTCCAATGTGTCTGCATCGGACGAAAAGTCCACCAGTCCGTCCTCTTTTGTGAGCATGGGAGCGTAGGTCGCTTCGCTATTGTCCTGCGGTGTAGGGGTTAGCCCCCCTCTTCCCAGTGCGTGTAACGTGTCAGCAAGGCATTCAGCTCCCAGCGCAGACACTCGCTCAAACAGCGTAGCAGCTGTTTCCTGTGGGCATATATCAAGTTCACGCTTTATAAGCATGTCCCCCGTGTCCATACCTTTATCCATCAGCATTGTCGTCACCCCTGTGACAGTTTCTCCGTTTATGATGGCCCACTGTACAGGTGCCGCACCACGATACTTTGGCAGTAGTGATGCGTGCATATTTACAGCACCGAGCGGAGCGATATCCAAAACCGACTTTGGTAGTAGCTGACCGTAGGCAACCACTGCTAACACGTCAGGTTTTAGGTTCGCTATAAACGTCTGTGCCTCGATGTCTTTTTTCAGTCTCTCCGGCTGACACACAGGTATACCGTGCGCTACCGCAAGCTCTTTCACAGCACAGGCGGTAACCTTATGCCCTCTGCCGGACGGCCTGTCCGGTTGGCACAGAACTCCGACAACATCAAACCGCTCGTCAATTAGCTTTTTAAGGCAGTCCGCCGCTATAGACGGCGTACCCATAAACACAACTCTCACCGCTACCTCCCTCGGCTGTTTTTACCGATATATACTGTATTATACCCCAAAAGCAAGACAAGATAAATGCATATTTTGGGGTATTATTGTAAACAATCGCTTAATACCTTACCACCAAAGCACTCTTACCCCTTTTTACTTTTCCTATCGGCAGGTGACATCTGCTGAGGTTCTTCTTCGGCCTCATCTTCAGGGTCGTACATCGCTACTGCAATGTCTTGGAACAGTATGCCGTTTAGGTGGTCTATCTCATGGCATATAGCACGCGCAAAAAAGTCCTCCGCCGAAAGCGTGAACTCCTCACCATGCCTATTATACGCCTTTACAGTAATGTTCTTAGGTCTGCCAACCTCACCAAGCTCCCCGGGGGAGGAAAGACACCCCTCTTGACCGTAGTCGATATCCTCGCTCTGCTCCACTATTTCCGGATTGATGAATTCATGAAGCCCTTCTCCGATGTCCACGATGACCGCTCGGCGTAGTATGCCTACCTGCGGTGCGGCGATACCTACACCGTCCGCTTTGGTCATGGTCTCAAACATATCGTCAAGCAGTACTGCCAGTCGCTCGTCAAACTTGTCTACAGGGCGTGATATCTTATTAAGTAACGGATCACCGTACTGCCTTATGTTTCTAATAGCCATATATCGTAAATTCCTTTCTATCTGCCCATAAGGGCTACAGTCAAAGCGTTAATATTCTATATAATATTATGCAAACACCAACAAAAGCGCCACTAAAGCTTGCTTATCTGCAGGTTTGCTTCAAATTTACCGTTGTGATAACGCCTCCACAGCTCGCTAAACAATTCCTTTGTCGCACTCCCTGCCCTTGCCTTCACTATTATGCGCATTCTGAAGCGCCCTGCCATTTTAAACAGTGGCATTTCTGATATATTAAGCACGTGAAAGGGTTGATCGCTGTAACGGCTTTGGATGCTGTCTATCAGCATGGCGGAGAATTCTCTAGCGCAGCTGCGTACTGTACTCTCCACCTCATGGGAGAATACAAAGGCGTATAGCTGACAATAGGGCGGGTAGATACCGACACGCCTAAACGCTAGTTCCTCACCGAAAAAGGAGGGATAGTCCTGCCCTGCCGCCCACTTTATTATGGGGTTTTCGGGGATAAATGTCTGTATATACGCTTTCCCCGGGCGCTCTGCTCTACCGCTTCTGCCCACCACCTGTGTTATGAGCGAAAATGTCCGCTCGTAACTGCGAAAATCGTCGGTGTACAGCGATTGGTCGGCGCTAAGTACGCCTACAAGGGTAACGTCGGGGAAGTTTAATCCTTTGGACACCATCTGAGTGCCTATGAGAATATCGTATTCGTGCTTTAAAAAGCTGTCCATATGTCGCCTGTGTGAATGTCTTGCTAGGGTTGTGTCAGTGTCAAGGCGAAGTATACCTGCGTTCGGGAACAGTGCTTTAAGCTCCTCCTCCACTCGCTGTGTCCCCACACCGGTAAACCGCATGAGTTCGCTGGTGCAAGAGGGACAGGAGGAGGGCTCGCTGTCGGTACGTCCGCAGTAGTGGCATACCAGCCTACCGTTTTTGCGGTGCAAACTCATCGGCACGCTACAGGAGGGACACTCCACCACACTACCGCAGTTTGAGCACTTTACAAGCGTGTTGTAACCTCGCCTGTTCAGTAGTAGTATTGCCTGTTCTTTACGCCCCAGTGTGGACTTCAGTGCTTCGTACAGCACTTCACTTACCACAGTCGAATCACCTGCAAGCGGAGCTTCTCGCATGTCCACAGTTATAACCTGCGGTAACCCTGATTTGCTGTACCGCTCGGTGAGTTCTACTAGGTTAAACCTACCTGTGCTTGCAGCGTGGTAACTCTCCACAGACGGTGTAGCGGACGCAAGCAGTAACGGTGCACTGTGGTATCTGCACCGCATGGTCGCAACTTCCTTAGCGCTAAAGCGTGGTGACGACTGCGATATGTAGCTGTCCGACTGTTCCTCGTCTATAACGACAAGCCCAAGTGCTGTAAACGGTGCAAATATAGCGGAGCGTGTGCCCATTACTATTTTGCTCTCACCGTCCGCTATCCTTCGCCACTGCTCTCGTCGCTCTGTCGGTGACAGCCCCGAATGTAGCACTGAGACCAAACCGTCAAACCGTGAGGACAGTACAGCGGCGGTCTGCGGTGTTAGCGAAATCTCCGGCACAAGCACAGCCACCTGTTTGCCCCTGCTCAGCACTTCAGCGATAAGCCGTATAAACACCTCCGTCTTACCACTACCCGTCACGCCGTACAGCAGTGTACAGGAAAACTCACCGATGCCTTTGGAGAGTTCCTCATAAGCTCGCTTTTGCCCTTCATTTAGCACTATATCGTCAGTTTTGGTTTCGGACACAGTGACTGCTTCGCTCGCAGACTCCACAAAAAGCTCGACAAACCCCTGCTTTTTCAGCGTGTTTACAGTTGCCTTTGCACTATCAAACTGATAGGCAAGTTCAGCCATTGTCGCCTCGCCCTGTGCGCTTAGATACTCCAGTATGTCACGGCTGTTTTGTGACTTTGGTAGCTTGAAGTCCTCTTTTAAAAGGCGCACTACCGTTAAACGATCGTCCGACTGGCCTCGTTTCACGACACTACCTTTAACAGCAAGCCCCTGTGAGACAAGTTCTTCCAGCGTCTCCTCGGTACAGTTTGCTTCTGCACACAGCTTGTCCGCTGTCATCGGAAGTCGCTTTCTCTTTAGCGTCTTGTAGAGCAGTAGCTGATCTTCATTGAGGTCAGGGAGCTTTTTAACGGTCACCGCCAGATAGCCCACTACGGTGTCGCCGTCAGTGCCGGGGGGCAAAAACAGACGTGCTGCCTCAAAGCGTGAACAAAAGTACCGCTCTGATATGTCACGGGACAGCAGGACAGCCTCCTCCGTTAAAAGTGAACGGCTGTCACTCACATGCAGGACAGACTTAATGCCGTCTGCGGTGTCCCCCTCCTGTACGCCCCTTCGTGCCACCACTATAGCAAGTTTGCGAGTGTTTCCACGCCCAAACGGTACGTACACACGCATACCCACCTGTACACTTTCGTCACACAGGTAGTCAAACTCCCTATCAAACGCAGGGGTAGCCCCTTTTATCACCACCGACGCTATATAATTACTCACAACTATACTGTCTCTTCCGCCTCTTCTGCTTCATCGTCTTCATACTCTTCGTCTTCATCGTCAAATTCGGGTTTCGGCTGTTGCTCTTCAAGCAGTGCTTCAATCGCCAATTTAACAGGCTTCTTGTCAAGTATAATATTCTGCTCCTCGGCGTCTTCCGCTATTTCCCTCGCCTTTTTAGCAACCTCTACCACCAAACTGTAGTATCCGTTATCGTTACGAAGTCCATCTCTGTTATCTGATTTAGCCATTATATACTACCTCCACAATATTTATTTAAAAGCTGTTTTACCTCGATTATAGCCTTTTCCAAATCATCATTCACTACTATGCTGTCATAATGCTTAGACATTTCAATTTCCGTTGTGGCTGTTTTTAGCCTAAGCTCTATACTTTCAGGACTATCGGTGTTCCGCAGTTCCAACCTGTGTCGCAAATCGTCTATAGAAGGTGGCATGATAAACAGTAAGTACGCCTCGGGGAAGCTCTTCTTAACCTGCATAGCACCGTCCACTTCTATCTCGAGTATGACATTATACCCCTTCGCAAGTTTGCTCTCCACGAAAGACTTGGATGTGCCGTACATGTTATCGCTAAAGGTGGCGTATTCTAAAAACTCGCCCTCTTCCACACGACTTAGAAACTCCTCTTTACTCACAAAGTAGTAGCTTTCACCTTCGACCTCACCCACTCGAGGTTTTCTCGTGGTGGTAGACACCGAAATTACATACCGCTCATCTTTCAGTACTTCCTCCAGTATAGTCCCCTTGCCAACTCCCGAAGGCCCTGAATATACTACCAATCTGCCTGCCATTGTATCAACCCTTTCCCCTCTGTCTAAACTATTACTCTGCTTCGTCGATATCGTCGTTGTCGTCCTCTGCGTCACCCGTCATACGTGCTGCCACTGTCTCGGGTAGTACCGCTGACAGTACCACATGCTCTGAATCGGTTATGATAACCGCTCTTGTCCTTCTGCCGTACGTAGCGTCAATCAGCACACCTCTGTCCCTAGCGTCCTGAATTATACGCTTTATCGGAGCAGATTCAGGGCTGACTATTGCGATAATCCTCCCGACCGCTACCATGTTTCCAAAACCAATATTTAAAAATTTTATGGACATTCCATCTGCCTTTCCGGTGGGTAAACACCGCACCCTTAGTTTTAATGGACACTCACCGGTCTTAGCCCTACTCTATATTCTGCACCTGCTCACGTATCTTTTCAAGCTGTGCCTTCAGTTCCAGCACAAGCTTAGACACGTTCACGTCCTGCACCTTAGAGCCTATGGTGTTCACCTCTCGGTTCATCTCCTGTATCAGAAAGTCCAGTCGCCTTCCTATCGCTTCATCACTTTCCATAAACTCGGAAAATTGGCGAACGTGGCTCCCCAGTCTTACAAGTTCCTCGTCCACTGCTGTCCTGTCCGCAAACAATGCCACTTCTGTCATAAGACGTTGCTCGTCTACGTCCCTGTCCTCCAGTACCGACTTCATCTTTTCCAGTAGACGTGCCCTGTGTCGCTCCAGTATTTCAGGGTAGTGCTGTTCCACCTGCTCTGTAAGGCTCACAACCGACAAAAGACGTTCTTCAAGGTCGGCTCTGAGCCTTTCACCCTCGCTTCTACGCATATCACAAAGCTTTTCCACCGCTTCGTTCACAACAGGCTCCACCACCGCCCACAGTTCATCTTCCTGCGGAGTGGACTGGTTAAATGCAAATAGGTCAGGAAGGCGTGTAAGTGCGCTTACAGATAGATCGTCTGCTATGCCAAGTTCGGTGGATAGTTCTCTAAGTGCTGTGACATATGAACGTGCCAGCTGTTCGTTGACATTCACGTCTGTCTTTTGGAAGTTACCACTCATGCTCAAGTAGAGGTCAACCTTACCTCTGTGAAGTTTATCCTTCACCACACCACGCAGTCGCTCTTCCAAAAAGCCGAGACCGCCCCTTGTCTTACAACCAAACTCAAAATACCGATGGTTTACCGAGCGCACCTCCACGGTTATCTCCACACCGCTCATCGCTATATTATCCTGCTTTTGCTCAGCGGTATTTTGCGCTCTGCCAAAGCCTGTCATACTGAGTACCATAGCCAAACCTCCAACGTATATTTAAACCACTTTGTAATTGACACGAAAGTCAAACCACCTAAGAATCAAAACCGTTTCGTTAGGGGTTGCATTTTCATGTATAATCACAAAGCTATCTTAATCATTTATATATTCTAACTTTTATAAGTGTCTGAACTTCAAAACGTCGCCGTCCTTTTGTGGCAAGAGTAATATCGCTACTTTCTTAAGCGCATGAGCTCCTGTTTTGTCAGGTTGCGCCACTGGCCGGGCTTAAGCATACCCAGCCGCACAGGGCCAATAGACACACGCTTTAGCCTTGCCACAGTCAGCCCCAGCTTTTCACACATACGACGTATCTGGCGGTTTCGCCCCTCACGAATTGTTATGCTAAGGACTGTTCTGTTAGGCTCTTCCACCAACACTTCAACACGTGCCGGGAGTGTCTTGCCGTCCTCAAGTTGCACGCCTGTACTAAGCGCTATCAGCTTATCCTCTTCGATAATGCCGTCTATCGTGACACGGTAGGTCTTGCCCACCTCATTTTTAGGATGCATGACGTAGTTTGCAAAGTTGCCGTCATTTGTCAGCAGTATCATACCTTCACTGTCCCTGTCAAGTCTTCCTATCGGGTAGACACGGGCAGGGATATCATCCACAAGGTCGCTTATGCAACGTCTACCCAGTTCGTCGGACATGGTGGTGACGTATCCACGAGGCTTGTACAGAAGTATGTAGTGCGATTCCACCCTTTTCACGGTAGATATCCGCTCACCGTCTATGGTAATAATATCACGATTCGAGTTTATATCCTGTCCTATAGCGGCTTTTCTTCCGTTTACAAATACTCGTCCTGCCGCTATCATCTGTTCTGCCTTGCGTAGAGATGCAACCCCCTGCTGTGACAGATATTTATGTATTCTCATTTTTATCTTCCTTTCCGTGC
>CAYJIK010000004.1:39388-46304 GCA_964370205.1 uncultured Oscillospiraceae bacterium | reverse complement strand
ACGAAATTATAAGGCGAAAACGCTTAAATGTTACTACTCAAACGTTATCACCTTATCATACCACAAAAGCAGTGTAATTTACAAACATTTTCTGCGATTGTTTGTTTTTTTGTGCTGTACCCATAGCCGTTAGGAATAAACGGTTTTATTATCGCTTCCTCGTAGGGCAAGGGTTCTACTCTTGCCAAAAACATTTGAACATGTAAAATTACAGCAAGAGCAGAGCCCCCCTACAAGTTGGTTGTTACAGCAATTTTTCCATAGATATATGCGGACAGTGCTCATCCATATACGCCTCTCCGTACGAAGTGTAACCAAGCTTCTTGTAAAAGTCCTCTACTCTACACTGAGCGGACAGCACAAATTCGGTTGCGCCGTAACTGTCTACAATATGCTTCTCGAGCTGTTCCATGATGACACGTCCCAGGCCGGTACCCCTTGCCTTAGTGCCTACGCAGACACGTCCTATCGTCCACCTGTACGGTGGGTTTCCATTGTCCACAAACGCTCGAGCTGTGGCTATGGGGGTGTCACCGTCATAAACCAGCATATGTACAGCTATATCATCGGTATCGTCAAGTTCTATAGTGAATTTCTGCTCGTCTATAAACACGGCAGTGCGGATAGCGAGCGCCTGTTCAAATTTCGCTATGTCCTCAGGGTTACTGCTATCCTTTTTAAAAAACACGTACTTCATTGAAAATTCACTCCTTACTTAAAGTCGTTTCGTCTACTATCCAGTACAGCGGTACGTTTTATGAGCGCTACAAGTTCAGCCCCCAGTTCCTTTTCAAACGCTTTAAACACCACCGATGGATTTAAATTGAATGTCCCGCCTGCACTGGTCAGCATTTCCAGTAGGACACTGTCCTCTGACTGCTCACATTTGATGATCTCTATATGCGGTTTAACGTCGATTGTCTGCATTTTGCTCTTGCTTTTCTTTTCAACGGGTATCTCGGGGCGATCAAAAAAAGCAGTCAGTGACGTATTCACTGTACCCGAATCGACCACAGGTGAATATAACTCCACCTCATAACGTGCATACGTTATCTCGGTAGGCTTAGAGACATGCTCCGCCACATCATACACCGACAAACCATGCGGCATGACGCTATTCAGGCGCTGTTTCACTTCATCAAACGGCATCGGCTCCATAAGCCGTGTATCAAAGCTCTCGCAGACACTCTCCATGCCAAGGCTGAGCGGCAGTGCAAATGTCAAATATATATGAGGGTTAAAGCCCTGCGTGTACCAGACAGGGATCTCGGCTTTTTTCAGCGCTCTGGTCATGGTACGCATTAGGTCAAGGTGGGAGATATACGCCGCCTTACCCTCTTTTTTAAAGAAAACACGAATGTTTTGCATAAAATCAGTATTCCTCTCTCAATGTTTTGGACATTGCGCTTCTGTTAAACCGCAAGATATTTACAACCCTCGGGACACAGCTTGTCTGCTCCGCAACCGTTACAACCCTCTGCGCAGAACTGGGTAGTGAGACCCTGTTTGCTCTTCTTGCTCTCCTCTACGAAATACTGCTTGTCCACGCCGTAGTCGAGGTGCTCCCACGGTAGTATCTCGTCATACTCACGCCGTCTATTGGCATAAAACTCCATAGATAGCCCACATTCATCAAATGCGTCCACCCATGCTTGCCACGAGAAATGCTCCGCCCAACCGTCAAGCTTGCTGCCCTTTTCCAGAGCTTTCGCAATGACGGCTCCAAGCCTGCGGTCACCTCTGGTCAGTGCTGCTTCCAGTATGCTTGTATATGCGTCGTGGTACTTCACCGATATCTTCTTAGACTTCACCGACTTTAAGAGATGACGCTGTTTTTCTCGCAGAAGCTCCAGGCTGTCCTGTGGTTCAAACTGAAACGGCGTGAACGGCTTAGGTATAAAGCAGGCAACGCTAATAGTCACAGACACGCTCTTACCTCGCTGTTCCTTTGGCGTATCAAAGTAGCACTCCACCACCTTTTGAGCAAGGTTTGCTATACCCTCAATGTCTTCCATAGTTTCCTCGGGTAGACCCATCATAAAGTACAGTTTTATGTTGCTGTATCCCCCCTCAAAA
Organism: uncultured Oscillospiraceae bacterium; assembly: GCA_964370205.1. GTDB lineage: Bacteria > Bacillota > Clostridia > Oscillospirales > Ruminococcaceae > DAMCAP01. Next base: position 44,228 of record CAYJIK010000004.1, on the reverse strand, counting down.
GCGGCACGGCAACCGTCCATAACTTCCTGCTCGGTTATGTTCTTGTTAATAACATCTCGCATACGTGCAGTCCCTGCTTCAGGCGCAAATGTCAGCCCCGGCTTGCGAAGTTTCGTTACCTTTGCAAGCAGTTCCGGCGAGAAGTTGTCAATACGCAGTGATGGCAGTGATATGCTAACCTTTTTGGGTTCTGTCCACTCGGTCATTAGGTCTAGGAGCTCGGGGAGTGCGGTGTAGTCGCTTGTGGACAGTGAAGAAAGGCTGATTTCGTCATATCCTGTGCTTTTACAGAGGTCCTTCGCCAGACTGTTAAGTCTCTGCGGTGAACGCTCCCTTATAGGACGGTAGATGTACCCTGCCTGACAAAACCTACAACCACGTCCACAACCTCTGAATATCTCGAGTACTGCTCTGTCGTGGACAGTCCCTGTAAGCGGTACCGGGATTTCCGTTGGAAAAAACGTACTGTCAAGGTCGCCCATAACTGTCTTACGGACTGTGGCAGGGTGGTCTGCGACAGATGAGATGTCAGAGATTGTTCCACCCTCACTGTAGCTGACTTCGTAGAAAGAAGGCACGTATACGCCCTCAATTTTAGAGACCTTTTGAAGCATTTCAGCTCGTGTTATCCTTTTAGCCTTGTACTCGGACACTATGTCGAATATTTTATCGCTGACCGCTTCGCCGTCCCCCAGTACAAAGAAGTCGATAAAATCAGCAAGCGGCTCGGGGTTGGAGGCACAGGGGCCACCTGCTATGACGACGGAGTCGCTCTCTCCTCTATCTGAGGCTTTCAGCGGTACACCGCCCAGCTTTAGCATGTTTAAGATGGTTGTGTAGGTAAGCTCATACTGTAGTGTGAAACCTATGAGGTCAAAACCGTGCAGTGGGGTGTAACTTTCCAGCGAGAAAAGCGGTATATTGTACTTCTCAAGTGCGTTTTGCATATCTTCAGCAGGTGCAAAAAAGCGCTCGCACCATACATCTTCACGCTTATTAGCCGCCGCATACAGTATCTTAATGCCGAGATGGGACATACCTATCTCGTAAAGGTCGGGGAAACACATGGCATAGCGCAGTACACCCTCCGTAGGCTCTTTTATCGTTGAGCCAAGCTCACCGCCGACATACCTCGCAGGTTGCTGAACATTTTGCAGTAACAGTCTAAGCTTTTTATTATCAATAACCAAAATAAACCACCCATTTTAAGTATTTTCACAGCCAAAGCTGTTTTCAAATGCTCTTTTATAAAAGAACACAATCGGCAGAGGTCACCCACTGCCGATTAGTCGTAATAGTATAGCGTTTTTATTAAACCCGATAAAACAAATATGTCGCTCTTCCTTTACGGACATTCCGAGCGTGTTAAAACTAGCCTAAAAATTTCTCGACAGCCGCCAGCTTAACACAGATGCAGAACAGCGACACAGCGGTCTGCAGTTCCTCAACAGATGGGAAACTGGGGGCTATTCTTATCATAGAGTCGTCAGGGTCTTTGCCGTAGGGGTGGGTTGCACCTGCACCTGTCAGCACGACACCCGCCTCTTTGCAGAGTTCAACAATGCGCTTAGCACAGCCGTTCGGCGCTACATATGTGATAAAGTAACCACCGTCTGCCTTTATCCAAGTGCCCAGACCTTTGCCGCCCAGTTCGCTCTCAAACGTGTTCAGTACAGCATCAAAACGAGGGCGAAGTAGCTTTGCATGGTTCTCCATATGCGCCAGTACGCCGTCCTTATTCTTAAAGAAGTAGACGTGGCGTAGCATGTTTATCTTATCCCAGCCGATAGCCTGTGCAGATATCTGCTTTTTGACAAAGTTTATATTGTTCTTAGATGCCGCAAAGAATCCAACACCTGCGCCGGGGAAGGTTAGCTTAGAAGTGGAGCCGAAAATGAACACCATATCTTCTGTACCGTTCTTCTTGCACTCTTCCAGTATGTTTGTTATCTCAACATTCTTATAGACGTAATGCACACAGTAGGCGTTATCCCAGAAAATTCTGAAGTCCTTAGCGGCAGGTTTAAGCGCCGCAAAACGCTTGACAACCTCCTCAGAGTATACACCACCCGACGGATTGGAGTACTTAGGAACACACCAGATACCCTTTATAGCAGGGTCGGAGGACACAAGCTTTTCTACCATATCCATATCAGGTCCATTTTCGTCCATAGGTATGTTTATCATCTCTATGCCGAAAAACTCGGTGATGGTGAAGTGCCTGTCATACCCCGGTACTGGGCAGAGGAATTTGACCTTTTCTTCTTTGTTCCATGGACGGTCAGAGCCTAACACGCCGTGACTCATCGCTCTTGAAACAGTGTCAAACATAATTGTAAGCGACGAGGAGCCCATTATGATAATCTCGTCTGTGGCAACGTCAATAAGGTCGGAAAACAGCACCTTTGCTTCTTCGATACCGTCAAGTACGCCGTAGTTACGGACATCTGTACCGTTCTCTGTCTTTAGTACCGCAGAGGAACTTACAGCGTCAAGCATGGGCAGGGAAAGATCAAGCTGTTCTGCGCCCGGCTTGCCTCTGGACATATCAAGCTTAAGATTTCTCGCCTTAAACTCGCTGTACTGCTCCGCTATTATCTTCTTCTGCTCCAATAACTGTTCTGCACTCATCTTTGAAAAATCCTGCATGTTTATCACTCCTGTTTTCTTCTTTAATACTGTCAACCGACATATGGTCGGGGCTTACCTTTTTGTTTCTTGGATTGCTTTGCTGTATATCGCAACGTACAACTCCGGTCTTGTAGAAAGACTTAGAATTCAGCGCTCTCCGTGCGTTACAACGCCGGTCTTGTAGAGAGTCCTAAAATTCAGCACTTTCCGTGCGTTACAACTCCGGTCTTGTAGAGAGTCTTAGAATTCAGCGCTCTCCGTGCGTTACAACGCCGGTCTTGTAGAGAGTCCTAAAATTCAGCACTTTCCGGCGTTCTTGGGAATGGGATGACGTCTCTGATGTTTGCCATTGCTGTGGTGTACATAACAAGGCGTTCAAAGCCGAGACCGAAGCCTGCGTGCTTTGTAGTGCCGTAACGGCGTAGATCGAGGTACCAGCTGTAGTCGTCGGGGTTGATGTCAAAGCGCTTCATGCTCTCAATTAGTACATCCAGACGCTCTTCACGCTGACTGCCACCCATTATTTCGCCCACACTCGGGACAAGCAAATCCATGGCGGCAACAGTCTTGCCGTCGTCGTTTAGACGCATATAGAACGCTTTTATCTCCTTGGGGTAGTCGGTGACAAAGCACGGTGCGGCAAAGTGCTCTTCACAGAGGTAACGCTCGTGCTCGGTCTGTAGGTCGCACCCCCAGAAAACGGGGTAGGTAAATCTATCTTTCACCTTTTCCAGTATCTCAATAGCTTCTGTGTAGGTGATATGCGCAAAGTCGTTTTGTGATATTTTTGTAAGGCGCTCTATCAAGCCTTTATCATAGAAATCGTTAAAGAACTGCATCTCCTGCGGACAGTTCTTCAGCACCTCTTTGAACAGGTACTTCACCATATCCGAGGCGAGCTCCATCAGATCACCGAGGTCAGCAAAAGATATCTCCGGCTCCATCATCCAAAACTCCGAGCTGTGGCGTGAGGTGTTTGACTTCTCCGCCCTGAATGTCGGGCCAAAGGTGTAGGTGTTGGTGAAAGCTTGCGAGAAGGTCTCCGCCTGTAGCTGTCCCGACACGGTAAGGCCTGTTTGCTTTGCAAAGTAGTCTTTACTGAAGTCAGGTTTTCCATTCTCAAGTTTGGGATAGTTTTCAAAGTCAAGCGTTGTGACAGTGAACATCTCCCCTGCGCCCTCGCAGTCACTGCCTGTTATAATGGGGCTGTGACAGAAGACAAACCCTCTGTCCGCAAAGAAACGGTGTATGCCGTGGGCAAGCTCCGAGCGGACACGAAACAGCGCTTGAAATGTATTAGTTCTGGGACGAAGGTGCGCAATAGTTCTGAGATATTCAAGCGTGTGACGCTTCTTTTGCAGTGGATAATCAGGAGTAGAAGCACCTTCAACAGTTATATCGGTGGCGTGGACTTCGAAGGCCTGCTTAGCGTCGGGGGTTAAAACCACGTTACCTATAACGGTCAACGCTGCTCCCACGTTTTGACGGCTTATCTCATCAAAGGCGGCAAAGCTATCCCCTGACAGCACCACCTGTAGCGTATTCATGACGGTACCGTCCGAAAGCTCAATAAACGCAACCTTTCCCGAGCTACGTATCGTCTTAATCCAACCGCAAACTTTGACGCTCTTGTCCGCATAGTCTTTCCAGCTTGTGTGTAACTCTTTTATATATATCCTTTTCATGTAAAAACCTGCCTTTCGCAATGTGTAGTGGTATCGGCAATAACGGCAATGTAAATCTTTAAAAATTTTACCATAGCAAACACGGAAATGTCAAGTAAAGACACGGTTATTGTCGTATTAAATGTTTGACTTTCATGCTGTACTCTGTTATGTATATATTGTAGCGTTTTATATGTAGAGCTATACGATGGGTAATAATAATTTTGCGTTTGGATGCTGTGGTGACCTTGCAGTAGCGGATGGGACTGCTTTTTCGGCTTCGCCGACTTGCCTGCGGGCAAGTTCCCACAAACAACCTTCTCAGCCTACCTATAGATAGCGTAAACAAGGACGTCGGGGCGAAGCCCCATTGCGCTACGGCGCAATGCCCCTGCAACTGTTAGGGCGCAAAACGCCCTAACAGTTGCAGGGGCGGCGGCTTAACCCCCCCGGGCGTCGCCCCCACAGCCGTTACCCCCCACCCGAACCCCCCCCCCAAAACCCCCACCAAAAAAAAAACCCCCCCCCCCAAAAAAAAACCCAAA
>CAYJIK010000004.1:0-39378 GCA_964370205.1 uncultured Oscillospiraceae bacterium | reverse complement strand
TCTACCCCCAACACCGGCCGGGGGGGCCCCCCCCCCTGGGCCCCCCGCCTATCGCCCCCCCAATGGGTGCGGCCCAAACCCCCCATAATTGGGGGGGGGGGGGGGGCCCGCGCCGCCGGGGCTTCGCCCCAACTGCGTTAACCCCACTCGCTAAGCCACAGCCATCATCGCCAAGCATACAAAAACCCCCACCCTCAAATATTCCCCCATATCTCGGCAACACTAAAAAAGACTGATAGTCTTTTCCACAAATACAAAAATCAAGGTGCAAGTTTGAAAACAAGATTTTCAACAGCGATTTTAATCGTTTGCAGTTTTTGTGTTCTTCGGCACAGCCTCAGTTTTTTGACATATTAACGATATGTCAAAAAAACACACAAAACTTGCAGAGAGGTAAAAAGTTTGAAACAAGATTTTCAAACTTGCAGAAAGGAATGGTATTAGTTATGTGTACAGCAATAACCCTTAAAAACGGCGACCTCTACTTCGGCAGAAACATGGACATCGGCTATGCCTTCGGCGAAAGAGTGGTTATAACCCCCAAAAAATACCCGATAACCTATAAATTCCTCCCCACTGCAAACGAGCATCACTCCATGATAGGCATGGCGGCGGTGGACAGCGACTATCCGCTTTACGCCGAGGCTGTAAGCGAAAAGGGACTCTGTGTCGCCGCCCTTAACTTCCCCGGCTATGCATACTACCACGATACACCGTCCGATAACCACACAAACCTCGCACCGTACGAGTTTATCCCATGGGCGCTGGCGACATTTGAAACTGTGGAGCAGGTCAAAGCCGCATTGAATGATGTACGTTTTGTCGGTGAACGGTTTAGAGCGGAACTACCGCTATCCACACTGCACTGGATGGTGTCTGACCGCCACTCGTCAATTGTAGTGGAAAGCACCGTAGATGGGATAAAGGTCTACGACAACCCAGTAGGCGTAATGACCAACAACCCCGACTTCAGCTTTCACCTCACCAATCTCAGCAACTACCTAAATTGCACACCTCACGACACCTCCGAAAACGGTGCAATAACGTCACTAACTAACGTAAAGGCGCTTGGTGTCGGCAGTGGGACGCTGGGCCTTCCGGGGGACAGCACTACCACCTCCCGATTTATCCGTGCCGTGTTCCATAAAAGCCACGGTGTAAGCGACATTGATGAAGAGAGTAACCTCTCACTGTTTTTCCACATACTCGGCTCGGTGAATGTTCTTAAAGGGGCGGCGATAACATCGAGTGGCGTCCTTGACTACACCACCTACTCCTGCTGTGTAAACGCTGATAAGGGAATATACTACTACAAGACATATGGAAACAGTAGCATAACGGCGGTGTCGTTGCACGGTGTGTCAATAGACGGCAATAAGTTAGTCGAGTATGCTTTACGGACAAAACAGCATATCAATTTCGAAAACTAGCTAGCATCTCTTTATAACTCAATAAAACAAGGGCTGTTCAAATGAACAGCCCTTGCATTTCTTCAAAGCGTTTTTGCTGTAAGCAAACCTCAATTGCCATACATACCGTCGCTGATTGGTTTCCGCTCCGACGCTATACATTGATAGCTTTATTGATCGAAGTAACCTCACTCAGTACCTCGGACGCTAGGTTGTTGTTCTCCTCCGCCACACGTGCGGACTCGTTTATGATGAACGAGAATTCCTGTATCTGCTGTAGGATGCTCTCGACATTCTGCACCTGACTAACCATGACATCGCTGATGGCGTTTACATTGTCCGCCGTGGTAGCTGAACTTACCATTACGTCAGATATATTCTGTGCGGCAACCTTTATCAGTGCCGCTCCTCGTTTGACGTTCACCACCGAAGTGTCCACAAGCACACTGCTATCCTTGGCGGCTAGGGAGCTTTTGTTGGCAAGGTCACGGACTTCGTCAGCGACTACCGCAAAACCTTTACCCGCACTGCCTGCTCTTGCCGCTTCGATGGACGCGTTCAGTGCCAGAATGTTTGTCTGGAACGCAATATCTTCAACGCTCTTTATGATGCTGATTATCTTCTCACTTGAGCGCTCTATTTCGCTTATCGCCTCAACTATCTCTGCCATGTTCATGCTGTTTTGCTCAAGTTTTTTTGCACTCGACATCGCCAGTTCACGGGACTTTTCAGCGTTTTGCTGTGCACTCTTAATCTCGCTCACAACGCTCCCACTACGGCTTGTCAGATCGTCAACTATATCGCTCTGCTCGTCGCTTGCCTTGCTTATGGACTGCGAAACGTTCAGCATACGCTGTGATGCGCCAAACAAATTGTCCGAACGGCGCTTTATCTCCTCAAAAATCCTCTGCTGATTGTCAGCACTCTCTTTGCTCTGCGCCATTCTCATATTGAGTTGGGACAACAGTTCCTGCGTTTCAAGCTCACGCTTAGCCACCGCTTCTGACGATGCAACGCCCCACTTAACAAGCAGTATGAGCACAACGATTGCAGAATCAAGCCCAAATATTGCACGGAATAAAAAATCTGTGGAAATCCCGACATACAATGTACCCATGAAAAAAAGTGTCCCAAGCAAGTAGATATTAAGGCATACAAGCTGTGCTATCAACATATTAGGTCGATAATAGAGGGCGTTCGCCATAAATACAGCGATTATTAGTGTGAAACCACCGGCAACTTCGCCACCTAACAGCCCTATAATCAACACAACCGCCAACTGCGTATACGCTATAACAGACACAGCCAAATCTGCTTTATCATTCTTTTTCAAGTACCGAAGTACAACTACCAAAATACTTATAGCCACTACCGTTAAGATAGCGAGCGGTATCTCCCCTGAAAAAAGGTACACACCACCATAAAGAAAAGCACCGACAAACAATATTATCTCGTTCGCATTCAATATTTTTTCGTACGAGTGAACACTACTCTTGTTTTTTTGTTCCATACTACAACCTTCCTTTTCTAACGATTGCACCGGGTCGTTTCTATCGAATTGATATCATAATTACCCATACCTTTTTGTTTGCAACATTCTATAAAATACGACAAAGTTCGCCTTATGTCAAGCATCACCTCAACACTATATTGTTTTCATTACTATTATACTATAACTTTGATAATTATTAAACAATTTTAGCGAATTTGTTTATTTTTGTAGCATTTCACATTTTGTAAGCCCTAAAACTTTAACAGTTATTCTAATTTTACAAACAAGAAACGCTCTCATAACCAAATAATGAGAGCGCTACTAAATTTTAAGATGCGCATATATAAAGTAGTGCTTGCTGTTCTTTCTACCTTCGGCAAAATAGTAGTCATCTGAGTGTCGTACCTTCTCCAGTTCAAAGTCGCAAAGTAGCTCTTTTATATCGTCAAGCATTACGTAAAAGTGTGGTATACCTTTCTCGGGTCCGTCTGCGTCGTTAATTACAGTGTTATCGTCCACCCTTGGGAAGCCGGAGTCCTTGTAAGACCATGTTTCCTTAGAGCACAAAGTGAGAAAAATATCCGCATTCGGGCGGAGTACACGCTTCATCTCGTCAATAATGATCCTTATACCGTTCGTGTCGGTATGTGATATAACATGGTAGGAAAACAGTGCGTCAAATGAGTTGTCGGGGTAGGGAAGGTTTATCATGTCCGCCACCTGTATGTCCACTGACACTGCCTCCGACGTCGCCCACTCTCGCAAATGCTCCGTCGCCTCCTCAGACAGATCAAAGGCGGACACATCAAACCCCTGCTTTGCAAAGTATACGGCATGTCTTCCCAAACCACATCCAAAGTCCAACACTTGCTTTACCCCTCTCTGCTTCCAGAGTTCCGCAAGATAATAACTTTCCTCACATGGCTGACGCCACGCCTCGGCGTTCTCCTTACCCCAATCCCACGCTTTTGATGCTGTCATAAAACTCTCCTCCTACATAGTCGTTAGGAACAAATCCGAATCCGTTTTTGATGAAGCCAAAAATTCTACGAACCTTAAAGCCCGAGTTTTAGTGGCAGGCAAGGCAGACGAACGAGTAATACTTTGTGTATTGCGAGCGAGGATAACGAAGCATGGCGCTAAAACTCGGGCTTTAAGGCGTGTTATGATTTGTTCCTAACGACTAAGCCTACTCGCCGCTTCGTTGTCCGCAACGATTGTAACATTGGGGTGAAACTGCAAGATAGTTGACGGCACTTCAGGGCGGACTTTCCCGTTCATCGTTTCGTGGATTATGTCCGCTTTACTCTTTCCACTTGCCACCAACAGTATTTTTCGTGCCGCCATAATATCGCCTATGCCTATTGTCAACGCTTGTTCGGGCATATACTCCCCTTCTTTAAAGTGGACAGAGTTTGCCTTCAGTGTGTTTTCTGATAGTTCCACTACGTATGTACCGCGAGAAAAGCAGTCGGACGGCTCGTTGAATGCTATGTGGCCGTTTGTACCTATCCCCAGCACTAACAGGTCGATACCGCCGAGCTTTGCAATTATGTCGCTGTACTGTTTACACTGTGCTTGGTGGTCGTCCGTGTTACCTATGGGGACGAAGGTGTTCTTTTTCTCAATGTCTATGTGATTGTAGAGATTATCATTCATAAAGTAGCGGTAACTCATAGGGTGGTCGGGGGACAGCCCTACGTATTCGTCCAAATTCACAGCAGATACGCTTTTAAAACTCACCTTACCGCCTTTGTACAGCTTCACCAATTCACCATACACCCCAATCGGCGTTGACCCTGTGGGTAAGCCTAGGACTATACTCGGTTTTTTGTTTATCTCTGTCGCTATCATATCTGCGGACAGGCGAGAAAGTTCGCTGTAGTCCGCTACTTTTATTACATTTATGCTCATTTCACTACTCCTCTGATTTTGTTCTGCGCATGCGGCTGTACAAATGGGGATTTTGGGGGCGTTTTCTACGGTCACAGGGAACAGTAATCGTACAGTTCCCCCACTAATCTTTACCATTGCTGTATAGTGAAAGCTGCGCCCCGATAAGCCCCAACATTTGTGAATTCCAATTCTTTAGAGTGATGCCTGTATTTACTGCCTACCTTTCAGCACCTGCCGAGGTTTAGACCCTTCGTACGGCCCTACAATACCACGTGCCTCCAGTTCGTCAATTATTCTTGCGGCTCTGGCATAGCCGAGTTTTAACTTTCTCTGTAGCAGCGATGTCGATGCCATACCTGCGTCCACAACGCAGTCTATAGCCGCTTCGATGAGTGCTTCGTCCTCACCGCCACCGCCACTGTCCGAACTTCCCTTTTCGCCTTTGCCCACAGGGGTCTGGCGCTCAATTTCTTCTATGACCTGCTCGTCGTACTGCGGCTGTTCGGTCTGGGAGGTAATGAACTTCACCACTGCGTCTATCTCGCTTTCCGACACGTAGCAACCTTTGACACGTATCGGCTTCTGTGACCCTGCCGGGTTGAAGAGCATGTCGCCCTGTCCCAGTAGCTTTTCCGCACCGCCCATGTCCAAAATGGTGCGTGAGTCCACCTGCGAACTTACAGCAAACGCAATACGTGACGGTATGTTCGACTTGATAACGCCTGTTATAACGTCCACCGACGGACGCTGTGTGGCTATGACAAGGTTCATGCCTGCCGCTCTCGCCATCTGTGCCAGGCGGAATATCGAGTCCTCAACCTCGCTCGGTGCCGCCATCATAAGGTCGGCAAGTTCGTCTATAATTATAACAATATACGGCATCGGGACAAGCGTTTCCTGCTCCTCGCACAGCTTGTTATAACCGCTTATATCACGAACACCCAGTGACGCAAATGTCCTATACCGTGTCAGCATCTCACTAACCGCCCATGCAAGCGCTCCTGCCGCCTTTTTCGCATCAGTCACAACAGGCACCAAAAGTTGCGGTAGACCGTTATAAATACCCAGTTCCACCACCTTGGGGTCTATCATCAGAAGTTTAACTTCATGCGGTGTGGACTTTAACAATAGACTCATGATAATGGAGTTGATGCACACCGATTTACCCGACCCTGTTGCTCCTGCTATGAGCAGATGGGGCATCTTTGAAATGTCGGCTAGGACAATACCGCCTGCAATGTCACGGCCAAGCGCTACCGTTACAGGGCTTTTTGCCTCCCTGAACGACGGAGCGTCCACCACTTCTCGGAGGCTTACAGGGGTGACTATCTTGTTTGGTATCTCAATGCCCACCGCCGCTTTGCCGGGTATGGGCGCTTCAATTCGGACGCCTTGCGCCGCTAGGTTCAGCGCTATGTCGTCGGAAAGTCCTGTTATCTTGCTTATCTTCACACCTGCCGCCGGTTGGAGTTCGTAGCGTGTCACGGCAGGGCCTCGGCAGATGTCCACAATGCGTGTCGACACCCCGAAACTGATTAACGTGTCCACCAGACGACCTGCGTTTTGCTTGAGCTCGTCCATCATTACCTCGTCCTCGGTAGGCTGAGGTGGGGCTTCTTTTAGCAGTGTCATGGGGGGGAGGACGTATTCGATTTTCTGCGGTGCGGGGGCCGTGGGTTCTGCGGTGGGGACAATGCCCTCCGTCACTATATCTGTGATAGCGCTCTCGGCTGTTACTGCGTCGTCTCCGACTATCACTTCGTCGCTGCTCAGTTTTATGGACGCTATATTCTCAGACGCTATCCGTTTTATGATATTCTCGATGTTTTCTTTGTTTTCTTCTGCGCTAATGCTCTCCTGCTTACTCTGAGCCCCCGACCTTGTCCTGCGCTGTGCAGGCGCTTTTTGGGCGGTTGTTTCAGGCTGTTCCGCAGTAGTCTTGTCCGACTTTACCGCTTCTGCTTCAGTCACAGTCTCTCCACCTGATGGAGATTCTTCCGATATCGCTTCCATAAAGCGCTGTTTGGAGGACTTTGCGGTGTCGGTGGGCTTTGTTTCCTTCTTTGCAGGTGTCGGTTCATCATCCAGTGGGATGTCTATAGTCTTTTTACGGCGTGTCGTCTCGCTGATAGTCCGCATCCCCTCAAGGTAGCCCTCGGAGATCGCCTTAACAGGCTTTTGCGCTGTTTTCACAAGTCCCCTCACTGTTGTACCTGTCAGTAACATTGTGACTGCGAACAACAGTATGGAAGCTGTAATACGACTTCCCCAGTCCCCTAAAAACGCAAGTGGGTACGCTATCGGCAGTGACAGCACACCGCCCGAGTCAAGCGCTTTACCACTGCTGTACAGCTCGCCGACAAAGGTGAACAGTCCCGTGTCCTCGGTTATGCCATTTGCAAAAAATAGAGTAGCGGTAGCGGACAAAAGCAGAAGCCACACTATCGCAAGTACCTGTTTGACTCTGCCGAACCCGCCAAACTTTTCAAAGGCGACCATCACCGCCACCCAGATGAGAAGCGGCCCCACAATATAAGCGCACAGCCCTGACAATCCCAGCAGTACGCCTCTTAACATTGCCCAACCGCTTGAGCCTTCTATTATCGCAAGACAGCTCAAAAACACCCCGACAGTAAACAGTATCACCGCCAAAAGCGGCTCACTCTGCGGAGCTTTCTTTTTTGTAGTCGCCTTTTTCACTCTCTTATTAGCCACTATATCCTCCCGACTTTTTACGTCCTTTACCGCTGTCAAACGTCTACAGCAGTCCCAAATACTCCCTAAGCGGCACTTTGGCCACGCTCTCCATGACCCCAAAGGTCACCACAAGCAAGCCCAGCACCAACGTATACACCGCAAATATGCGATAATTCTTCGTCCTTACAAGCCACTTCACCAAAAAAATCGCCGCAAACCCCGACACAGCCGACGTTACAAGTCCTATAAGCATAACATCGACACCCATCACCTGCGATGCGGTGAAAATGTCCATAATGTCAAGCAATATCGCCGCCACTACAGCAGGTATGCCCATCACAAACGAGAAGGTTATCGCAAATGTCGGTTTAAGCCCGAGTAAGAGCGCCGTCACGAGTGTAGAGCCTGACCGAGATATGCCCGGTAGCGGTGCAAGCGCCTGCACACAGCCTATAATAAGCGCATCGGTGAAGCTCATGTTTCGCTCGTCCTTATCCGCTCTGTGCTCGCCTGTCGCCAGAAACAGCAGTAGCGACGTCACCAAAAAGAACACACCCTCCGCTATAATGCTGTCGTCCCCGGCAAAGCTACGCAGAAAGTCCTGCGCCATATAAGAAAAAATCAGCGGCAGAACCGAAACTATCAAAAGCAGTATAAATCGGCGGTTGCTTTGTGACTTTTGAGAGAACTTAACCTGCGTGCCTCGTCTGAATATTCCGCCGATCATCGACAAAAACTCAAGCCCAAGCGGCCAAAGTGTGCCTATAAAGGCAACACAGACGGCAAGCAGTGTCCCCATATGTAGCAGTAGCGAAAAGAGCGCACCCTCCTCGCCTGCGGTACCTGTTAAGTACTGGTATACTGATATATGTCCCGAACTGGACACAGGCAAAAACTCGGTAAAGCCTTGTATTAGCCCTGAAACAAACGCTTCAAATGCACTCACGTCTACCTCCGAATATTTTGTAGCTTACATGATAACATATATATGCAAAAAAATACAGGCATTATTTGTAGAAGCCTGCTTATTGTCGAAAATATTCCCAAACTTGCATGTTAACCCTTTACTCATACTTTACCATCTATGTAAAACCACTGCGTGAAGGGTTGTTTGTTTCACGCAGTGCCCCGTTTACTTCTTTTTCGTCTTTTGTGGCCCGGCCTTCTTTGGTCGTCCCACCTTCTTTTTTGGCTCTGACTTTCTCGCTTCCTCAGCTTCGATGAGGTCATACAGACATTCAACAGCGTCGCTAAGACCGCCCAGATTGTCTATAAGCCCCTCCTCCACCGCCACCTGTCCGTCCAGCATACTGCCCACGTCCATGACGAGTTCCTCGTTGTTCATCATAAGCTCTTTAAAGCGTGTCGGCTTCATGCCCGAATTCATCTCAACAAAGTGCATTATTCTGTCCTGTATACGCTCAAAGTAGGACATAGTCTGCGGTACACCCAGTACCATACCGTTCATACGCACAGGGTGAATGGTCATGGTGGCACTGGGGACAATAAACGACCGTGTGGCACTGCAAGCAAGTGGCACTCCTATAGAATGTCCACCACCCAGCACCAGTGACACGGTAGGTTTCTTCATGCCCGAAATAAGCTCCGCAATGGCAAGTCCTGCCTCAACGTCGCCTCCCACCGTGTTTAAAATAATCAGCAAGCCATTTATTTCGGGGCTTTGCTCCACCGCCACAAGTTGCGGTATCACATGCTCGTACTTCGTCGTCTTGTTCTGAGACGGAAGTGTGTAATGCCCCTCTATCTGCCCGATTATAGTCAGACAGTAGATAGGATGCTTGCCGTCCACCGACGTAACACTGCCCATGTCATGAATTTGATTGTTATCCGGCTTTTCTGCGTCGCTGTTACTGTCGCCGTTTTCACTGTCCGCCGATGAGGAAAACACACTGCCGCCATACTTTGCAGTGCCTCCCAGTAGGACTTTATCTGTTTGACTATCCTGATTGCTTTTGCTTATGCTGTTGTCTTTTGACTTAGGGGATTGTGTTCGCTTACTCATAACGTAACCGTCCTTTTCTGCAAATATACTATCCCCTATTATGCCCAAACAAAGTGGTTTAATACCCCAAAGTCAGCTCGAGTGAATCATCGCTGAGAACCCAACTGTCATACACTCGAATAACTCTAAAACTTTCGCTATCATCACGGATAATTACTGTCGAGATACCTGCGTTTATTATCATGCGCTTACACATGGAACAACAGTTTGCGTTCTTGACATATGTACCATCCACAACTTCTCTCCCCACAAGGTACAGTGTAGCGTCTATCATATCTCTGCGTGAAGCGGAGATGATTGCGTTCGCCTCAGCGTGGACGGAGCGACATAGCTCGTAGCGCTCACCCCTAGGGACATTCAATTTCTCACGAGTACATACCCCTAGGTCTAAACAGTTTTCCCTTCCTCTGGGCGCACCGACATAACCTGTGGAGATTATCTCGTCGTCCGCAACGATAATAGCGCCGTACTGTCTTCTAAGGCATGTGCAACGACTAGCCACTGTTTCGGCAATATCTAGGTAATAGTTTATTTTATCCCGTCTTATTACTTTCTCCGACATTGTGTTTAAACTCCTTTTACAATATTTTTGTGCAAAACAATGAAAATATAAATATAGGTACAAAACGTTGAAAAATCGCTCCAAATACTATATAATAGTAGTAAAGATTACATACCTTTTACACACCGCACATAGGGTATTGAGAGGAACAGACGTTTACATGACAGAAAACTTGACCAATATAAATGTGGTAAAATCGCTGTGCGAACGCTACGGGTTCAGCTTCAGCAAACAGTACGGCCAGAATTTTCTGATAAACCCTTCCGTTGCGCCTCGCATGGCGGAAAATCTAGCGAAAACAGGCTGTGAGTACGTCATAGAGATAGGCCCCGGTTTCGGCGTGCTTACAAGAGAGCTTGCAAAGCGCTTTAAAAAGGTGATTGCCGTGGAGCTTGATAGCAGGCTGTTTCCGATACTGGACGAAACCCTCAGCGGTTGCGATAACGTAAAGGTTGTGGAGGGCGACGCACTGAAGATAGACCTCAGTGCGCTGATAGCAGAGGAGTTTGGCGGATCACCTGTGTGTGTTGCCGGCAACCTGCCGTACTATATCACCACCCCGATTATCACAATGCTACTGGAAAGCGATATACCGCTTGTTTCAGTGGTGACAATGGTGCAAAAAGAGGTTGCAAAACGACTTGCATCCCCCCTCGGTACACGGCTGTGCGGAGCGATAAGCGGAGTGATATGGCATCGCAGTGTGCCGAAGGAGCTTTTCTCCGTCTCCCGAGGTTCCTTCATGCCGTCCCCATCTGTGGACTCTGCAGTCATAGAGCTGAAAATCCGAGAAACTCCACCTGTCCCCTGTGACGTAAAACAGTTCTCCACCCTTGTTCGTGCAGCATTTTCTCAGCGCAGAAAGATTGCTGTCTCTGCTATATCCTCCACAATGGGCGTGGATAAACAAGCACTTATCTCACTGTTTGAAGAGCTTGGCATATCCCAAAAAGCGAGAGCCGAAGAGCTGACTCTCGAAGAGTTCGGGCGAATATGTGAGAAGTTGCCACTTTAGCAGAACAGAGCAAAACTCTTATATACTCCGACGGCAAGTGTCTAAGATTCCTTGCTTTTACTGTCGGCAATGTGGTAGCACAGCGTCATCAAGCTATCGGTGAGATGTACATTCTCTACGATGATACCCTTGTTTTGCATCTCAATATCCACCTGTGTAAAGTTCCAAAACGCACCGACCCCGCACTTGATCAGCCGATCAACTATCTCCTCGGCAACCCCGGCAGTCATACACAAAATAGCGGTGGAAGGACGCTCTCTTTCGCAGTATTCCTCTAAAGCGGCTATGTCCTGCACAGTGATTCCCTGTATAACCTGACCAACTTTCTCAGGTGCGTTATCAAAGATAGCCTCAAGCAGAAAACCACTTCCCTGAAGGTCATGCTTATTGATAAGCGCACTCCCCAGATTACCGGCACCTATTAAGATTGCCTTAAAGTTGTTACCTATCCCGAGGATGTCACCCATCTCTTTAAGTAGGGCGTTTACGTTGTAACCGTAACCCTGTTGTCCAAAGCCACCGAAGCAGTTAAAGTCTTGGCGAATTTGCGAGGGAGTAAGGTGCATTATAGCGGCTAATGCGCCGGAGGAAATGCGTGTGATGTTTCTCTTTGAAAGATCGCTAAGATAGCGGTAGTATCGTGGTAACCGCCTTATAACAGGGCCTGACACATTCTTAATGCTCATAATCGTGACTATCCTTTCCGTGTATTGGATTAGGACTGCAAATAGTAACCATTTCAGTTTACTCACTTATTAGAAAGTCCAAAATCCTCAGTAGTTAAAATCATGAAAATATAATACACCTTATTCACTTAATTGTCAATCTTTTAACCCGCTTTCAAAGCCTTCATTTTTAATTGTTTTAATTTTAAAGTAAGTATCACATCTTGTTCATAACAGTATGCTATTATAATGACATCAGTTAAATTGTTGCGTAAGCTTTTTTACGCAGTTTAAATCTATATAAGTTTACAGGAGGTATTACAGTATGCATATTCTGGATGCCACTATTCCGCTAAAAAAACCTAAGACCCTAGTGTGTGTAACTGACCAAATGAGTTGCGATAAACTCATCAAAGCAGGACGAATACTTGCCGACTTCAGTGGTACCGAGCTCACTGTTGTAAATGTCGCTTTAGATGGCGCACCGCAGGATCCACGCTCAATGGAGCATCTTTTTAAAGAAACATCTGCACACGGCGGCGAAATGATAGTTCTCTACCATAGTGACGCTTCAAAGGCGATCATCAAATACCTAAAGTCAAACAAAGTAGCGAACGTACTCAGCGGAACACCCACCTCCGAAAACTCCATGATATTCAAACTGTGGAATCGGTTCACCCATATAAACTACTATACAGTGGATTTAGATGGAATAGTATACAGGATGAGTTCCACAGGCCCTGTAGAAGTAGTCACCGTCACAGCTTAAAGTTCACAAACGAAGCTAACCTCCATTCGCCATAGACATAAAACTGTCTATGAGTTGAATGGAGGTTTTTTTGTTTTGGAACGCACTCGCCTACTCTCGCTCTCTGTATGCGCAAATCTATTTACATATTTTATCCAAATTTTCATATAATGCCATTTTATTCTGCTAAAAATATCCTACTTAGACAAAATTCGCTTTTTTCATTGTGCGTTATGTCGAATTTGCAGTGAACATCTTGAATAATTATTAAAAATTTGATATTATTACTATATTCATCATAAAAAGGAAAGAGAGTGACAACATGTTTAACGTCAGAAAAAGATACTTACCAATAGCCATTATTATGTTTTTCCTAACGATAATCTTCTTTTCACCCACTGCTAACTCCGCTACGGAAAGCACTTCAGTTGTCACCGATTTTGATGAATCACATGGGGTAGTGGCTGTTTCGTACCATGAAGATACAGATAGTGCCACCGTGTATATAGTACCTAAAGTCGGTTATGTGATTTCTGAAGTCACTTTAAACGCAAAAAATGTACCGATAACTGGCGACTCGCTTCACGCCCATACACTTTCTCTACCAAGTGGCGAGCATACCGTCAGTGTGGAGTTCATGCAGGTTTCTGTTGTGACGTTACTACATAATAAAGGTGGTACTATACAAATTGAAGGTGAGGAATACTCTTCACCAAGTGATAACCTACTTCTACCAATCGACAAGGAGATTACCGTTATCACTACGCCGCTGGACGGTTACGAGCTAAAATCGCTTACTGCCAACGGAGTATTAACAGATAACACCTTAACTATAACAGGTAATACAACATCAATAGTTGCACTGTTTGAAGAGCAGTCACCCTTAAACTACACTACAGCAGAAGGCGATAATGGCACTGTAACATGGTTGCCGAGTGAGGAAGGAGCGCTGCTTTTCGTAAAACCTGACGAGGGTTACTACACCGATAGTATAGCCATAAACGCAGAGTATATTGACAGCATACCGCAGGGATCACGCTTTGACACCGAAAATGGCTTTAGCTATTTCTATAAAGCGCAGGAGGATGACACCACAGTTACCGCCACAGCTGTCTTCAAGAGTGCTGTCACGGTGAAGCTGTCAGCGAAAGACGAAAATGGTGCTGACTTACAGCAGAGCGTGGCTATAGATTTTTCCGACGACTTTACCATGATAGACGGTGTCTACTATAGCCCCTCTCTTGCAGACTGTGAATTCACAATTACATACGACAACGCACTTTACCCCAATATGAGTATCCCCACTACAGTTACCAAAGTTGGCGATAACACATACTCACTCGCCACACCTGAAAGCGGTCCTCTGGAAGAAACAATTGTATTTATAGAAGCATTAGCACCGTCTTACATAAATCACTCCATCGTCGGCGGTGGCAGTGTGGAGTATTTGCCATCGCTTTCAAACTCATCAGTAGCCATGCTTAGAGTAACTGCAGACAGCGGAAATGAGCTAAGCGAAATAAAGGTAGGGAGAAGCAGTGTCCTCCATCAAGCGATAGGATATGGCGGTGCTTTTGATGGGGCAAGTGCTATCGTGAGCATCCCACAGCCGGCGGGTAACAGTGTAACAATAACTTTCAGTGCCATCGACCCCAATATTGCCGTTCATAATATTACAACCGACACACCTGTAACCATCCCTGCGAGGGTGACAGACGGCGGGCTTATAGACATATGGTACGAGTACGACGGGCGATACAGATTAAAAAAAGTTATACTATCCACTACGGGCGGTGACGAGATTGCAAGCTCTACACCCAACGAAGTCACTGCTGACATCGCCTTTGCAAGATTAACTTTGCCCATGTTATCACAAGAATATGATTTGGTTGTAACTGCTGAATTCACCGAGATGTTCACTGTCGACTACGGCGGATTGACAGGCGGTAAAGCGACAGTCATAAGTAGTGGTGATTACACAACATATGTCGAAGGTTTACAATGTCCTGTCGGCAGTACAGTATCATTACAGCTTACAGCGGATGAGGGCTATAAGTTAAATGGCCCCTCCGAGTTGACTCTAACCACCGACACAGTGCTAAAAAATCTTGAATTGTTTACTCCGAACATCACAGTAACAGGCGATGTCGAGTATGATATATCCGCTGTCGCTGAGACCACGTCGGTGCATATTAAAAGCGAAAAGCCAATAAGTAGTATTACCACTTCAGATTTTTCCGCCGTGTTTTCTGACACCCTCAGCGTGTTTGAGTTATACGTACCGATTGAAAGTGGTGATAACTTGACAGTAGATACATGGTCCTTAGCCGCATTAGACATCCCGATTGCAAACGGCGAAATCACACTTTTAAGCGGTGGTGTTGTTAAAGACGGTTTACACCATCTCGCAATCCAAAACAACATCGCTTCAGCCGATATCCTTCTACTTTTTACGGCCGATAGCGGCTATGTTACTGAAAATGGAGGGTCAGGAGTGCTCTTGACCATTCCAGAGGGAGAGCCGGTGACGATAACTGCTCCTGAGTTTGCAAAACAAACACAAAAGAAGGTGATTTTAGCTGATGGTATGGCGGAGCCACCCCTACTTACAATTGACGGAGACACCTCACAGAATTACGGCATTTTCGAGGTAGAGGTCGGGGAGGATATTTATCTGACCGCCTCTCAAGCTTTAAGTAGTGGATATCTTATCGTCGGCTACTACGCTGACAGCGTTTACACTCCCACCGATGGCTTTGGAGCTGTTAACATCGTAGTCCCGAGTGATGTTATCTCTGTCCGGCTGTTGTACTCACCGTTTTCCGATATGGTGGTGACTGACACCTACTCCATAGTAGCTAGCGGCGATGAAAGCATAGTTATACCCAATCAAGGATATAGGTTAGACCGAGTGACAGCCGATGGAGACGAATTACTGCCTGCTATCTCCTTTTCTGAAGACTATCCGCAACACTTTGACGGCATTACGTTGCCCGACTACGATGATATAGAAATAACCACAAAGCAGATATCACTGATAACTCACGATGCTGACGGAGAAACTGTCAGCTTTGAAGGAGTGTATTCACATAGGGGAGTGTTGATGTGTGACGTAGGGAGTGTGTTCACCGTAAAATCGGACGAGGTATATATAATTGTCCAAAGTACTAACACTGTTGAAGAGCTTACACCATACAGAGCATACTCTGTATTAGCAGACACAGCGAACACGCACCTCACGGTCCAGACAATATCAGCTTTACATAAAGTAACCTCCACCACCGAGGGGGAAGGAGAGATTACACACCCTACACTCATTCATAACGGAGGAAGTGTCACCGTGTCTGTTACCCCGAGTGATGGTTTCTACGCAGCTGAGATGTTTGTAAATGGCGTAAGGAGCGAGGTAAGCCTCACAGAGGAAATCGTCATCTCTCCTGTCACCGAAGATATTGCGATACACGTGGTGTATAAACGTGTAGGAGTGGAGATCATTACCGATCTGTCAAACGTGGACGTTACCTTTTCGCCTTATGTCACCGATAAAGAGAGTTATGCGTATCTGTATGACAGAATAACTTTCACTGTAAAAGCAGATGACGGCTATTCTTTACACAGTGTCTTTATTAACGGTGCACCAATAACATTAACGGTAGACGGCACTTTCGAGTGGGAGGTAACGTCAGACGCTCCCTTACGGGTAACCGCTGCCGCGATATTGTCCCACAGCCGAAACACACTTGACTGGCTCACGCTGTTTACAGAGGTAACCGCAAAACCACTTACGTTTGATCATTATCAAAACGACATTGAGGTTGCTACAAAGCTACAGCAACTTTTTGATAATTATGACGCCTTAACGCAGGAAGAAAAAGTACTCGTAACTCTCGAGTATTCAGGTGTGGTACAGCCGTTATCTGACTTGATGCTTCTTTACCATTCGTTGTTGGAAGTGCAAAACTTGATAGATGATATCCCTACGTTTACAGCTTATGACGTAATGTCGGAATATAAAGTTATGGAAGCATACATGCGATATTCGTTATTAGGCAGTGAAGCCGAGTTGTATCTCTCCGACAGTCATAAGCAAAAGCTTGCAGAAGCACTTCAGGATATCCTCACTTATGAAGCGGATATATACAGCTACCACAAAGTTATACAGTATATTGATAGCCTCCCCGACATCGATGACGTTGAGGCCGATGATGCGGAAGCACTGTTGGCGGAAGCTTTACTTATAGAGCTTAGATATAGCTTTTTATCCGGTATTGATAAAGGTAGTGTGGTAAACTACTTGACATTGTCAAGCTTTATTGATGAAACAGAAAACATGTTAGCGTCCCTGGACAATGTCGAAAACAGCGATATTGTAGGTGAGTTGCATGATGAAATAGAGAGCTTGCAAGTCAGAACAAGTGCGTCAGATAATCAAGCCGATTTTGATAGCTTTTTCACTTTGCTACAAAGTTGTGTCACTCAGTATATTAATCTCACCGATGAGCAACAAACCATATTGGAGCATGACTACAATATAGGGGACACATCATCTGCCGATTACCTTATGGGATTATGGGACACTTACAAAGGCGGTATAGAAAACGCCGAAGGTGACGTGCCTGTTTATACAAACGACAGCGGAGTAACTGTCGAAAAAGTTCCTGCGGAGGAGAGCATGTTAAACGGCATGGAGATACTTCATTCATTGTCAATTACTGATGGTGGCGAGTATAGCGGTAGTTTTGTGATGGAAGTCGCATGTAAAGATGACACAGTGAGCGCAGTGCTGTTTACCGAGGGCGGTGAAGAGTATCCGTTATCCATCGCTTGCACAGAGGATACAATATTGATACTATGTCCGACAGTCGGGAAGGTGGCTGTGTATGACGAGGAAGTACCCACTGTCAACTCTTCGCTTCTCGAGTTAGTAAGTGCTCCTACGGTCAGCAGTGAGCGTGTGAGCAGTTTCTGGGTGGAAGTGCTCACAGATCTTGAGAATGCCCCCGAAGGAGATACAATTATAGTGGACATGCCTTTCTACACTCGAGTACCATCTGATATTATTGAGTACATTGACGGCACAGACCTCTCCATACTGTTCTACCTACCGGATGGTGAACTGTTGATAAACGGCTTAGAGCTTCCACGGCTTATGGAAGGCGCTTCTTCGTACACGCTCTCAGAGCTTGGCTACAACACAAAACCCACAGCATCGCTGTTGTCCGCGAACACGCTTTTGGGCATAACACCAACGGACAATATACCCCTACAGCAGGAAATGATAGCCACCCCAATGTCCGAAGTCCCAACAGAGCCTATGACTGTGCAAAACGTAGCAACCACAGAGCAAAGCACCACCCCGACAGACGACAGCACAGACCGGCAAACCCCACCCACTGCGATACCCGCCATTGCGCCTTTCACTCCACAACAGACGACAAATACACCGCTTAATTTCGGCGATTATTTGCCTATAGTATTTGCAACCACCACGCTTAACAGCGTACTGTTTGGGCTTATGCTGTTTGCTTATCATAGGTTTCAAAATAAGTAAACGTATTACAGCAACCCAAAAAGTGAATAAAAACCTAAACAAAAGCAGGCGCATACAATGATGTATACGCCTGCTTTTGCAGTCTATCCAAGGTAAGATAGAGAGGAGTGATATTTATTAACAGAGTGAACAAGGCAGATAGCGTTACGGTTATAACGGAAAAGGTAAATGAAAGTATCAGGGGAAATGGTAGGGAGATAATCTCGCTTTGTGCTGTTTATCCCCGAATAGAGTGTGGTGACAGGTTGACTGAACTGTTTGTAAACAACTATCTGAAGAGCAGGTGCATGGCGTTTGTAAAAAAGGTAAAGACAAAACTAAAGGACGACATAGTTAAAAAGGGGATAACCTCAAGTCGCTTAGAGGACACTGTAATCGCTGACTTTAGCTACACCGTGACCCACAACAGGGACGGTTTACTATCCCTGTACTACGACAGTAGTACTTTCTCGCTTAGAGATACACAGGGGACACTCTACCGTGAGAGCATAACATTTGACATAGGTAGATGTAAAGCGGTGGAGTGGGAGACGATGTTTCCGCTGTTTGGGAGAAAGGCGGCCGTGACAAAATACGTAGCGGAAGTTTTGCAAAAAAGACCGTCAGACTATTTTGATGATGCCGTGACACTGTTTGAAGACGGGGTAAACTGGCTTAACTTCTACATAAACGACGGACGCTTAGTGCTGTTCTTCCAGTACGGCGTACTATGCGAAAAGGAAAAAGGGATTGTCTGCTTTGAACTGCCGACGCTTGGAGTTAAGAAGAGGTATCGAAAACTGTTTTCAGCTTAACAGCGGTTTTGAAGGGTAAGGCAAGGCGTTCTGTGGTATCTGTTTCATCAGCGCCCTAAGGCAACTTACCGAAACCAACCCACTCGCCGGCAGAAGCCATATGCCCAAAGGGCATAAACAAACCCAGCTCCGCCCCAAAAGGCGGAGCTGGGTTTGTTAGTCGGCGTGCACGCCGACATGGCTTCTGCCAGCGAGTGGGTTGGTTTCGGTAAGTGGACGGCGGTGGTATACCGTAAATGATGAGTGCACAACTACCTACACCACATGACTACCTAAATCAGAGCAAAAAGCGCCCTCAAACAGCCGTCACTGACCGTTTGAGGGCGCAAACATTTTAGGTTTAGTCTATCACTAATCCCCTGCTTTTTCCGATGCAGGTCTGATGTCCAGTATCGCCTTTGTAGGACAAACAGGTGCACACTTACCACAGCTAATGCACTTGTCACTGTCTATAATAGCGTGATTGTTCTCTATGACAATTGCCTCGGTTGGGCACTGTTTTAGACACATACGGCACGCTATACAGCCTGTCTTACAGTTCTTACGGGTTGCAGCGCCTTTCTCCTGTGACGCACACGCAACATACACACGCTGACCGAGCGGTTTTAATCCGATAATGTCAGCAGGGCAAGCTGCTACACACAGTCCACATGCGACACACTTGGTTTCGTCAATGTACGCAAGGTCGTTCTCGATGCACACAGCACCGTATTTGCAGACCTTAGCACAGTCGCCAAAACCGATACAGCCGTAAGCACAGGAGTATCTACCACTCCAGTAGCGCTTACTCTCTGCACAGGTTGTAGCACCTGCATATACCATTTTGGGGCTTGTATTCTTTGTACTACCTTGGCAACGCACATGCGCCACCATCGGTACAAACTCCCCTGCCGCTTCACCGAGATACTCACTGATGTTAGCCACAGTAGTTGCACCACCCGGCAGACACAGCGTGTTTTTAACCTCGGGGTGGTCGGCTAGTGCTTGTGCGTAAGCGTCACAGCTTGCATAACCGCAAGCTCCACAGTTTGCACCGGGAAGCAACGCACGTAAATCCAAAAACTTCTGGTCAACCGGTACCGCCATTATCTTTGACGCTACCGACAATACAACGCCGGACACAAGTCCGATAGCGGACACGGCGGCAACAGGAAGTAAAAATCCTGACATATTAACACCCATGCGCAAAACCCACACAAATACAGTACATATTTGCTGTTGGGTTGCGACGTCCTTTCTCAAATAATTCAGTTCACAAACGCTTGTTCCTTCTGCTTTTACGGTTGATTAACGCTACGCAAACAACGTATCCACCACGCCGGAGAAGCCCATGAAGGATAGCGAAACTATAGCCGCCGCCACAAGTGTCACAGGGATACCCTTAAAGCTCTCGGGTGCGTCAATGCCTTCAAGCGACTCACGAATACCGGAGAACAGCACCATAGCAAGCATAAATCCAAGACCTGCGCCGACAGAGTTCACCATCGACTCAAAGAAGGTGTAGCTTTCGTCAATATTCAGTATGGTAAGACCCAGTACAGCACAGTTTGTGGTGATTAGCGGTAGATACACGCCCAGCGACTGATACAGTGCGGGGATATACTTCTTAAGCGTAATCTCAACCAACTGAACCAGTGAAGCGATAACAAGGATGAACACCAGTGTCTGCAAATAGCCGAACCCGTTAGGGTCAAGTAGTTCATGGTATATCGGATAGGTAACAGCGGTAGCCATAACCATAACAAATATAACCGCAAAGCTCATACCGACAGACGGCCCAAGCTTTTTGGAAACGCCGAGGAAAGGACATATACCAAGGAACTTTGTAAGCACGAAGTTCTCAACTATTATTGAGGTAAACAGTATAGCAGCAATACTTTCCATCTAGCTTACACCTCTTCTTTCATAGCGTTCGGGCAACTCGCCGCCATCGGGCAGCTACTGCAACCAAACTCTTTTTTCTTTATAGCCTTACCACCCGAGAACTTATTCACAGCGGCTATAAGCACACCGTAAATAAAGAATCCACCGGGTGCAAGGGTCATTATACCCACAGGGGAGATAAATCCACTTGTAATCGGTATACCGAACAGCTCGCCGGCGCCGATAAGCTCTCTAAGACCGCCCATCAGTACCAGAGCAAAGGTAAAGCCAAGTCCCATACCGATACCGTCCAGTAAACTGTCAAACACACTCGACTTGTTAGCGAACATCTCCGCTCTACCAAGTATAATACAGTTAACAACGATTAGTGGTAAGAATATACCGAGTGACTGGTAGATGCTCTGCGCATACGCTTCGATAAGCATACCAACAACCGTAACAAATCCTGCGATAACAACGATGTAAGCTGGGATACGCACCTTGTCAGGTATGACATTTTTCAGCATAGATATAACCACGTTAGAACCGATAAGCACCAGTGTCGCCGCTATGCCCATGCCCAGTCCGTTAATAGCGGACGTAGAGGTAGCAAGCGCCGGACAGGTGCCGAGTAGTAGCACGAGTACAGGGTTTTCCTTTATAATACCGCGAGTTATCAGGTTTAATTTTGATGACATCTGTATCCCCCCCTTAATTCAGAGCGTCGTAAGCGGCAAACGCCGACTGTACGCACACTTTAAATGCATCTGCCGATACTGTTGAGCCTGCTATGCCCTCAATATCTGTCAGAGAAGCGTCCTTGCCTACATATTGAGAGGTGTAGCTTTCCTCTCCAACCAAATCACCGATACCCGGTGTTTCATTTTGGGCGAGCAGTTTTACCATAGTGATGTTGCCATCTGAACCGATGGCTGTTGCCACTACTATATCGGTACGGTAGCCCATTGAAGCGGACATAACCACCATGCCGGCACCGTTAGCCGCAGTGTAAACCTCCTGAACACCTTCGGGTAGCGTACCCTCCTGCTTTACAAAGCTGTCAGCAGCGGGGAGCATTTCTGCCATAATATCGTTTGTAAGTTCACCTGTAGGCTTGTTTATTTCGTTATAGAGTGCAAGAGAAGTCAGAACGCTCTGCTTAAACGCATCGGTCGATACTGTAGAGCCAACTATACTCTCAATCCTGCCCATTCTACTAAATGAACTGTTACCGGTGTAAAGTGACGTGTAGTCCTCGTCTTCAATCTTATCACCAAGTCCATCGGTTTCGTTTTCTTCTAACAATTTAACCATTGAGATGCTGCCCTCAGCATTAATACCTGTGGCAACAACTATCTCACTCTTATAACCCTGTGTAGCAGATGTGATAATCATGCCACTTCCGTTTGAAGCAGTGTAAGCACTCACAACTCCCTCAGGCAGTGTACCTTCCCACTCCACAAAGCTATCTGCTTCAGGGAGTATCTCCGCCATTACTGCATCTGTCAGCTCTATAGCTGTCGGACCCGGAGTAGTTTCGTAGGTAACTGCAGTAGTGGGAGCTTCAGTTGGTGCAGGGGTTGCAGAAGGAGTAGGGGTTGGCGGGGTTGAAACTTCACCGTTTAGCTCTGCATACGCTGTCAATGCTTTCTGTACAGCCTCTTTATACGCATTTGCAGACACGGTAGTACCAACTATACCTTCAACATCAGCCACAGTCCCGGCATCTTTGCCGACATACTGCGATGTGTAACTCTCTTCCATGACCTTATCACCAATACCCGGTGTTTCAGCATTTGCACCAAGCTTTACGCCTGTGATAACACCATCTGCGATACCTGTTAGGACAGTCATAGTGCCGCCGTAACCCTCAGCAGTGGTCAGTATTATCATGCCACTACCATTAACAGCACTGTAAGCCGCCTGTACGCCCTCAGGCAGTGCGCCTTCAACTGCGGTTAAGCTGTCTGCGCCGGGTAGCAGGGCTAGGTCGGGTTCATTCGGGTCAGCTACTTCTCCGCCGCCAACAACTGTATACGCGGCATAAGCGATATCCACACACTTCTTAAAAGCGGAGGACGACACCGTAGCACCGCCTATACTCTCAACGCCCTCAAGGGAACTGTCTTTCCCTATATACTGCGAAGTGTAATCTTCCTTACCCACCTTGTCGCCAAGGTTTGGGGTTTCGGTGTGCTCAAGAAGTTTAACCATGGTTATCTTTCCGTCAGCATCTATACCGGTCATTACAACGATAGGACCGCCGTAACCGGACGCTGTCGAGGAAACTACCATACCTGTGCCGTTTGTGGCTGCGTAAACCTCCACCACTCCGTCAGGCAGTTCACCTTCAAACTTTTCAAAGCTATCCGCCATAGGTAGTATCTCGGTACGTGCCGCCTCTGCGGCAAGTGCTTTATTCTCTGTTATAATAGGGTCTGTAATGCTGTAGGTAAACACCAATATACCTGAGACTACCGTGCATATCAGTGTTAAAACTACGACCTGCATCGCAAGTCCTTTCATACTGCTCATTCCTCTCCTTTATAGTAAGGTTACATGGCGCCCTGTGCAAATATCAAAATCCCTGATATCACTGCACTTATCACTGTCAAAACGACAGCTTCTATAGCAAGATTTTTCATAACGACAATCGTTCCTTTCTTGTCTACAATTCTTGTGTAGGTCAAATGCCAACTTTCACCGTGTTTGGTGTCCGTGACACAAGTATCGTTTTAACGTTACTGCTTAGCCGGCTTTTCTACACCAAAAGGCTTTGTGATGCAGTATCTGTTTATCAGAGGATTTACAACGTTCATCATAAGTATGGCGAACGACACACCTTCTGGGTAACTGCCGTAAAATCTAATAATCACTGTGATAATACCACAGCCCACTCCGAATATAACCTTACCAAGTGTGGTGGTTGGGGAGGTGGTGTAGTCGGTTGCCATGAAGATTGCGCCTATAAGCAGACCGCCACCAAGTATCTGATATACGGGGGTGTTGCCGAGTAGTAGACTTAGTACAACCACAGTACCGATAAAGGTTAGAGGTACTACAGGGGTTATTACCTTTTTGTACCACAGATAAATACCACCCACGATCAAGCCGACAGAATAGCCCTCGCCTATACATCCGCCTCTTATACCGTTTAGCATGTCAAACACGCTCGGTAGACCGCCGGCACCGTTCATCATTGTAGCAAGGCTGTTTGCACTTTCAATACCTGTCGAGCTTGTGATAAGTGCCAGTGGTGTTGCACCGGCTACAAGCTCTATGGACATACCGTTCATCTCGGGGATGAGCCATGTTGTCATCGGGCCTGTAAAGGACAGTAGCAAAACAACACGGGCTGTAATAGCAGGGTTTGCAAAGTTTTGGCCTATACCGCCAAATATGCACTTTACAATCACTATCGCTATAAACGAGCCGAATGCCGCAGTAAACAGCGAAATTTCCGGCGGTAGGTTAAACGCTAGCAGTAGACCTGTCACAACCGCGGACAGATCGTCCACTGTTTGCTTTTTACTCACCAGATAGTTAAACAGGTACTCAAATGCTACACTGGAAACCACACAAGTAAGCGAGATAAGCAGTGCAGGCAGTCCAAATATAAACACGGACGCCACCAGCGTGGGGATAAGCGCAACGATAACCGTTCCCATAAGCTGCTGGGTGTTATCACTCCCCCGTATATGGGGCGAGGGGGTGACATTCAAAAGATTATTCATTATATAACCATTCCTTTCTGAATGTTTTGTGCGTTTTTGTCATTTGCGATTCTAACATGACAAAAACAACGGCTATGCCGAAAGCACAAAACTGCAGTTTGAAAAGTCTCTTTTCAAACTTTGACCTTGCCTCTCTTTAGATCTGTCATTTAAACGTATCAAGTCGCCTTACGGCGGTGTTTCACGCTAGGTTTTTACTACCAAGGTCTGTCAGGCGCAGTAGCTATCTGGAAATCGCCTTAGCGGCACGGTTTGTTTCCACCAGATTACGTCTTGCAGGGCAGACATATGAACAACATCCGCACTCCATACACAGACCCACCGCCAGACGTCTAAGTTCGTCGATATTCTCGTTTTTGTAAGCAAACTCAATATTTGCCGGCATAAGGTCAAACGGACATGCACTCACACAGCGCCCACACTTAATACATGCGGTTTCGTCGGGAAGTTTAGCGTCAGCTTGATTAAACGCCAGTATAGCGTTATTTTGCTTTATAAGCGGATACTCCTTATCATAAACAGCTATACCCATCATAGGGCCGCCCATCATGATTTTACCCGGCTCCTCTTTAAAGCCATCGCACTCATTAAAAATATGCATCATCGGGGTTCCGATTGGGACACGTAGGTTAGCAGGCTTTTTCACAGCAGACCCGTCCACTGTAATCATCTTCTCAACAAGCGGCATACCTGTACGCAGATACGCACCTACCTCTGCAGCTGTGGTCACGTTCATAACCACCACATTCACGTCAAACGGTAGCTTGCCCATCGGGGTTACTCTGCCTGTTGCGTGGTAGATAAGCACCTTCTCCGCTCCCTGCGGATAGGTAGAGGACACTCCAAGTACTGAGATGTTTGTACCTTTTAGGCGCTCTTTCAGCATGGATATTGCCTTTGGCTTGTTCTCTTCGATTACAATAACAGCTTTCGGTATGTTTATATACTTCAGCGTCGCCTCGATACCGCTTATCATGTCATCGGTTCTGTCAAGCATTGTGCGGTAGTCTGATGTGATATATGGCTCACACTCTGCGCCGTTCAGCAGCAGTGTGTCCACCTTCACTCCGTCTCTAAGGTTTAGCTTAAAGAAGGTCGGGAAACCTGCACCGCCCAGTCCCACAATTCCACTGTTCTCCACAGCCTTTAAAAAGCTGTCCCTGTCTGTTACGGCAGGCGGAGCTACATCGGGATGTAGTGTCTGTTCTTTGTCTGTTGTGATGGTGATAGCCTGGGTTCTGCCAACAGGTAGCAGTACTTCGTCTAGCGCCGTTACCTTGCCGGAAACAGGCGAGTGTACCTTTGCGGACAGCCCCTCTGCTTCTCCGATAAGTTGTCCCACCAGTACAACCTCCCCAACCTTTACAACAGGCTTGGCAGGGCGTCCGATGTGCATTTGCATCGGCACGACAACTTTATCCGGCAAAGTGATATCCCTAGCCGGCAAGTCCTCCGTGTTTTTGTGATGCTTCAGTTTTAGCGAATCCAGTATTTTCTTCAAGATTTTTTGCACCCCCATAATTAAAAAGCATACTTAGGTACGCTTAATATACAAAATTTTGTTTGTGATATGCCTATGATATACACAAGTGAATAGTGAAAAGTGAACAGCTACAGTGCTTTTCTAAGACATCGATTTCACTCCATACTTACAACCTATCGCTCCATGCGACACCACTACTCTTCACCTTTCACTATTCACTTTTGCTTACATCTACGCCATCGTTAACGATAGCTTTTAGCCTTTTGATATTCGCTCCAAATGCGGCTCCAGCACCGAAAAGGTTATCCCTGTCACCACACCCATGAGAATCCCCGAGCCAACCATAACAGGTAGGTAACCGAACGCAAGCCACGTCCGCAGTATCAGTACCGAGGCGAACAACTGCCCCACATTGTGAAACACTGCCCCCACCGTACTGGCGACTACCTTGTAGTCGGGTAGAAACAGTTTAAAAACCACCATTGCCATTACCGAGACAAGGCCTCCGCAAAGGCTCATAAAACCACCTGTCGGTCCTCTTGTTAAAAGCACAAAGAGCGCCTTTAGCACCGAGAGAAGGACAGCGTTACGCCATCCAAGCCAAAACAGACAGTACATGGTGACTATATTTGAAAGTCCAAGCTTAACCCCAACAGGTAACATCGGCAGTGCAGGCAACATCCCCTCTACAAGGGACAGCACCATCGCCACTGCAAACAGTATACCCATTCTGGCGATAAGGCGGACATTTTCACTGTATTTACGCACACTATTCCCCCAAATCCATTAAAGTGTAGTCTGCTGCCGTTGGTGTGAAATATTCGGCAAAACCGGGGGAAACGTACAGATTTTTATCAATATCTATAGCTACAATATAGTAGTCCTCGGCGTATAGGTGGTCTAGAAGCGACTCTGAACCTTCCACGA
The DNA here is from genome assembly GCA_964370205.1 of uncultured Oscillospiraceae bacterium. Lineage (GTDB taxonomy): Bacteria > Bacillota > Clostridia > Oscillospirales > Ruminococcaceae > DAMCAP01. The sequence continues at coordinate 12,519 of CAYJIK010000004.1, read as the reverse complement.
AAATGTATGTGGACATGAAATCAGCCAGTGCACCATTGGCGGAAAACACGCTGACCGACAATAGGTCGCTGTCTGCAGGGTAACCGCTTCTCGGGTCAAGGATATGGTGGTAGCTCTCCCCACCCTCCTCAAAAAACCGCTCGTAACCGCCCGACGTCGCCATAGTAATGTCGGACAGCGCCACAATCCCCACCATACTGCTCTGATCTCCAAGCGGGTCACGCACGCCAAAGTTATACGGCCCTCCGTGAATGTAGAGGTTCCCCCCTATCGACACAAAACCGTCCACTTTATGCTCTGTGGCTATCTCCTCTACAAGAGATAGCGCCGCCCCCTTAGCAAAACCGCCAAGGTCAACCGCCATGCCCTCAGTGGGGAGATATGCAGTAGAATTTTCTTCATTCAGTTCTAACAAGCGGTAATCCACCAGTTCCACCGTTTCGGCGAGTTGGTCGGGGTCGGGGACAGTCGGGTTATCGCCGGTTATCCCCCACAGGGTCACAAGTGGCGCAACCGTTATGTCAAATATCCCACCTGACTGCTCACCGTAGCTTTTCCCAAGCTCCAGTAGCAAAAACGCAGCTTCGGACAGTTCCACAGGAGCGACACCGGCATTTGCATTTAACAGCGCTATTTCGCTATCATCGCTAAACAGCGTCATAGTCGCCTCATACTCCTCCAGTGCAGACGTGATGTCCGCATAAGCGGTTTCAGCGTTTTTGCCATGCCATTTTTGCTCAACGAATGTATTCATTATAAAATCCAAACCCAGATAAGGTTCATACTGAACTGTACACCCCACAAAAAAAGGCAATGCAAACAGTAAAACAACTATTCTAACCACTGATTTCATCACTTTACCTTTCAACAGTACGAGCATGGTTATTTAATTACCACGTACTAATTTAACACTTTATACACTGTTTTGTCAAGAGTTAGAGGGAGTATTTGGGCGATAAAACAGCGATATTCGCTTAATTGTGTACATTTTGTGTCCGCCCTACCAAAAGAACGCTAAAACGCACCGCCAAAAGCCACCGAACACTCGCTGAGCCAACTGCAAAAATCCCCCACCTGCTCAAAACATAGTGGGGGATTGTCATGTTAAATGTTACTTTCACTTTTAAACCAATGCTTTGTACCGTTTGCTATTTTCACTAAAATCAACATCACAGGCACCTCTACCAAAACGCCGACTATTGTAGCAAGCGCTACAGGGCTCTGCGTTCCAAACATTACAGCGAGTGTCAAGCTTTCATTTACTGTTCTGTCAATTATAGGAGGGGAACAATCCCCTCCTACTTAAATATTAATTCTATACAAGGTACGGCTGTAGGAAGTTAAAGATATATCCAACCACTACGATACCTGTGGCACATATTGTTATAAACACCGCAAGAAGCTTTGTCTTAACAGCTTTCCTAAGCATGATCATGGACGGTAGGCTAAGTGTTGTAACCGCCATCATAAACGCAAGGATAGTTCCCAGCTGTGCGCCCTTTAAAAGTAGAGCTTCAGCTATTGGAATAGTACCAAAGATGTCAGCGTAGATCGGTATACCTATAATAGTAGCCATGATAACGCCGAATGGATTGTTGCTGCCCAGCACATACTCTATAGTGCTCTGTGGTATCCAGTTGTGGATGATTGCGCCGATACCAACGCCTACAAGTATGTAGGGGAATACCTTTTTGAACGTTTCGATAACTTGATCTTTAGCGTAGATCACACGATCTTTTTTGGTTAGTGTGGGCGACTCTATGTCAATACCGCTCGCTTTGTAGATGAATTCTTCAACATAGTTCTCCATCTTTAGCTTTTCTATAATTGTACCACCCAGAACAGCCACTATCAGCCCAAATATAACATACACCACCGCAACTTCAGCGCCGAATATGCTCATCAGGAGTACAAGACTACCGAGGTCAACCATTGGCGACGAAATGAGGAAGGAGAAAGTAACGCCCAGTGGTAGTTTTGCGCTCGTGAAGCCGATAAACAGCGGTATGGAGGAACAGGAGCAGAACGGAGTAACAGTTCCGAGCAGTGCCGCTATTATGTTCGCCCAGATGCCTTTAAACTTGCCGAGTATCTGCTTGCTTCTCTCGGGAGGGAAGTAGCTCTGGATGTACGAAATAACAAAGATAAGCGAACAGAGCAGTACCACGATCTTGATAACGTCATAGATGAAAAACTGTAAACTTCCGCCCATCGGGGTGGAGATGTCCACGCCCATAGAGGTGAACAGGTCGCCGACACCATTGTTCAGCCACCGCATACCTAAAATCTCATACTGAAAAAAGTCCCACATTGTCTTCAAAATTTCCACAAGTATTCTCCTGTCACATTGATTTTTTTTAATGTTTTCGCCGCCAATAAATCGCTCAGTTTACGCCTGTTTTTTTTTATGATATCCGCCTTTAGGTAGCGGTTTTATCCATCTTTTCGAGGTACACGTCGTTTAGTGTCTGTTGTGCATGGGGGGTTGTAAGTTCACGGAGCAGTTCGACAGCGTGGTCAGAACCACTTTTGCTGAGTGAATAGTGTGTCCACTTGCCGTCCTGACTGCTCTGTACAAGCCCCGATTCGCATAAAAGTTTCATGTGGTAGGATAGTGCAGACTGTTTTATGTTGGTGAGGTCTGCGAGTACGCAGGCACACTTTTCGCCATCTCGTAGAAGTTCTATTATGTTAAGACGTTTTTCATCACCAAGTGCCTTAAACAGCTTGACGTTTCTTTCGCTTTTACTTGCCACTATAACAACACCGCCTTTACGTATTAATTATTTTTGATGTGTTTATTATATACCCTATGTTTACCGTTGTCAATAGTTATATTGAAATTTTTTTATATGTTTTTAGGAACATTCCAAAAAGCAAAATCGGGGCGACGACAGAACGTAAAATTCCGATGTCACCCCGATAAAAGGACAATCATAAGCATTTGTTTCGATGCACTGTTACCCACTAATCAGCCCGGGGAAGTTTGCACCGTAGGTTGTCGACCATGCAACATTGAAGCCACACTTATACGCTACTCTCTGCGACGCTATGTTGCAGGTTGCTGTGCCGTAGTATGGTATCTTCCCCTGTTGAAGGGTCACTGTTGATATCTTGGTCACGAGTGCAGCCGCCAGTCCGTACTTGCGGTACTGCGGCATTACATCTATGCCTATCTGCCACAACCGTTCACAGTCAGCGCTAACCCCTGCCATGCCTGCAATCTCACCTTCCACTCTGGCGACCACCGCAATCTTGTCAGGGCGCACGTGGTTCGGGTTATACTGTATAGCGTTGCGGAAGCCCTCAATTTTGTAAAACTCATGTATATCGCTGTCGTACACAACTTCTACCTCTACACCGTCCGCAAAAGATTGTTCAACCAAACGAGCAAGGTCGGGCAGAAAATAAAGCGACTGCTCGGTAACAAACTCCATGCCATACGCTTGTTTAGGGGTAAAGCCCTCAAGCCTCGCCTTCATGTAGGACAGTATCGGTTCAGTCGCAGACACCACTGTAGCACCGCCCATATTCAACATCTCAAAATGGTGTTTGCTGTCAAAAAAATGCCTATGCCCTTCGTTTTCACGGTACTCTGCAAACACAAACGTGTCCGCAGGCTTTAAAAGGTCAACTTCTTGACAGTTCAGGTCTACCGCCAGTTGCGCTCTTACAATGTCGATCATTTCACGCTGTGTCATATCAAACACTCCATCTACTGTTTTTTTGTAAAGAAAAAACCCGACTTTTCAGCCGGATTTTTGTTTGGTGGGAGGTGGTGGATTCGGACCACCGAAGTCGAAAGACAACAGATTTACAGTCTGCCCCCTTTGGCCACTCGGGAAACCTCCCATATTTACCTAACTTAGAAAGTGTGGAGCTGGTGGACGGACTCGAACCCCCGACCTGCTGATTACAAATCAGCTGCTCTACCAACTGAGCTACACCAGCAACTCTCTGAACAGTTAGCTTGCCTATATTATCATAGAAATATACCTTTGTCAACACTTTTTGCAAAAAAGTTTTTGAAAACAAAAATAATCTTCTAACCACCGTAGTCCTCCGCCACTAATACTTGTATTTTTCGCCAAGTAGCTCGAGAGTGTTGTCCCTCGGATTTTCGCCAAACTCTTTGCGTACCGTCACCAGACTTAGCGTGTCGTAGCCTATGCGGTGGTAGAGTTTCAGGGCGGCGGCGTTACGGAGGGACACGTCCATGCACATTGCTTTGTAGCCGTCTTTCATTTTGACGATCTCCTCGCACAGCGTGATAACATACGTCCCAATGCCTTTTCCTCGCTCATGCGGTACAACATATATATCCTCAAGCCATGCTACAATGTCGCCTCTATACCCTATTCTGGCAAAGCCCACCGCTACGCCGTCGCTCTCGATGATGTAAACCTCACACTTATCGGACAGCCATTCCTCCAGTGTCCGTTTCGCTTCGTCAGTGGCTTTGTGTTCCACCGCTTGCTTGTCGGGCGACACCACCATAGCGCTGTGATAGTCGAAAAATTCCGCTATCCAGACACAGAGTGCTTCGTCGATGTCAGGTGTGTAGATGTTTAGTTTAATGTTTTTCATGGTGTAATTCCTTTCTGTGTTTGATGGGTGTTGAGGAAAACAAGGGGTGGAGGTAGGGTCGCAGGGGAGGTTGGTGGCTCGGGGGTGACGTTGTCGGGGGTGGCTTTGTTGTAGACGAGCCATCAAGCTTCGGGCGACCCGAACGTTTTTAGCTACGCTTCGCCCCTGTGAGGGGAGCGGTAGGGTCGAGGGTTGGTCTGTGGTGGGTGGGATATACACGTTGGAGGGTAGAGCGCTCCCGTCCCACCTCAGAGCGACGGGCAACCCGACCTTCGCACTAAACTTGTGTCCTGTGTGGGGGTTGTTCAGTTATACACCCAAAGGGCTTCCTCGCAAACGGAAAATGGACTTCCCCTAATTTTGCCTTTTTCCACCATACTACTAACCCTGAACCATAGAACCATCAGGGCACGAGCGTAAGTAACAGCGTCGGGTCGCCCGCCGCTCGCATACTCGGGTTTCCCACCACCCACACAAGCACCGCTATCGCCGAGCATCCGACCGCCCCTGCTCCCCTAACACCCATTCAGTTGCTATACCACTCAAAAAAATAAACCCGACACCCAAAGTCACTTATGACATTTTTGGCATCGGGTAATTTTTGTGGAGAGAAAACTAAAATTTAGGGAATTATGTACAATTGATTTTTACGACTTTTTTCGGCTAGGGATTATTTCCAGCCAGTATCCATCGGGATCGGAGATGAAATATATGCCCATGTTCTTGTTTTCCATACATATACAACCCATATCCGAGTGTAGTTCATGTGCTTTATCAAAATCCTCTGTCACGAAAGCGATATGCATTTCGTTATCACCCAGATTGTAAGGATCGGTTCTGCCTTCAGACCAGGTAAGCTCCAACATATGAGAGCTGTTACCATCATCCAAAAACACCGATACGTGCTCACCGTCACCGTGCTCCAGTCTACGCTTTTCGGTCAGACCCAAAGCTTCTCGGTAAAACGCAAGGCTCTTCTCAAGGTCGTATACATATATGCAGTTGTGTGCAAACGTAAAGCTCATGCAACCCCTCCCTTACATTCATCGGATTTCACTTTCATTATTGCTATTATACAATAGTTAAAGCCTCAGTTCATCCGATTACAGTTAAAAAAGAGTTACATTTCGGTATAAATTACACATCAATTGTATCATTTTAACTTTTACTGTTTACAAAGCTGTCCTTTTTGTTCTATTTTTTGCACGTTTACATATAACATTTCTTCTGTCGTCCTGCTTTTTTGGTGCAAATGCTGTATTTCTTAGCATATTGCAGTAATAAGCATCGTCATCGGCACTTTATAAGCGAACCAAAGCGCAAAAAATCTCCCCTTGGGTTACATGCTACAGCGGTAGTTGTCACCTTTAAACGCAAGACTCCCGATAGGATACAGTTCACATTCAATATTCATTGTAGGGTCATGCCTTGCCACGGCTTGACATGACAAGGCAATCTTTCTGCATCACCACAAGCGAGCTACACCCTTTAAACCCCATTTTCGCCACACATCTTCCCTGACCATCTTGGGGTTTTAGCTTGTAAAGTCCTCTATCAATCGTGTGAGTTCCTCGTAGTCACGCACGGTGATTCCGTCCTTGAGCCTCATTCTGTCCACGTCAGGCAGGAGGTCTACAGGGGTATCAAACAGTATGTCAGGCTCGGTTTTGCCGGACACAAACAGAGCTAAGTTGCCCTCGTGATCTTTCAGCACATACTGTGGAGGGGTGGGTGGTACTGCCGTGGCAACCTTATCACCGCTGCCAACCACCTCGGCTTGACCCGGTACTTCTGCAACGCTTATGCTGTTTAAGCTTAAAAAGTACGCCGAAGCCGCCACCACTGTTATCGCTAGCAGTGCCACCACTATTCGAGCATACACAATGTTGTAACCGTTATAACTTCTTTCCATCATCAACATTCCTTTCGTCAGCGTTTACTATCGCCTTCTTCATGGTAATTGTTGACATCAAACAGCGTTTTATACATCTATTCACGGCAATCAGGCAAACAGCATTAATTTCTACCACCCGAATAGCATATACCGAGCGGTTGATGTTAAAAATAGTCGCATAGGGTTTGCAGTACAGTCACATAGAACTCTTTAAGCAAATTTAACATTTTTCTGTGCCTTTCATCTATTCACAAACGATAAAGTTTGTGATATACTATATAGCGTAATTCGTAGACAGTGGTTTTTAGTGGCACAACTCCACAATCATCCCCTGTCTGCGGACATTTTAAGGAGCGTGATCTTATCATACCGACAAATAACGGCGGCAGTGGTGTCAGAAAAGCCCCTCGTCGCTTCAGACCTTTTTTGGGAATAGTAAAGTTTCTCACCATCTTTGTACTGGTCGGCATCATCGCCTGTTGTATCATTGCTAGCGTGCTTACTGTCTACGTACTTGACGTCTTAGAAGGCGAAAATGACATAAAGCTTGAAAACGTCAAACTCGGCTTTACCACCATACTCTACTCAATGGACACCGAAACAAATGAGTATGTGGAGCTATCTCGAATGCAGACAAACGAAAATCGTATCTGGGTGGACTTTGCAGACATACCCGAATACATGAAAAACGCCGCTATAGCTGTCGAGGACCAGCGCTTTGAAACGCACTTCGGCATAGACATACGCCGTACAGTCGGTTCAGCTATTAACATGATCTTCCCGATTTATGACACAATGAGCGGTGGTTCTACCATAACTCAACAGCTGATAAAGAACATCACAGGCGATAATGCTGTAGAGGTTGAGCGTAAGATCCGTGAGATATTCAACGCCATAAAACTTGAGCGTGAGTATTCGAAGGATCAGATACTTGAGTCTTACCTCAACACTATCGCTCTGGGTAACGGCACAAACGGCGTGGAGGCGGCGGCTAACCTCTACTTTGGCAAGAGCGTGGGTGAGCTGACGCTGGCGGAATGTGCATCCATTATCTCCATCACCAACAACCCCACGTATTACAACCCTTTCACTAACCCCGAAAACAACAAAGAGCGCCAGATGCAGGTGCTTCGTAACATGTTAGCACAGGGACTAATCTCGCAGGAAGAGTTTGACGCCGCCGAGGTTGAGGAACTAAACTTCCTACGCAGTCAGTACACCGAAACCGTAGGCGAGGTGCAGGACTGGTTTATGGACACCGTTATAGAAGAAGTGGTAGCGGACATGATGGAGCAGTTAGGCTACACATACAGCGGCGCACACGCAGAACTACGTAACGGCGGCTACCAAATCTACACAACAGTTGACACCGAAATGCAAGACTACCTCACTGAAGCATATATAAACCCCGAAACCTTCCCCACTGTACGAAACGAAGAGTACCCCGAGTCCGCTTTTGTAATAATGGACTTGCAGGGACAAATAAAGGCCATCGCAGGCTCTAACCGTGAAAAGGAAGGCGCACTGCTCTTTAACAGGGCAACAGACGCTGTCCGCCACCCCGGCTCAGCTATAAAGCCTGTGGCAACATATGCACTCGCCATTGAATACGGCTATGTTAACTGGTCGTCCATCTGGGAGGACAGCCCCATACAGCTCGACCCGGAAGATCCGCTATCCCTCTACCCCAAAAACCACTACAACACCTACCTCGGTGACATCACCATAAACGAAGCTTTACAGCGCTCCACCAACACAATCCCCGTAAAGCTACAACAGACAATCGGCACACACAACAGCTTTAACTTTCTGGTTGACGAGCTCGGTTTCTCTACATTAGTGGAAGCCGACATTAGAAACGGACAGGTGTTCTCCGATATAAACATAGCCCCCATGGCACTGGGCGCTATGACAGACGGCGTTACACTGCTTGAACTGGTAGCGTCATACCAGATATTCGGCAACGGCGGCTACTTCTACGAGCCACACTCGTACACGCAGGTGGTGGACTCGGAGGGTAAAGTAATCTTGGAAAACGCAGCTATACCGGAGAGAGTTATATCACCCGAAACCGCTGATGTCATGAACAAACTCATGCAGATGGTTACTCGTGGCACGTACGGTACAGGTGTATCGTCGGTGTTCTCGGCTATGCCGGTTGCAGGTAAGACAGGTACGTCGGACAACGATGAAAACCAGTGGTTTGTTGGCGTCACACCCTACTATGTAGGCGGTGTTTGGGTTGGTTACGACACCCCGGAGATGGTAAACTACTCAGGTTATCCGTATCCACCACCAACCATTTACCGCAACGTAATGGGGCCTGTCCACGAGGGTCTTGAAATAAAAGACTTTAACGTAACGGGCAATATCGTAGAGCAGAGCTACTGCACTGTGTCGGGACATCTCCCCACCTTCGCTTGCGAAACCACCGCTACAGGGTGGTACAAGATGACCGACGTAATCCCCCCTTGCGACGAGTGCATGGAGGACGACGACCTCCCGACCTCGGAAAACCCATTTGATGACTACACAGGTTACAACCCATATGCCAATATTCAGGATATCGACAGGGATTAGATCAACTATCAACACAAAAGGGACGAACCTGTAAGTTCGTCCCTTTTCCTATCCCACAATAAACACTCCCGAACAGAATGAAATCTTTTCAAATTCCACCTTTTTTAGTGCTTGTCCCAGCACTTCTTGTGTGGGGTAAAATTCATCATCGTCCCAGATTGCGGCGTTCTCCGCTTTGCAGTTTGCCATGTCCGCTAAGTTTTCAAAAGCTACGTCACCAATAAGCATCTTACCGCCGACATTTAGATTGCCTTCAAGCAGCGTTTTGATAAACGCAATCTTTCGCTCGTCAGTCAGGTGGTGGATAGCGTATGTGCAGATAATAAAGTCGTACTTTTGACCTGAAAACTCAGGAGGGAGGCCATGCACAAAGTCAAAAGCTGATAGCTTTGCGTCGGGCATCTTTCCTCTAGCTATCTCAAGCATTTTGTCTGAGAAGTCAACGCCGCTAATGTCATACCCCTCATTATACAGCTTTGCAGAAAGTACTGCAGTGCCGAGACCTATATCCAGCACTTTTGCGTTTGGGGCGGTTTTGATTTCGCTGTAGATCCTATTTAGAACGTCTCTGTACCCTGCAAAGGGGTAGCTGTTTGACGCTTCTGCCAGTTTTACACTTTTGTCATAGCCGTCAGCCCACAGGTTGAAGCCTTTTTTGTCTAGCATAATGCATCTTCCTCTCTGGCTTTTCTTTATATATAACACAAAACCCCTCCATGACAGGAGGGGCTTTTAAACCGTGAATCCTTAGTCGGAAACGTACGGTAGTAGTGCAAGGTGTCTTGCTCTTTTGATGGCAACGGTCAGCTGACGCTGATGCTCTGCGCATGTGCCTGTTACTCTACGTGGGACTATCTTCGCTCTCTCCGACATATAACGGCGTAGGCGTGGGATGTCCTTGTAGTCAATGTGGTAGATCTTATCTACACAAAAGCCGCAAACCTTCTTGCGTGCACGTCTTTGAGGACGTCCTCCGCGGTTGTCCTGATTTCTTTCTCTATCTACTGCCATGATTATTACACTCCTTTAGTTAAAATGGAAGATCGTCATCGTCGTCCACCGGTTCAAAGTCACTCACTGAGCCACTCTGGTATGCCGGGGGTGGCGAATTATTCTGACGATACTGCTGTTGCGATTCAGATGGGGGTGGTGCGTCGTACTGTCCGCCGCCTTGGCCGCTTTGCTGTTTACGTCCCACAAAGTGGACGTTATCAGCCACAACCTCGACTGCAAACCTTCTGTTTCCGTCTCTATCGGTGTAGTCTCTTGTTTGGATGGAGCCGTCTATGGCGATATCACTACCCTTTTTGAAGTACCGATGAACGAATTCAGCGGTGTTTCTCCAAGTTACGATACTGATAAAGTCAGCTTGACGCTCTCCGCCCTTTTGGGCATAACTTCTGTCGATAGCGATACGGAAGGTACAGACGTACACGCCGTTTGGGGTGGTACGAAGTTCGGGGTCGGCAACCAATCTACCGATTAAAATAGCTTTGTTAAGCATATTTATCCCTCCTACTTGTTACTCTTAGCGATAACCAGCGAGCGCATTACGCCTTCTGTTATCATGTACACCCTTTCAAGTTCAGCGGGGAAACTGGGAGCACTTGTGAACTCAACATACAGGTAAACACCCTCTGTTTCGTCGTTTATTGGGTACGCAAGGCGTCTTTTGCCCCACTCCTCTATCTTTTCGATAGTCCCGTTAGCGCCGATTAGTTCCTTGAACTTTGTCTGAATTGCGGCGAGGCCTTCCTCACCTAAAGAAGTGCTGAAGATTGCGACATTCTCGTATGTCTCTTGTAGCTTTGCCATGTTTATCCTCCTTTTGGCCTTATGGTTCTACCGATTAGGCAGAACAAGGAAATTGTTGTTACATGTGTAACAGATGAATTATATCATCGGTTTTGAGGGTTGTCAATGGTTTATATGTAATTTTTGGGGATATAATGGACGACTAGTGAAGTGAAACAAATTATTGGCAAGCTGTAAACCTATGAGAAAGGGTGAGTGCACCAAGTTGCGTTATTGTGAATTTTTGTTTCCGAACCCAGTCCGGTGGCGGAGAGCACAGCTTGACCACCCTACGGAGCTTAACCAATACCCTTAACTACGGTCAAGCTACGCCCTCCTTCCACCTACCAACCAAAGTCGCCGCTCCACCGACCGCCCTTAACGGTTTTCCACACTTTCCGCATCTTCGGCGGCCGGCCGATCGCCGACCACCCCACCCACCCTCCCTCAAAACAAAACGGTTTCAGGCGGTATAGGGCAGTGCATTTAACTTGACAAGACATCATAAAAAGTGCTAAAATCAGTTTGCGAAAACTATCTTTACAGAGGAGTTTTTCTCCTACATCAAAAGCCCAAATACAAAACTCAAACGGTCAAAAAAAGGAGCAACTAAATGAAAAAGCAACTTTCAATCATCCTAACACTCGTCCTACTACTATCTCTATTCACCGCTTGCGCACCATCAGAACCAGGCAGTACAGCACCCACCGTGACACCAACACCCACTGCCACCCCCACCGCAACCCCTGAACCCACAGCAACACCCGAGCCGTCACCCATCCCGGCCTCTCAGCCTGTTGCCACCCTACCTGTCGAGGTTAGGGCACTCGCTCTAAACGGCCCTACAGCCATGGGTATGGTCAGCTTTATGGACGGCGTGGATAACGGCACCATAACAGACAACAACTACAGCTTTCAGCTGCTAAGCTCACCTGACCAAATCGCTCCACTTATCGCTAAAGCGGAGGTGGACATCGCCGCAGTGCCTGCAAATCTCGCCGCAGTACTCTATAATAATACAGACGGCGCAGTGCAAGTTGCCGCTATAAACACTTTAGGTGTGCTATACATTGTCGAAAACGGCGAGACAGTCACAAGCATTGCTGACCTCGCAGGTAAGACCATCTACGCCTCAGGCAAAGGCGCTTCGCCTGAGTACGCACTGCGCTATCTACTTGACAAAAACGGCATAAATCCCGACACCGATGTGACCATCGAATGGAAAACAGAGCACGCCGAAGTAGCCGCCGCTATAGCCGCTGAACCAAACGGCATAGCGCTGCTTCCTCAGCCGTTCGTGACCACCGCCATGACTCAAAACTCCGACCTTAAGGTAGTGCTCGACCTCACCGAAGAGTGGGACAGAGTCGAGGCAGACGCCGATGCACCGTCCGAGCTTATCACAGGTGTGCTTGTGGTAAGAACCGAGTTTGCAGAGCAAAACCCCGAAGCGGTCGAAGCATTCCTAAAGCACTATGAAGAGTCTGTAACATTCGTCAACAACAACGTACCTGAAGCGGCGGCACTAATCGGCGGTTATGAAATAGTACCTGAAGCTGTTGCGCTCACAGCAGTACCCGAGTGTAACATCACCTATATGGCAGGCAGTGAAATGAAAACCTCACTAAGCGGTTACCTAAATGTCCTGTTTACACAGAACCCCG
>CAYJIK010000003.1:56502-61242 GCA_964370205.1 uncultured Oscillospiraceae bacterium | reverse complement strand
CCCCACCAGGGGCTTCCATATTTTTTTTGCCCCCCGTGGGGGGGCGGGCTGCCCCCCCGACGTTCTTATTTTCGCTCCCCCCACCCCCGAGCGCTCATCCTCGCCCACAGCAAAAACCGAACCCCCACCCCTGTCACTACTCTCCCAATTTACGCCTAAACCCGTTCTATCCCTTCACTTGTCCACATACCTATTAACAAGGACGAACACTCCTAGGTGGATATTGTCCTGCATTTATTCACAAAGGGAAAGGACTGGTTTAACAATGAGGAAACCCTTTAAAATAGCGCTGTCGCTTCTGTTGGCACTCACCTTTACGGCGGTAAGTGTCACAAACTGCGTGGGTGGGGGTGGTGAGCAGACGGAGGAAACTGTCCCCGTAGCGGCGGACATGTCCAAAGAACTGCCCTGCGAATCTGCTATACTGATAGAGCGCTCCACAGGACAGGTTTTCTACGAAAAGGAAGCAGATCTGCGCCAAAGCCCTGCCTCGGTTACAAAGGTCATGACACTTCTGCTGGTCATGGAAGCACTTGAGGACGGCTCGCTGACACTTGAGGACGATGTAGTCTGCTCTCCGCACGCAAGCTCCATGGGCGGCAGTCAGATCTGGTTGGAGGTAGGGGAAAGCATGACGGTGGAGGAGCTACTGCGTGCCACCGCCATCGCCAGCGCTAACGATGCTTCTGTAGCACTCGCCGAGAAGGTAGGGGGGAGCGAGGACGGGTTTGTCGCCATGATGAACCAGCGTGCAGGAGAGCTTGGCATGGACGGCACCAACTTTATGAACGCCTCGGGACTTGATCACCCCGACCACTACACAACAGCAAGGGACATCGCAACTATGTCCGCCGAGCTACTGTCCCACCCCGAAATCATCCCATATACCACCACTTGGATGAGTGACCTGCGAGGTGGCGCAACACAGCTGGTGAACACAAACAAGCTTGTGAATATCTATGGCGGCGCAACAGGGCTCAAGACCGGCACAACGGACGATGCAGGCTTTTGCCTTTCCGCCTCGGCAAGCCGTGACAACCTTGACCTGATAGCGGTGGTGCTCGGCTCGACAAACAGCAACGACCGTTTCGGGTCGGCGATGGGACTGCTTGACTATGGCTTTGCCAATTACAAAGCGTCTGAAGTGCCACAGCTTACAGTACCACTTTCACCGCTTGCGGTTAAGAAGGGCGTAAAGAGCGAGGTGGAACTGATGACAGTACCTCCACAGTCGATAATAATGGACAAAAATCACGGTGAAATAGAGGAGATAGTGACACTACCCAAAGAGCTTATCGCACCGATTGAACAAGGGGCGATAGTGGGCAAGGTCACGCTGAATGTGGACGGTGAGCAGCTTTGCGAATATGACATTATCGCCGCCGAGAGCGTGGACGAGATGACGTTCCTGTCAGCGCTTGATATTTTGTGGCGGGAAACGGTGAGGATGGGTGGTAGTTAAAACTACCTAGTTATATTAATGCACAAAAACGTAGGGGCGGTCCTATGTGACCGCCCGAAACGCTGGGTTTACCAACTGTTTCGGGCGCACACACAGGTACGCCCCTACGTTTTTTATCAATTACAAATTTACTTTTATTACGTAGCGACTGCTTTTTCGGTTTAGGCTCTTATCTAAAGTGCAGACAGTTCCTTATGCACCTCTTGCAACCTTTCAGGTATCGCTATCATCTGCGGACATAGCGGTGAGCACTTCCCACAAGCAGTACAATTCGCCACAGAAGTATTCTTCTCTGTCATATTCGCATACGCATTTTTCGCACGCTCGGTGTTTCCAAACATCTTATACTCGTTATACATGGTAAACACGCCGGGGATATTCACCCCAAACGGACAGTCCATACAATAAGCACACGCTGTACATGGCACAGTCTTATAGCTCACAAGCTTCTCAACCGCTTTGTTGACTGTCGCTCTCGCATCGTCACAAAGCAGGCTACTCTTGTCAGCAAGCGTTGCGATATTGTCCTTCACCTGCTCCAGTGTGCTCATGCCGGACAGTACCACCTTGACATTCGGCTCTGCTGCCACCCAGCGTATCGCCCATGACGCTATACTTCTCTTTTCGTTTTGCGCTTTGAGTATCGCCTCAACCTCATCAGGCAACTTCGCAAGCGAACCACCCCTTACAGGCTCCATGATAACCGCAGGTATCCCACGGACACGAAGTGTTTCGTTCAGGAAGAACGAGTCAGTGACGGTGTTGTCTATGTAGTTGTGCTGTATTTGCGCAAAGTCCCACGGGAATGCGTCCGCTATCGCCGGGAACTCCTCGTTTTTGCCGTGGAAGCTAAAGCCGATAGATTTGATTTTACCCTCTTTCTTCAGCTTAATCATTATGTCCATAACGCCCAGCTTCTGACATAGCGCAAAACGCTCCTTGTTTATGGCGTGGAGTAGGTAGAAGTCCACATAATCTGTCTGGAGCTTCTCGAGTTGTTTGGTGAAGTACTCCATTGTGTCCTTTTCTTCTTCGAGTAGGTAGGTGGGCAGTTTGGTAGCGAGCATGAAGGTGTCACGCTTTTTGTCCTTGAAGAACTCGCCGACGAACTCCTCCGACTCGTGGTTGTGGTACATCCACGCTGTGTCGAAGTAGGTAACGCCGTTGTCCAGTGCGTGCTGTAGCATCACAGACGCCTGTTCACGGTCAATCTTGCCGTCCTTAGTCGGGAAACGCATACAGCCGAAGCCGAGCAGAGATGTTTCTACGTTTATTGTCTCGAATGTTGTTTTTAGCATTGCGCCGCCTCCTTAATTTTGCAAAGGCATCGCCCTCCGCAATGCCTTTGTGTATTATTACAATTATATCACAGCATAAAACCGTTGTCCATTGACGTATCCGTCAGCCTAACCCTCTGATTGTCAGCACAATGCACAAATAAAACCAATTCATCCCCACCCCTTGAAACTGTCACTGTTCTATGCTATCATTATCGAATAATACATAACTTCTACTACATTCATCTATAATACACCAACATTAAAAAACAGGAGGCTTTCCATGAAACAAAGGATTCTAAGCGTGATTTTAGCAGTCTGCACCGTGATAGGCATGATGCCGATCACAGCGCTACCGGTACAAGCGGCGGTGGGCACAACATTCACTGCGAATGTAGGCAATGCTAGTGAATTTTACGCAACATTCAAAGTATTGACCGAACCTGACGGTAGTAACAACGGCACTGTGCAGGTAGGTGACGGTGAAAAAGCTGCGGTTGACACGAATACCGGAACCAAAATCACTATTCCCGACACAGTTACTAACGATGGCAAGGAATATAACGTAACCGCAATAGGTGCGAATGCGTTCGCGAGTTCAGCGCTTGACACTATAAACTTTGGTACATATGTGGAAACAATAGAGCAGGCGTTTGGCAATTGTCGCGATTTGATCAGTATAAATGCTGTAAATAACCCTAAATTTACCAGCGTGGACGGAGTTTTGTTTAATGAAGACGAGACCACTTTGGTTGCATTTCCCACAGGGAAAACGGGGCAATATACAGTCCCGGGTAATGTAAAAACTATTGGTTCGCATGCATTTATGACTAGCAAATTGTCAGGTGTGACTTTACCCGACGGATTGACCACAATAGGAAATATAGCCTTTGCTAATACCGCCTTGACCACTATTGTTATCCCGAATAGTGTTACCACCATTGGAGAAGAGGCGTTTAGGAGATCTGAAAGTTTAGCTACTGTTGTTTTTCCTGCAGGCCTAACTTCACTAGGCAGTGATGCGTTTACAGGTTGCTCCTTGTCAACGGTATACTTCGACGGAGATTATACCGATGGAATTAGCACCGGGGTGGAATCAATTCGTTCCACTGCCAGCATGTACTACAACGAAGAAGCCGCCGGTTGGAACTGGAACGATGGGCGGTTTGGATACGTGTACCGGGTCGCTGTAAATCTCGCAAGCGGCTTTACCCTTCAAGAAGCCATTGATTCGGCAAACCCTGCTGAACTTGTGAAGAGTGTAACTTTCAAAGACATTAATGGGTTTAACTCCGATACTGTTGTAATAACAGACTTCACCGTATCAAATGATAACCTTGGAACAGATGGCACGCTAACGGTCACCCTAACAGGCAGTAACACACCATTCGTAATCACCAAGACCTTTAGCGCGAGCAAGCCCTCACACGACGAGGTGAGCCACTCTGTGAATGTTTTGTATGGAGAAACGGAAACTATAGATTTAACCTCTTTACTCACAGGAGTAACAGGCCCGACTTTCAGTACTCCCGATGTAACCGGCGATTCCATATTTAGCACAACCCCGACTATTGATGAAAACGGTGCTCTTTCGTTTGCGCTTGTAAGCGGAGAAACCACCGCAAAAAACGCTTACATAGATATCACGGTATCAAGCGCAAGCCACGAAAATTTTGATATCAGCGTGACTGTAACAGGCGTGTCAGAATTAATTGCTGAAGGCACAGTAGGTAACGTAACAAAAAAATACGGCGACCTACAAGACGCAATCAACGAGAGCGAAAATGGCACGGTAAAGCTACTTGAAAATGTAACACTTGGCACTACGCTTTCTGTATCCGGCACTGTGACACTCGACCTTAACGATAAAGTACTATCCATGGCAGAGAATGTGAACAAATTAGTTATAAGTACGGAAATAAATAGCAACCTAACACTCACCGATACGAGCGCAGACAAAGGCGGAACAATCACAGGCGGCTCGGCAGCGCATGGCAGTGG
>CAYJIK010000003.1:23698-56402 GCA_964370205.1 uncultured Oscillospiraceae bacterium | reverse complement strand
AACGAGGGCACATTCACCATGAACGGCGGCACCATCACAGGCAACACCGCAACAGGTGACGGAGGTGGTGTGTACAACGAGGGCACATTCACCATGAACGGCGGTATCATCACAGGCAACACCGCAACAGGTGACGGCGGTGGTGTGTTTAACACAGGCACATTCACCTTGGACGGCGGTGACATCACAAGCAATACCGCACAAGAGCATGGCGGCGGTGTGTTTAATGCAGATAGTTCCGACAGCGATAACAGAAATGCTTTCACCATGGCAAGCGGTACTATCACAGGCAACGAAGCAAGAGCAGGCGGTGGTATGTTTAACGGAGAGGGCGCAATCGGCCCACGCATTACCCTAACGGGCGGCGATATCACGGACAACACCGCAACAGAGGCAGGCGGCGGTGTCGCAAACTTCTTTGCAATGACTGCCATTGAAGGTTATGTCAACATCACAGATAATAAGGCAGGTGCAGAGGGAAGCCGAATTGATTCGAATTTAATGGTAATAGGTACGCGGGATTCGGATAATGCTTTTATTACCTACCCGGTTTACCTCACAGGTGAACTTGCTGGCAGTACCATAGGTGTACAAGTTGCGGAGTTTGAACAAGACCCGGTAACATACGCTGTGACTTACAGTGTAGTCGACCTCATTAAAGAGGACAACATCCTACTTGTTGCCGACTATACAGACGCTTCTGACTCCACCAACAGCTACACCGTAAAAGATACTGACCTTGCCAAAATCACCTCCGACAACAGTCAAGGCATTCTAAAACTCGGCTCAGGTGGTATCGTCATAACCCAGACCCCTCCTGACGACTGGACAGATGAGGGGAATTATGACACCTCGTGGTACAACACCACCGACACCACCTTCACCTTAACCACCGCAGAACAGCTCGCAGGGCTTGCGGCTATAGTGAACGGCACAGCGACAGATTTCAAAATAGACAGCTTTGCAAATAAGACAATAAAGCTGGGCGGCAATATCAACCTCGGTGGATATAATCGCCTTTGGGTTCCTATTGGGACATCGTATCACAGTGCATTTAAAGGCACATTTGACGGCCAAGGTCATACTGTATCAAATATGACTATTGATATTGATAAAAACTTTACGTTGAGCAATTCCGAAGGAGAGGACTTTTATGTAGGCTTTATCGGTGGTGCATACAACAGAAGGCCTATCAAAAACGTTCATGTCACAGGTGATGTGAGTGTGAGTGTCACAGGAACAGGTGAACTTTTTGTGAGTATAGGTGGCGTGGTAGGTATGAACAATGGCAGTACGGAAAGTTGCTCCTTTGTCGGAGATATCCACGTCACAACCGACCTTAGTTCTCGATCCGATGTTCACGTAGGCGGTGCACTCGGTTATAATAATGGCCCTTACTCCGAACTCAATAACTGCTATCATATAGGCAATATAACCGTAGAAGCAGGTGCAGGCGATCATTATGTCGGCGGTGTTTTGGGAGAGAATTTGAATGGTGCTTTCTCAAACTCCTATCATGTCGGCACGGTGGCAGCTACAGGTAGCGGTGATATACATAAAGGTGGCGTAGCAGGAACCTCGAGCACTAACGATTTCGCTAACTCCTACTATGACAGCACAGTTGATGGGGCGACAAGTTACGCAATCGGTATGGTCGACATAAGCTTAACAGAAGTAACTAACGTAAACACCGCAACCGTCAAAGGCGTCCCCACCGAAGACCTAAAGCAATCTGCTGATTTATTAAACGCTGCACAGAACTACCAAGTCGGTGACTATATGTGGGCGACTGACAGTATCTCTTCCAACAGCGGCTATCCTATCCTCACGAGATATATTACACCGGCGGAAAAGTTTGCCGCCGCAATTGATCCAAACGGCAGCTTCACTACAGTAGACCCCACCACCAACACTGTCACCTTAACAGATGACTATACGATTAACACCTCAAATTTTACTATCCCCGATGAGGTGACACTTGCCACAGGGGAATGGACGTTTGATAGTGGTGTAGAGAATTTCACCATAGAATCAGGTGGAAAACTTGTAGTTTCAGAGGGCGGCACATTTCAAATTAACAGCACAAATTCAATCACAGGCGATGAACATATTGATGTTGAAGTCGGTGGTAGCTATGTAGTTTACTTGGTTATGAATAACCGCACTCTGGAAGATGTGATAACAGACCACCCACAAGCTACGGACTACATTCTGGCAAACGGCAACAATAATGTCCCAAGCGGCACTGCAATCATCACAGGCGGCAAAAATCTGATTGTGAAGCCGGATGCATTGCTTACAGTAACAGCAGGAGAAACGCTTACAGTCGCTCCCGGTGGGATTATTTATGTAGAACCGAACGGAAATATTGATAGCTCAGCAGGAACCATTTATATGGACAGCAGCGATAGTGCCATTGGAACAATTCTCTCACAGGGTACACTCGAGAACGTCCAAGTAACAAATCCGGATTCCATTTACCTCATCACAATAGATGCGAATGGCGGAACTGTAGATTTTTCGATCATATCAAACTCTGACTCTACAGAGTATTTGAACATTACAAACGTATACCAATCCCTTTATTCAAAACTCGCTCCGAATGTAAATTTTTCATTACCCACGCCCACCAGAACAGGGTATACCTTTGTCGGATGGTCAGGCGCACCCACCACCATCACAGGTGACACGGATATTATAGCGGAGTGGAAAGCTATCAGCGACTCAAACAGTGGCTCGTCCGACAACGATGACAACAATGACGATGACACCTCCTATCCCGAGGTGCAAAGCCCCTCCACAAGTAGCGGCAAGACCAACGTTGACATCGAAGCAGACCCGACAACAGTCGGCGGCACATCAAAGGTAGACATCCCCGACAATACCCTCGAGGACGCAGTTGAGAACGCCCTTGACGCAGTAAAGGGCACAGACAACGCACCAAAGGTCACCATAGAAGTTGACACTCCAAGAGGTGCAGACAGCCTAGAAGTAGAGCTGGACAGCACCGAACTTGAAGACCTTGCAGAGAACGAGGAAGCCACATTCGAGGTGAAATCCGACATAGGCACCATGACGTTTGACAACGAAGCATTAAATGCGGTGACCGAGTCGGCAAACGGCGCAGATATCACCATTGTCATCCGCAAAGTTAATAACACCTTAGAGCTAACCGAGGAGCAACAAGAGATAGTAGGCAATTCACCGACCTATGAGCTATACATCACAGTAGGCGGCAGACGCATCTCCGATTTCGGTGGCGGAACAGTTACGGTGAAAGTGCCTGAAACGCTTGCTTTAACGTCAAGCTCCACTGTAGTGGTCTACTACATTTCCGCAGACGGCAGTATTAAAGCGGTTGAGACAGTGTATGACCGTGTGAATGGAACAGTTACGTTTGTGACACAGCACTTCTCACACTATGTGATAATGCTTAGCGACAAGCTAAACCCCGGTATGGGCAGTTCGCTTTAAGTAACACATAGACACCCCTTTGGACGGCATCTTAATACATTTATAGAGGTAGGGGCTATCCTTTTGGAGGCTCCTACTTTTTATTTTGTCTTTAACGTAGCGTAAGAATCCCTGTGAGTTTTTCATTAATTTACACAAGTTTTCGGCAAGTAGTTTTTGAAATATTACACTGGAATTTGTATAAAATATGTGATATAATTAGAGCAAATGGAAGAAAATTAAACACAATTACAGCACTGTATGGGGTAAAATGCAAATTTCATGCTTTGTATTGGTTGAGTTTGATTAAAATGTATAAAACTGAGAAAAAGAATGTAGCCTACGAAACGCTTTCCGTTTAAGAAAGGAATGTACAAAATGAGCGTCAATGATAGTTTATTTCTCAAAAGCGATAGCCCTCAAGAATTCAAGGACGAAATCGGTGCGGAGGGTCTATTAAAGTCGATGTTGGGGACAGTTCCGTTCGGTCTTAACCTTTGGGACAAAAACATGGTAAACATCATGTGTAATTCGCATATATTGGACATGTTTAACATCGAAAGCGGCGAGGAGTTTCTCGTAAGGTTTTTCGAGTTTTCTCCCGAATTTCAGCCAAACGGAGTGCCGTCCCAAGAGATGGCACGCATAAACTTTGAAGCAGCAAAGGCTAACGGCAAGCATATCTTCAACTGGATGCATATAACGCCTACAGGTAGCCGACTACCCTGTGAAATCACCCTTCTTAGGTTGGAAAGCTCCCACGGTGAGGAGTATTATGTTGGCTATATCAAAGATTTACGCTCCGAGTTTGACTATGAGCAAAATGACATCAACTATGATTTTTATTTTGCCGATAAGCTACCTAAAAGCCGACTCAATTACGAGACGAAGGAACTGTCTGACGAGTGGTACTTCACCATAGATTTACGGACGGGGAATATTTCTTTCTACGGTAAATGGTGGTTTAGTGCGTTTGGCGCAAATGCTCTGATAAACGAAAGCCAGCTTTTTGAGGTGGGGCTTATCCATGAAGAGGATATCCCTATTTACGAAAAGATGATGGATGAGTTAAAGTCCATTCGTACAGGCACATATGTTTTAAGGCTGCTACATGACTCGGGTAACTACAGATACCACAGTATAGACACAAAGTTCGTGAAAAACTCCGCTGACATGCCTGTTTTTGCTATGGGGCGAGGGATTGACATCCACGAACAGCGAGCCATTGAGGAGCGTTCTCAAAAGGACCTGCTCACCGACTGCTACAACAAGATAAGCGCCGAGAATATCATAGCCGAAAAGCTTAGAAAGAACACAGGCGCAGAACATACCTTTTTCATCATGGATATCGACAACTTCAAAGCCATAAACGATAATCTGGGTCACTTCTTCGGCGATGAGGTTTTGAGGGATATATCAGCGGGACTAAAAGCGGCATTTAGAGGTAATGACATAGTAGCAAGAATAGGCGGAGATGAGTTTATCGTCTTTGTTTCTAACCTGTCTGACATGAACATTATCAAGCAAAAAGCCGAGATGATACTGGATGTTTACAGAAAGACCTACTCCGGTGAGTATAAGGACTACTCCATATCGGGAAGTGTCGGTATTGCACTGTACCCCGGGGACGGTATGACATACAACGACTTATATCAAAACGCTGATAAAGCGCTAAGTCACGCAAAAATACAAGGCAAAAATCGTTACGTCTTATATTCCCCCGACTTTGATATGGGTACTACAAGAAGCACAACAAAAATCGAAAACGCCAACCGTATAGCGAGTTCCTTCTTTGATTACGACCTTATCTCCGCCGTGTTCAATATCCTCTATGATAGAAACGGCGACAATGACTCTATAAACTTAGCCCTCAGCTACTTATGTCAAAAGTACGGCGCTGACCGTAGCTACATCTTCGAAACGCTGGATCACTGCACCACACTAAGTAACACCTTTGAATATTGCAAAGAGGGCATAAGAAGCGAGATAGATAACCTACAAGGTATCCCCTATGAACTATTCGCCGACTTTATTGGCAAGGCGCATAACGACATCATATATTCAAACAACCTGCGGGAAACACTTGAGCAGGACAGAGCGTTTGAAATCATGGACGACCAGGGGATACTGTCCTTCGTTCACGCTCAGATAAAGCGAGACGGCGAACTCACGTTCTTTATAGGCCTTGACGACTGCACGAAGACAAGGGTGTGGACAGAGAGAGAAATTAACAGTCTACAGTACATCGGCAAGCTGTTGTCCATCATTTTACAGGGGTCTCGCTTGCGAGATGAACTTGCCGCTCTTGCTATAACCAACAGAAACTCGGCGGACATTTTAGCAAAGTCGGACAGCATTGTATATGTAAGCGACCTTAAAACTTACGACCTGTTGTACCTAAACGAGCTTGGACAGCGCACCATTAACGCAACTTCAACCGAGGACTTTTTGGGGAAGAAATGTTACAAAATCCTCCAAGGTAATGACACCCCCTGTCCGTTTTGCACCAACCACCTACTCACTGAAGATGAGTATTACGAGTGGACTTACTACAACCCGACCGTTGACGCAACATTCATGTTAAAAGACAGGTTGATAAACTTTAACGGCACTATGGCAAGGCTTGAGATTGCAACTGATATTTCAAAACTGGTAGAGCTTGAGAAAAGCATGTCCGACCGACTTGCCGACGAGCATTTCTTGATGGAGTGTGTTGAAATGCTACACTCGGGTAGAGAGCCAAACGACTCTATTCATTCGCTGCTTGAGGCGGTTGCGAACTATTACCAAGCTGAGAGAAGCTACATATTTGAAAAGTCCGAGTGTGGAAAGTTTATCAGTAACACCTACGAATATTGCAAAGAGGGGGAAATCGCCTATAAAGATAGGCTTCAGAACCTTCCGATAGAAGAGCTCAGCTTTTTGCTGAACAAGTGCGAAACACTGAACGCTTTCAGCATGAACATAAACGACTTAGAAATAGGCTCGCTCGAATATGAGCTTATGCAGCTACAGAACCTTCATGACATTATCGTAAGCTCAATAAAAATTGAGGGCAAAGAGGTAACCGGCTTTGTAGGGGTTGATAACTCGCAAAAGAACAAAGATAAAACCGCTATTATCAGGACTGTTGCGAAGTTTACCGCCACTTTCCTAGATGAGACCGAGCTTGTGGCAAACCTCAATAAGCTGAGCTACTACGACATGCTTACAGGCATTAAGAATAGGCACAGCTACACCCTCGCGCTTAAGTCTATCGACCAGAGCATAGAGAGTTTGGGCGTGCTTTACATCGACGTTTTAGCGCTTAGTGCGATAAACGACTCAAGAGGGGTCACGGTCGGTGACGGCATACTGGTTAGGCTGTCGGAGATTTTGTATTCTATATTTGAGGACAAGGTTTACCGTGTGGGCGGAGACGAGTTTGTGGTGTTGGCGGTAAACGTTTCTGAGGAGAGTTTTGAAGCCTCTGTTGCCATGTTAAAAGAACGGCTGAAAGGGGAGACGGATTTCGAGACGTCGATCGGCTACACATGGAACAAGAACCTGAACCGAGCAGAAAAGTCGCTTAACGACTTAGACGATGGCAAGAACTACGCTCGAATACTGCTTGAAAATTTGGAGCTTGAGATTTCAGGCGGTAAGTACATAGTGTATTTGCAACCTCAGATAAACCTTACAAGCGGCAAAATTGAAAGTGCGGAGGCGCTGGTGAGAAGACTGGGCGCAGGCGACAGACTTCAGCCACCCACCTACTTCCTACCGTTTTACGAGAAAGAGGGCATAATCTCAAAGATTGACGAGTTTGTGCTGGAAACAGTCTGCAAGACGCTCAAGTCATGGAAGGACAGCGGCGCAAATACCCTTCCTGTCATATCTGTGAACTGCTCACGCATGACCGTTTCAGAGCATGACATTGTAGAAAGATTTGCGAAGATCTGCGACAAATACGGCGTGGAACGCTCAAAGATTGTCATTGAGATAACAGAAACTATCAACGGTATTAACGACAGCATGTTAGCGGAAATAATCGGCAAATTTTCAGACGCCGGATTTTTGGTATCGCTTGACGATTTCGGTAGTGGTTATTCGAATTTGAACTCGCTTGTTGTGTCTGACTTTGACGAGATTAAAATCGACATGACCATCATCGACGGCATCCACAAGGATAAAAAGTCTAGGACGCTTACGCAGGTCGCCATAACGCTCTGCGAAGGGCTTGACGCAGTTACTTCAGTGGCGGAAGGTGTTGAATGCAAGGAACAGCATGACATTTTGTGCGAAATGGGCTGCAAAATCGGGCAGGGCTACTACTACGCCAAACCCATGCCCATATCCGAGTTTGGACAGAAATATCTTGGTTAGAATGTGATTAGAAAGGAGCTGACGCTAAAGCGTCAGCTCCTTTTTGTTAGTTTCTATTTAAAAGGCAATAAAGACAGGACGCAACATAGATTTTCTCAGATAATGTACTTTAAAAACTCTTCTTTCGTCCGAACCTCTTTTTTGAATTTTTCAATAAGCTCACCACTCTTGGTAGCGTTTATTCTATCATCGACACCAAAACATCGACCGAAGTAGTCTGTTAAAAGTCTTGCATGTTTATTACTGTCAAGACGTATGCTGGCAAAGTCATAATTTGATTTACTTACCAGATTACAACAAAATATGTTACGGTAATGAGAACAGCGAACACCTATGGACACAATCATTTTTTTAGGGATCATTACTTTGTAGGCGTAAACCCAGTTTTGCGAAATCAAAAGCCCTTTTTCGAATTCTTTTATGGCGCTTTTGGACAGCATTGATTTTATACTAGCAGGCAATTCTAGAGGGGCAAACACCTCCTCTTTCACCAGCGCCCCTAACTCGGAAAAAGTAATGTACTTATTTACAGCCCTCATTACTTTCAAATATTTTGGCACAATTTGATTCACAGCATTTTTTACCGAGAAAATCAGAATTATCAGGAGAAAAACCAAACCAACAAAAAAGCTATATAAAGAAGTGGTTTCTGAGCGCTCGTCTATGATTATGTGTATCATATAAAGCGTATAAAAGACCGGTAACAAAGCTATGATGAATTTAATAACATTTTTAACGCCAAAAGTCAATTTCATTTTTGTTTCCTTTTATATTACATAGTGATGAATGGTTAACTCTAATCGAAATAGTTTAGTTGCTTGATATTTCCAGTGAGTAGGTTTAAGAATGTATGCAAAACAAAAGCTCAACCGATAAAACGGTTGAACTTTTCAATGGTTGCGGGGGCAGGATTTGAACCTACGACCTTCGGGTTATGAGCCCGACGAGCTACCGAACTGCTCCACCCCGCGATATTTATGTTCACTATGCGAACAACACTGTAAGAAAGATAGTACCACAAGCAAAACGAAATGTCAAGAGTTTTTTTGTTTTCCATCTTTTTTTCTCTCGACAGGTTTTGCGTGGGCGAAACAACGTGAAAGCGGAAGGTGGGGTTTGGGTTGTTTCTGAATTTTGGTGTGTTTAAATTGTAAAGGTTGTGGTGTTGTGCTATAATAGACGTGACCTAAGTAGCATTAAAAACACGAGGAGGGCTATACTATGAACACATCACTTTCAGTTATGGCTGAACACTTTGGCAGAGATAGACAGTACTCTTTTGTGACGGTGAACAACGGTGTGCCGTCGGTGAGGATTGTGGACTGTTATTATGAGGGCGGCTGTTTTTATATGATGACGAACAGGCTGTCCGAGAAGATGAAACATATAGCTGTGTCCGCGGACATTGCGCTGTGTGGCGACGATATGTTCTTTTGCAATGGTCGTGTCGAGAATATGGGCTACATCTACAGCGAGCAGAACACGCCACTAACCGAGCGTCTAAAGGTAATCTTCACCGCTTGGTTTGACAGCATCTACGGTAGTTGGGGCGAGGACATGATACTTCTGCGCATAAAACCGAGCACTTGCCACTTTAGGGCAGACGGCAAACCTTACGATGTGGAGTTTTCTGAAGCGGTGGTATCATAATGGGCATGATTTTTTGGGACTTTGACGGGACACTTGCGCACTCAAAGTGGATTTGGAGCAGGAGTGTCTACAGTGCGCTCTGTGATGTTTGGGCGGATAATAAAGTGGACTTTGGCGATGTCAGACGGTGCATGAATAGAGGCTTTCCGTGGGATACGGCGGAGGAGGATCATTCGTCGCTTGTCGGTGAGCGGTGGTGGGAGTTTATGAACGCCCACTTTGAGAGCAGTTATCTGGAACTGGGGGTATCGCCTGACATGTCAAAGGCTGCCGCCCAAAAGGTACGAGCCTATATACTGAATGCTGACAGCTACACCCTCTACGACGATACGATAAGTACCCTCAAAACAGCACGTGATAAAGGGTACACAAACGTTATACTGTCCAACAACTACCCCGAGCTTTCGGACATTGTGGACGCTTTGGGACTGTCGCAGTATGTTGACGGCGTGATAACGTCAGGCCTCGAGGGGCTTGACAAGCCTCGCCGTGAGCTGTTTTTACGAGCAATGGAACGCTATCCAAGCGAAAGTGGATATTTTATGGTGGGGGACAACCCTGTAGCGGATATTGAGGGCGGTAACGGTGTCGGTATGACTACTGTGTTGGTGCATAGAGGTAAAGACGAGAAAGCCGACTACTGTTTTGACAGTTTGGTGGAGGTTTTAGGGGTGGTGTAGGGCGGTTTTTTAAGCCGTACAGCACCTATATGGATAAACGCAGAGGCGTAGGGTCGGGGTCTGCGGTTTGTGGGGAATTGAGGGATGGACGTAATCGACAGACTGCGAGCCGTGCAGGAATGCACATTCCTGTTGCGTCCGCGAAACTTCCCCACTACGCACGCTTCCTGTGGGGGGTGTTTAAACTCAGATCGATGCGGACGGTAAGTGGGCGTGAACAATGATGACGGACGACCGCAGGTCGCCCCTACAGTCGATGCGTGGAATAACACAGGGGCGCAGGGCTGGCTTATTCACACTTTCTACCTGCGAAAATGTCGGTTGTGGCTTCAACTCGTAACCCCAATTCCAAATTTCAAATTTCAAATTCCTCCTAATACCCAAAAGGTGGTTTTACTATGGTTTTATATATTTTCAAACGGCTTTTGTGGGCGGTGTTCACGCTTCTTGTGATACTCACGCTTGCTTTTTTTGTTGTGCGGTTTATGCCGGGGAATGTCTACGACGATCCCGATTTGTCACAGGAGATTGTGGATATTCTAAATGAGCGTGCCGGACTGGACAGACCGCTGTGGGAGCAGTACTTCACGTTTTTGGGCGGTATAGTGTTTGACGGCTACTGGGGTACGTCGCTGAAAGTGGAGCCGGGTGTGCCTGCGTTCACCGTCCTTGCATCACGTATACCTGTTTCGCTCACCCTAAACTTTCTGGCGATGGCTGTGGCTATCCCTATAGGGCTGTGTGCCGGGGTGGTATCAGCAACAAATAGAACGAAAGCGGTGGGGACAGTAATCCCGATAACTTCGATACTGTTCATATCAGTGCCGAGCTTTGTCATGGCGGCACTGCTACAGTACACGTTCGCATACAACCTCGGTTGGCTTCCGATACTGTACGAGCCGTCAGCTGTCGGTGCGGACAAGTTTCTGTCCATGCTACTGCCGATGACAGCGCTAGCACTTGGCCCTATAGCTACCGTGACACGGTATCTGCGAGGGGAACTTGCCGAGCTTAGCGGAAGCGAGTACGTATTACAGGCACGACTTAAAGGGCTGTCAGTTACTGTCGCCACGCTAACCCATTCCCTGAAGAATGCGTTAATACCGATGCTTACAATACTTATACCGATGTTTGCACAGATCTTAGGCGGGTCTATGGTTATAGAGAGAATATTCTCCATCCCCGGTGTAGGTGGTATACTCATAAAGTCGATAAGCCTGAACGACCACCAACTTACCGTTGCCGCCCTGATGTTCTATGCGCTAATCTCGATAATAGCAACACTACTTGTGGACATATCCTACGCCTTAGTAGACCCACGAGTGCGGTTAGGGGGTGGACGTGATTAACGAGGAATATTCATTCAAGCAGGATGATTTTCAGCCGTTAGGTAACCTCCCCTCACAAGCGGAGGGGCACAAAACCCCTCGCCGTGCGTGGATATGGCGTGTGCTGAGTACCCCGACAGGGGCGGTGTCCACCGCTGTGCTACTTGTGATAATCTGCATGGCAGTATTTGCCCCGATGTTTAGCAGCTACAGCTATACAGAGCAGTCGGTGCAGTACCAAAACATGCCGCCCAAGATACCGTTTTTGGCGCAGTTCGGGGTTTTTGACGGCAGTAGAGTGCTCACAAACAGGCGACTTGACCTGCTGACTGACAGCGAGCTCTACCCCGACGGTTCTGTCATCGAAGTGGTGGAGGAATACACTGTAAACGGTGTGCAGATGGGCGATGTCAAGGTGGATTACTACCGATATGTGGGAGCGGACGTCAATACTGTCTACCTATTCGGTAGTGACTATCTGGGGCGTGACCTGTTTACACGGCTTTGGGTGGGTGTCCGCATTTCGCTGATAATATCGCTTGTGGCGGTGTTGTCTAACGTGGTTATCGGGGTGGTCTACGGTGCAGTGTCCGGCTATATGGGCGGTGGTGTAGACCTTATTATGATGCGTGTCTGTGAAGTGGTGTCAGCTTTCCCACAGTCGGTCATCGGTATACTTGTCATAATGGTCATGGGCAGTGGGATACTGCCTGTAATAGTCGCACTTGTCGCCCGGATGTGGGTGGGTAGTGCTAAGCTTGTGAGGGGGCAGTTCTACAGGTTCAAAGAGAGGGAGTATGTCCTAGCCGCCAAGACACTCGGCGTGTCCGACACACGGCTGATATTCCGCCACATACTACCTAACACGATAGGTCCTGTTATAACAAGGGCGATGATAGACATCCCCGGTGCGATATTCGCCGAGGCATTTCTGGCATACATCGGACTCGGCATACAAGCGCCGATACCGTCCATGGGTGTCCTTCTCTCCGACGGCCAAGACGTACTGCTCACCTACCCCTATCAAACCTTCTTCCCTGCAGTCATTATGTCGGTCATGATGATAGCGTTCAACCTGTTAGGTGGTGTGTTTAGGGACTCGCTGGAGCAGGGTGGACAATAAACGCTGCGTTCCTATGGTGTAGGGATATGTCTTGTCATCTCCGAAACACCCTCCACCGAAAACTCCGTCCCATCTGTCACAACCCTATCGTCGCCCAAACTCATATCTTCGTCAGTCGGGCGACGGAGCTTACCGTATGCGACCTTCCCCCACCTTTTTGTGGAGCATTGACAAGCTTTTAGTTACGTCAGCATTTTTGCAGTACATGGATATGACTGCAAACCGCTTCCTTGCTACAAACTAGCCGACACTACACAAAATCTACGACAC
Source organism: uncultured Oscillospiraceae bacterium (assembly GCA_964370205.1). GTDB lineage: Bacteria > Bacillota > Clostridia > Oscillospirales > Ruminococcaceae > DAMCAP01. Next base: position 43,533 of record CAYJIK010000003.1, on the reverse strand, counting down.
CGAGTAGGCGGCTATTCATCTTTTTGAAGTACCGATTTTATCTATTTTCATAGCTATAGCCAAGCCTACGCTGTGCCGATTCGGATGAAATAGGTACCTTGGGCGCCCTATGATATTTGGATTGATACCAATTGTGTGCGTGCAATCGAGAGGGTAAGGTGTGTGCCTGTCTCTTTAGAAATGCAAGCTGCTTTCACCGACGGAGGTTGTTTATTCACATCATTTACAAACAATACCTTGATTGTAAACAAACCGTTTGGTATAATATTAGGAAAATGTGCATAAATGCTATGCTGAGCTGCTGATTGTTGGTGGTTTAGGGTTGATGAAAGGTTTGGGCTTATGGGGCGAAGGAATGGGCTGAGAGCGGACGGCGCACCTTTTGGGGTGCTTGCTGTGCTGTCTTTGGTTTTGGGTGTGATTTCGGTTGTGTCATTTTTTGTCTATTATCCTGTGGCGCTTGGTGCCGCTATAGGTGCGGTGGCGGTGGGCTGCTTTTCGCTGATAAAGCAGTTGCCGGGAGAGAAGGCGGCCACCGTCGGGACTGCGCTGGGAGGTATGGTTATTATTTTGCTGGCGTTGTTTTGGATATTTGGGCAGGCTATATTGCTTGCGGTGACGGTGCTGATGTAGAAGTGGGCTGAGAGGACGAAGAGGCTGATGTATGGTGTATAAAGCCCCTACAAATACAGTCTTGATTTTGTATAGTTTTACTTTAATGCGACATTCCCGCAGTTTTGTGCTCTTCCGCACAGCCTCGGTTTTTGTGACTTTAGAAACTATAGCCGTTAGGAACTGATCAGACACGCAGAAAGGAATGGTCACAATTATTACGATAAATAGGATAAAAAGCACGATTGATAGAGTGAATAAGATTTGTATAGTTGGTAAGAGTGCTACGGTGGACGATGTGCTGACAAATGCGGCGGCGTTTTATCTGGCAGGTGAGACACTGCGTCTGCTGGTGCTACAGTATGAGTATGGGTTTTCTGAGAAGGTGCGGCTGTATTATGAGAATATTCCCACCGAGAGGACCAACCGAGATGTGGTCAGTCGTGAGGAGAGCACGCCGTTTTTGTATGTTGGGCATACTACTGACGTAACAGTTGGCGATATGTGTTTAAAGGTGAAAAGCGCTTCGTCCCAGCGGCTTGACATGGGCGATTCCGAGACGGTCGCTATAATATCGCTTTTACTGTCAAACGGCTGGGAGGCAGGCAAACTGGGGCGTGTGAACATCGACTATATCTATGCAACCACGCTGACCTTTGATGGCAACTACGGAGATATTCCGACATTTGTCGGCGACCCCACGTTACACATGGGTAAAAGCACAATAAAAGAGCTCACACATTTACCGCTTACACTAACGGTGAGCAATTTTCCCTCTAAACATACTTTCCCTACCGATGATGAGGGGGGAGAGGAACAGTTTACGGTGCATTCGGTGGCGCTTACTGACGTGTGGGGTGAGATGGAAGCACGGGTGGAGGGCAGGAGTGATGCGGAGCGGAAGCATTTTGAGTTGGCGATGGCTGAAACTTGTCCCCCTGAAATGCGACTGGCTGTGGTGGAGTATAGCTGTGAAAACGAGGATATACGTTTACAGTTTTATGCTAAGGAGTGGCTGGACATGCCTATAAAGCGCCATAGCTCTTCGCACAGTGTTATGGAGATTATATATAGACCTGATGAGCCGTCGCAGGGGTTGTTTGGTGTGGTGCGGTTTCCGATACCTGCCACAACCGAGGTTGTGGAGCTTGAGCTTTGTCATTATAGTCGTGTGGTGAAGGAGCGGAGTATAACGCTTGTATAATATGAGTTGTTGCATATTGTTAATGTTGAAAGGGAAGAAGTAATATGGCGAAGTCATCTAATTTGAGGGAGATACGAGAAGGTAAGGGGTTGACGAGGGGGGACATTGCAAAGGCGTTGTCTGTGACTGTGGAGGAAGTAATGTCTTGGGAGAGCGGTAAGACAGAGCCGTCCACCCACCACATTATGGGTCTTGCGCGAGCACTTGAGATGAGCCCGGGCGAGTTGATGAGCGGCCTTAATTCGCCGTTTAAGAGTAGCAGTATGGGCACACAGAGTTCGGGGATGATTATGGTGTCAAATGTGGGGTATATATTTATAGCGCTTGGATTTTATCAGTATATAGGGCTGTACACTGCACTACCTGAAATATACAGTTTGGTAGTGTTGTTTATAGGGCTTTCTTGTGTACTCCTAAGTCTGCTTAATTATCAACGTGAGGCTTCTTTTTCTAAGGGGCTTTTGATGTGGCATCTTTTGTATGTGGTGGCGGTAGTTGGGTTGCCGTACCTGCTTATGGTGTTGCCGATAGAGCATGGGCTACGTGGAGTAGTCTGCACGCTGGTCACTCTTGTGATAGTGGCGGTGCTTAACTTTAGGTACTGGCAGAAGGCGTGGAGGAAGAAATAACAGTTGTCAGACGGCCTTTGGCCGCCTGTTTTTGTGCGCCGAGGTGGGTGAGTGGGAATTGTTGGGGCGCAGGGGGCGCTTCATAGTTTGACTGCCCATGTGGATAGTGGGCGCCCCCGAATGTTTTTAGCTATGCTTGTGACCTGGGAGGTAGTGCGTTGTGGATTACGCCTAAATTAGCGCCATTTAGGGCGTGCTTCTGCAACCGTTAACTAAGTTGTACAGACAAATTAACGCTTGAATTTGCGGTGCTTTGGTAGTGGTGGCACGCCCTGCCTACAACGTTTAACCCCTACCGCACCGACCGCCGGCAGAGCTATGACCGTTTGCCCTTCCCAAACAGCAACCCATTGTCGTCATCCGGCAAACGGCCAATCTCCGCCGCCCCCCACCCCCCCACCCCAAAACCCACCCCCCCATCCCAAACCACGTATACAATCCCCAAAACCTCCCATACTAACCAAGGTACGTCGTCGCACCCCCTACCACAGAAAAAATTTACAAATTCTAATTTACATATATATAAAGTTAATATATAATCAATACAATTGGGAAACCTTAACTAACCGTCTCGACACAATTACTATTGCGGATATTACAACGCTCCTACCCGACGAAAGGAATTAACTATTATGAAACATATAGAAAATGCCCCTTGTGAATATTGTAAAGAAATATTAAAAGCAGGTGACGACATTGTCGTCTGCCCCGAATGTGGCTCACCGTACCATAGAAGCTGTTTTACAAAGGCGAGAGCCTGCATTCACACAGCTGAACACGGCACGTATTTTTGGCAGTCCCCTATCAAGGTAGTAGAAGAAAAACCTGCAACGGTACGTTGCGGTCGTTGCGGTGAACAGGCGCCCGTCGGCACTGAACTGTGCGGCAATTGCGGTTACACCCTAGCTTCCTCTCAAAACATTGATGACACTAAAGAAACACAGGACGCTAACAGTGCTCAGGAGCCACAAAACGGCGCCTTCAGAAGCTCTACCACGCAGGGAAGTCATCAGCAAGCAGGCAGTGCGGACTTTACACCCATGGGCGGTTTCCCGTTTGCAGCTGACGATGGGTGGTCGGTAAATAGCGTGTCGGCGCAGGAATTATCCATATACATGGGTGGTTCGGCGTACGGCTTTATGCGGCGTTTTAAAAGGCTACTGCAAAACACTCACAAAATCAGCTGGAACTGGAGCTCATTTCTGTTCACCTACTTCTACCTGTTTTACAGAAAGCTGTACGGTATTGCTATAGGGGTAACAGCGATAACCCTAATAGTCTCACTCCCCAGCTTTCTATACACAAACGAATACTTCAAACTTATAACCCCCGAACTGTCAGCGACAGCGAATCTGGAGCTTATGAATATGCTTGAGCCGTATTTGGATATTACTATGGCGCTAAACATTGTGATTATGGTGCTTTGCGGACTGTTCACAGACAGGTTTATCCTTAAAAAGTCTATCGAGGATATACTGGATATCCGAAAATTATATGATGGCGAGGTTATGAATAAGGAATATCTCTCGTCGCTTTACTTCTTAGGCCGCCCCAGTATGTTTGCTGTGCTCGGCGTGTTAGCGGTAATATATGCGGCAAGTAATATCTTTACAGCACTTTTGTTGTAATAACGATGTAAAAACGGAGGAAAGCCCGATGTCGGGCATGGATGATATGAAAGTAACAAAAGCGGTTATCCCAGCGGCAGGACTGGGTACAAGAGTACTTCCTGCGTCTAAATCGGTGCCTAAGGAGATGCTGCCACTTGTTGATAAACCTGTGATACAGCATATCGTTGAGGAGGCTGTTAATTCCGGCATCACAGACATACTTATCGTCACAAACAGAGGTAAGTCGGTGATGGAGGACCACTTTGACTACTCCCCCGAACTGGAAAGCCGTCTGCTCGCTTCAAAGAAGGAAGCACTTCATGCAGAGATGCGTGCTATCACAGAGCTTGCAAACATTACGTATGTCCGCCAACGTGAAACAAAAGGTCTGGGACACGCTGTACTGTGTGCGGAGCGTTTTGTCGGGAGCGAGCCTTTTGCTGTGCTATACGGCGATGACGTTATACTAGGCGACACCCCCGCAACACTGGAGCTTAAGCAGACTTACGAAAAGTATGGACTGGGCGTTTTAGGTGTGAAGCAGGTGGGGCGTGACGTTATAGGAATGTACAGCTCGGTAAGCCGTGACAGGTCACACGAGAGCGGTTTCCTCGTAACCGAAATGATAGAGAAACCAACCCCACAGCAGGTGCTCACCGACTTCGCAATAATCGGCAGAGTGGTATTGCCATCTGAGATTTTTGCTATTCTCCGTGACACTCCCCCCGGCGCAGGTGGTGAAATTCAGCTGACTGACGCAATGGCTACACTCGCAGCAAAGAGCGGTATGGTAGGCTGTGAATACAGTGGTACAAGGTTTGACATGGGCAACAAACTCGGAATACTTGAGGCGTGGCTAAATGTCGCCGTGACCCACCCCGAAATCGGGGAAAAAGCGGCTGAACTGATAAAGAGGTTTGCTCTGGGGTTGTAGTGTTTAGACAGTTATTGTATAGTGTGCTAACTGCACATTAGGCTCGGTTAGTTGCAGTGTTAGTTTTTGGCGTAGTGGCGCTTCGTTAAGGAGTGTCGCTACGCTTTTTGTTTTTCCGCAATTTACACTAAGTTACACGTCTTGGCAACGAACGTAATAAATAGTTGATAAGTGAAAATGCACTTGGCGATATCTCTAATTTTCGCAATTTAATTTTATGTAATTTCACTAAGGAATGTTACATTGTTCAGAAAGTATGTTACATTTCTAAGTAGGGGGATTTGAACTTTGTCATAATTTGTTCAAAAAATTATATATAAAAATGTAAAATTTACAACTGAATATTTTGCCCTTTTAAAGTGAATATATTTTCGATATATTCACTTGCCGAGCTGTAACGGCTTAAATACTGTGTGTTTTTGAAAGTTGGGTTTGAAAGGCGTGAATAATAATCGCAAAGCAAAGAGGAGAATGCAAGAATAGTTTGACGAAAATCCGATTTTTTATGAATTATTGTGTTGAATTGTATGCTTTTCTGTGCTACAATGACAGAGAGTAAACAGGTGATTTATACATTTTTTTATCAATGTGCCTTTAAGTGCGCATTTGTGACAGCATGTTGCATATATTTTTCGCACGACTTACATTTAAATTTATTTACCGTACATAAACACAATGAAATCTTGCATAAAGTAACATAAGAAAAACTATAATTCACAATTAAGAGTAACTTGAAGGAGGAGCTGCCGTGAACATTTTTGGAAGTACATCGCTTGCACTTTTACAACAGAGCCTTAACGCTACGTATCAGAAGATCCAGGTGAACACCGAGAATATTGCAAACGTGGACACTCCCGGCTACAAGGCGAAGTATGTGACGTTTGAGGAGGAACTGCAGCGCAAACTGTCAGACCTCTCGGACGGTGCAAAACCCTCCGAAGTGCGCGAGGCGATACTGAGCACACAGCCGCAGATAAATGTGACTACCGAAACAGAGCGACTGGACGGCAACAGTGTCCAGCTGGACGCTGAAGAAGTGGAGCTAGCCAGAAACCAGCTCCAGTATCAGTATCTGACACGCCTTATAACCGATCAATATTCACGCCTACAGATGGCTATTGAGAGCAGATAGTACATATAGTTTAACAGCGGAGTGACGTGCAGTTTGAAGCTGAGGTTTTCAAATTGGAGTCTTGAGCTTAAATAACGCAAAGTTTTGCATTGTAATTAGAGGGAACAAACTCACACAACGTGTAGAAAGGAACGGTCATAACTATGGCTTTTTTCAGTAGTTTGAACATAGCGGCTTCAGGACTTACCGCTCAGCGGATGCGTCTTGATGTAGTCGCAGAAAATATCACAAACATCGACACGACCAGAACCGAGAGTGGCGACCCTTACCGCCGTAAGATGGTGGTTTTTCAGGCAGGGGTGACCACGGGTAGTAGTTTCAGAGATGCACTGTTTGCACGTATGAACGGCACGACACAACCGGGCGTGCAGGTGGTAGAGATAGTGGAGGATGAAACACCGTTTAAGCAGGTGTATGACCCTTCCCACCCCGACGCCGACGAGGACGGATATGTGAGCATGCCGAACGTTGACCTTTTAAAGGAAACATCAGATTCGATGGCAGCACAGAGGGCGTATCAGGCAAATGTCACAGTGCTTAATGCTTTAAAGCTTGTGGCGCAGGCAGGACTTGACATAGGTAGATAAACGTCTTAACAACAAATAAAACAAACAGCTTGTAAACATTGACAAACAGTATTGTTTGCGTGGATGGAAAAGCCTGTATATAGTCAGAAAGGATTTGATAGCTATGTTTATGAAAACTGATTTTATAAAGCCGATCACTCCTGAACTCGGAGTGGGTGCTACTGCTAATCAAAACAAGGAAACTGAAAATAATGGTGTATTCGGCCAGGTGCTGAACAGCGCCATTGAAAGCCTTGTGGCAACAGAGAACGCCGTCTACTCCGATTCGACAGCTATAACCACCGGTGATATTGATGACCTACATCAGCTTACCATAAGCTCAACCGAGGCTAATCTTACACTTAGCTTTTTACTCCAACTCAGAAACCGTGCACTGGACTCGTACAACGAGATAATGCGTATAACGCTATAATACTGAGTTGACCGATTAAGAGGGCTTAAAACTTTAAACGCAAACCCCAAACTCGTTTGAAATAGCGGACAATATGAATTTTTGCAGTACAGATAAACATAACATATATACCGTGTGCCGACACAGCATTTGAAGTCACGAGAGCGTATGTCGGGCGGATAATCAGAGCGAAATCTTAGGGAGCACACTCGATAAACGCTGATTTTTGGAGGTACAGGCCGTTGAAAGAGAGATTACTCGGATATTGGGAGAGTGTAAAAGCATTTCTTGCTAAATTTTCTAAAAAGACAAAAATGATCGCCGGAGCAGTAGCAGCCGGCGTATTGGTGTTTGCTGTAGCGATTGCGTTGCTACTAAACAACCCCAATCATGTGGGCATACTCTACAATCTAAGCGCACAGGAGCAGAGCGAGATAAGCTCATTCTTGGCGGAATTGGGCGTGGACTATCAGGTGGACAGTAGCGGTACAATAATGGTGCCTACCGCACAGGAGTCCGCCATTATGGCGCAACTTATAGCGGCAGGCTACCCTAAGACAGGTTTCGGTTACGACACTTACACAAACAACGTTGACCTGTTTTCCACCGATGCGGACAGAGCCACATACGAATTGTTTGCTTTGCAGGACAAACTAGCCGCTACCATCCGTCACTTTGGCGGTGTGCAGGAGGCTGTAGTTAACATAACACTCGGTACCGATAAGAAGTATGTATTGCAGGAGGACGTAACCCCCGCAACCGCAACGGCAACCGTATTCATGCTTGACGGAGGCTCGCCTTCCGCAGAGCAGGTGGACGGTATACAAAGGCTACTTGCGACAAGTGTGCCCGGGCTTTTAGAGGGAAATGTAGCGGTGCTTGACGGCAATGGTGTGGATGTATCCGCCGTGAGTGAAAACACACAACTTGACCTTGCCCGCCTTAAAATGGAGCTTGAGCGTGAGATAGAAACAGTGACACGCACAAAGCTGCTTAGACTCCTAGAACCCACCTACGGCGAGGGACACGTTATGGTTGAGGTGTTCAGCGAAGTGGACATAGACCAACGCATACAGCAGATAATCAGCTATTCGCCGTCGGTAGACAGTAACGGCATCATCAAAACTGAGGACACGCTTGTTGAGCAGGTCACACCCGGTGAAACAGAGGCAGGTGTCCCCGGGACAGAAACAAACGCCGAGGAAACTCCGATATACCCGGGGGTTACCACTGACGGAAACGAGATATACTTCAGAGATGAACAGTCGTACGAATATGTAGTAAACGAGCTGAAAGAGGAAGTCACCTCGAGCTCTATGGAACTTGAAAATATGCAGGTGTCGCTGACACTGAACGGTGTCGAGATGGACGCTCTACAGCTGGCGGAGCTAAAGCAGTTTGTGGCTACTGCGTCCGGCATACCCGTGTCACAGGCGGAGGAAAAGGTTGCGGTACTTAATCAGGCATTCTTCGACCCTGTCCCTGAAGTGGCGGCGGGACTTACCACTACGACACTTATAATGATAGGCGCAGGCGTGGGACTACTGCTGATTATACTGATAATCGTACTTATTATAACGAGAAGAAACAAGAAGAAGAAGGAAGAGATAGCGTCAGCGGAAGCGGAAGCGCTCGCAGCACTTGAGGCAGAAGCGGCGGCGAAGATTGCTAATCTGTCCGAGATTGCCGCAAATATGCCCCAGACAAGAGAAGCGCAACTGCGTGATCAGATACGTGAATTCACCGACGACAACCCCGAGATCGCAGCACAGCTTATTAAGAACTGGTTGAGAGGAGAGGATAGGTAATGGCGAATTTAACACCGGAAAAAAAGGCGGCGGCGGTAATTATCACCATGGGCGCCGACAGAGCCTCTCAGATTTACAAGCACTTAAACGAAAGTGAACTGGAACAGCTTACATACGAGATAGCGCAGGTATCCCACCTGTCCACCGAAGATTCAGAGATTGCGCTAGACGATTTTTATAAGATGTGCCTAACGCAGAAGGTGGTCACAGACGGCGGTATAGACTACGCAAAGAGTGTACTGGAAAAGGCGTTTGGCATACAGATGGCCTCGGCACTGCTTGACCGTGTGAGCGGCTCCCTAAAGCAGAGAGCGTTCGAGTTTGTGCGAAAAGCGGACAGTAAAAACCTGTTTGCTCTGATACAAAACGAGCGAGCCCAGACCATAGCGCTCATACTATCCTACGTGCGCTCCGATCAAGCGGCAGATGTCATAGCGGAGCTGCCGAGAGCAAAGCGCATAAAGGTAGTTGAAAACATTGCGAAGATGGACAGCGCCTCTCCTGATACCATCAAAATAGTGGAGGATATACTGCGCAAGAAGTTTGCGACGGTTATGTCGATGGACTTTGCAAAGGTCGGCGGCGTAGACTACATAGCGGACGTTATGAACTCGATGGACAGAGCGAACGAGAAGTTCATATTCGACGAGCTATCCAAGAAGGACGAAGCACTGGTGGACGAAATCAAGAACCGCATGTTCGTGTTCGAGGATATCGTACTGCTGGACAACATGGCGATACAGCAGTTCCTGCGAGAGGTGGATCAAAACGACCTTGTGTACGCACTCAAGAACGCAAAGGAGGACGTTGCGAACGTTATATTCGCAAATATGTCCAGCCGTCTTGCGGAAACAGTGCGCTCGGATTTGGAATACACATACAATGTCCGCCTAAAGGATATAGAAGAAGCACAGCAGAGAATAGTAAGCGTTATCAGGCGGCTTGAAAATGAAGGCCAGCTAACCATATCCAAAGGAAAGGATGATGAGATAATTGCCTAACTTTTTGAAGGGCGGACAGGTGGGAGATAAATTCACCTACTTTGAATACGCAGAACACCCCGCTCACGTCAAAAAGCAAAGGGGTGATAAAGCCTCACAGTCCGACGAAGATAAACTGAAATCCACCGCAGAAGGTGAAGATGCAGAAAACGCCGAAGACGCTGTGGAGGAGATATCCCCCGAGCAGGCGGCACTTCAGGCGCAGGAACAGGAACTGGAACGACTAAAAGAAATAACGATACGCCGAGCGAATGAAGAAGCGGCAAACCTATTAAAAGGCGCAGAATCAAGGGCGAACAAGCTGATTTCCGAAGCACGTGACGAAGCGGAGAGCATAAAACTGCTTGCAAAACAGCAGGGATTTGAGCAAGGGTTTTCCGAAGGTTCGGAACAGGGCTTCAACAAAGCGATAGCGGACGCTTCCGCACAGCTTGAGAAGGACAGTGTAGCGTTTTTGGCTGAACTGGATAGAGTGCTAACCGACCTAAATGTCAAGAAGCAAGAGCTGTTAGAGGAACATATATCGGACATGCAAGAACTTGCCGTCACAGTGGCGGAAAAGGTCATAGGCGTAAGCCTCCGCTCCTCCGGCAAAGTTATAGAAAAGATGATACTATCGGTGACAGAAAACCTGTCCCAGCAGGAGTGGGTGAAGATATATCTATCCTCCACAGAAGCGGAGTTGCTGCTTGATGGCGACCCGGAGGTGTTTGACTACCTCAGTCGTCTGTCTGAGCATATAAAGGTAGTAGTGATGGACGAAGCTCCGGAAGGCACGTGCATCATAGAGATGCCTGACGAAACGGTAGACGCTTCGGTGGGCGTGCAGATAGCGAATATAAAAGAAATGATGCGTCAGGGCGGTTAAACCTACGTGTAATATGTCAGAAAGGTGTGTTCACTATGGTGGAAACATTTAGCGAGATTATAGACTCAGTAAAGCGCAGTGACATATTAAGCCGAATAGGGCGCATAGAGAATGTTGTGGGTATGACAGTGGAAGCGTCCGGCAGTAAAGCGTCGATAGGCGAGATCAGCATGGTGTCACTGGAAAACGGTAAAACGCAAGTACCTGCTGAGGTAGTGGGGTTTAAGGACGGCCGAGTGGTGCTCATGCCCTACCGCAGTATGGACGGCATAACAGCAGGCAACTTTGTCCGCAACACGCACCAAAAGCTAAAAGTACCTGTAGGGCCATCGCTCAAAGGACGAGTGGTGGACGCAATGGGTAATCCAATAGACGGACTGGGCGACTTGGGTGCTACAAGCTATTACCCGGTGTCGGCGCAGTACATAAACCCACTCACAAGGCCACCGATTAGAGAGCGTCTTGACTTTGGAATAAAAGCGATAGACGGTACACTCACCATCGGTAAGGGACAGCGTATAGGCATATTCGCCGGTAGCGGTGTGGGTAAGAGTACCCTTATGGGCATGATAGCCCGAAACGTAAAGGCTGATATAAACGTAATAGCGCTCGTGGGAGAACGTGGACGTGAAGTGAGAGAGTTTATAGAAAACGACCTGCAAGAGGCGGGTATGGAGCGTTCGGTGCTGGTGGTGGCAACCTCTGACCAACCTGCGATGCTCCGCATGAAATGCCCACTTGTGGCGACAGCGATTGCCGAGTACTACCGTGACCAAGGGCTAGATGTCCTACTGATGATGGACTCGCTTACAAGATTTGCGATGGCAGGGCGTGAGATAGGGCTTGCAGTGGGTGAGCCACCTGTAGCGAGAGGGTATACACAGTCCATCTACTCGGAACTACCGAAGCTACTGGAGCGAACAGGGAACTTCGAAAAAGGCTCTATAACAGGGGTGTACACCGTCCTCGTGGAGGGTGATGACACAAACGAGCCGATAGCGGATACAGTGCGAGGCATACTGGACGGACACATAGTCCTCTCGAGAAAACTCGCAAGCCGAAACCACTTCCCTGCAATTGACGTAGGCGGTTCCATCTCAAGACTGATGAACCTGATTGTGGACAGCGAGCATTACGCACTTTCGTCAAAGCTCCGTGACACGCTAAGTTTATATAACGATAACCTCGACTTGATATCCATAGGTGCATACAAATCAGGTACAAACCCACGGCTTGACATAGCCATAGCGAAGATAGACAAGATAAACGAATTTTTGATGCAAGAAATAGAAGGCAGTTTTGACTATAACGAAACAGTAAACTTCTTAAAACAACTTTTTAGCTGATAAAGGTTTGATGTCACAGTGATGTAGTGTAATTACAGAAAGGACATTATGAAAAAATTCACCTTTTCACTGCAAAATGTACTGGAATACCGCGACAAACAGCTTGAAGAGCGCAGTAGGGAATACGCCGAAGCGATAGCAAAGACAAAAGCGCAACAGGCAGTGTTGGACGAACTGAAAGAAGAGCGCAGGCAACTCGGTGACAAACTAAACGGCAAAACACAGGGCGGTATAACAGCGATAGAGATGTCCTCCTACCGCAGATATATGAAACTACTGGATGTCCGTATCGACGAAGAAAAGCAGATACTCGGTGAACTTGCGGAAGCAGAGGAAGAACGCCGTCAAGGTGTGGTAGAAGCAAGGCGAGAAGTCGCAAGCATAGACAAGCTAAAAGAGAAGCGCATAGACGAGTACAACACCGAGGTCATGAAGAGCGAGGAGCGCAGTATAGAGGAGTTTATCAACACAAAGCGGCAACTGGCGCAGTAGGAGCACCTGCTGAGCCGGATGATATACCGACAACCTCGAAAGGGGGGATAGCAACAAAACTAAATACGTCGTACTCCCTCAGAGCACGGCAGAAAGGATGGACACGAAACAGTGATTATTAACAGCATATCAAACCCAATGCAGATGCTGACCGTTACCACGAGCACCAAGACGTCTACTTCAACGTCAAACAGCTCGAGTGTATCGCATGATGACAGCTTTGAGCAGGCAATAACCGAAGCGGTTAATAAGCGTGAGAGCGAAGTTAAAACCGAAAACACCACCGATAAATCGGATAACGAGCAAGCGTCTGACGACAAAGCCGAAGTGAAAACCGATGACACTGACAAGACGACTGACGAAAGTGCTAAGCAAAAGAACACAGGCATGTCCGCTGACCAAGTGGCACTGCAAAATGCATTACTGCTTGCGCAGAGCATGGTTGTTACGGTGGAAAACCCCGAAACAGTCACACAGATTGCTAAAACCGACGCACTCGCCGAGGTGATAACAGCGCAAAACAGTGCAGACCCGACGGCGACACAGCAGGGCGCAACGCTAACGACAAACAGCGGCGCTACAGCGGTACTGACCGAGCAAGCGGCGGCGACAAATGTCCCCACCACCGAAACGACAGTACAGACCACCGTACAAACAGAGGTCAAAACAGCGGTAGAGCCCACACAGGTAACACAGTCGGTGACAAACACCGAACAGCAGGCCGACACCGCCACAGCAAACAAAAACACCGACACCGCACAGGACGGCGCACAGGCAGCCCCGGTGGAAACCCGCCCCCTAAACTTTGACGGCGAAAAGCTAAATATCAAAGTAGCGGAAGCACCGATAGACACCACAGCACCTGACTTCACCGAGCAGATAGCGCAGAAGATATCGCTTAGTGCGCAGGGTGGCGTTCAGAAGCTGACAGTGGAACTCTCACCTAAGGAACTGGGCGAGATGACGGTGGAACTATCGCAAAACGCAGGCAAGATAGTGGTAGAGATATTCTGCTCCGACCCAAAAACCCAGTCACTCATGATGCAAAACGCTGACAACATCCGCCAGATGGTGGAGCGTAGCACCGGTTTAGACACAGTGGTGAAAGCGCAGGAGCGTGAAGGTTACTACCATGACACCAACCCCGAGGGCAGAGGGGACAACAGCGGTAAGGACGCACTGAAAGAGCAGGCCCAAAAGCAAAACGAAGCACGCAGAGAGCTTATTAACATAAGCGAGAGCGCAAGCTTTATAGGCAGATTACGACTGGGCATCAGCGAAGCGGCGTTCTAAACCACCCCGAAAGGAGCAAACATGAGCAACACAATTAACACCAGTTACTACAACTCGTCCTACGCAGTGCCGGACAGCCAAAAGTCGGCAAACACCGATACAGGCATCAGCGTGAACGACTTTTTAGCACTGATCGCAATGCAGCTTGCTAATCAGGACATGATGAACCCCGTGAGCGATACTGAATTTATGGCACAGCTTGCGCAGTTCACACAGCTTGAAGCAACGCAGAACATGTCCGAAACCATGACAGCGTCGTACACCGCTTCGATGGTGGGCAAGACAATAACCACAGCCATACTAAACAGTAAAGGTGAACTCGAGGAGCACACAGGCGTGGTCACAGGTGTGAGCCTTTACGGAGAAGCCCCAATGGTGTTTATCGGTAACGACGGCTACTTCTTGCATGAGATTATGCTTGTAGGTGATGTCCCGACAATTGACGAACTCGGTACAGATGACACCACCACCGACGAAGGCACAACAAGCACCGAAAGCGTAGACGGCGACAGCGCTAACACAGACGAAAACCAATAGCCAAACAGAGTGATACAGCAGTATTACTTTCATCACAGTTAGGCATTTAGTAGAGAAAGTAGTGAACAGATCATGAGCAACATAAACAACATCAGCAGGGTCACAAGACCGAGCGATGTGCCTGCGCAGAGTAAAAGCACGACAAAAACGTCCCCCTCTGACACAAGCTTTAAACTGCTACTTCAAAATGAACTGCTAAAACAGCAGAACGCACAGAACCCTCAGACAACTACCACAATACAGAGTTTTGGTAATGTCGGCGAACTGCAGAGTAGCCTTATAAAGCATGAGGAGGTTAGCGAGCTGAGCTTCTCAAAGCACGCCACCGAGCGACTTCTACAGCGTGGTATAGAGCTCACCGAGGATTTGTTGGGAACGCTTACAACTGCACTGGAAAAAGCACGCACAAAAGGTGCAAGGGACGTTGTTATAATTGACAGCTCAGGCGCATTTATTGTGAATGTCCCAAACAATCTAGTGGTAACGGCTATGTCCCCCGGTGACATGAAAAACAACATTTTCACCAACATAGACGCCGCCATCTTAACGTAAACGATACCCATTACGGCCGGACCATTTATGGAGGCCGAACGGACTGTAAAGTCCAAACGAGACAGTGGACGTACTGTTTCAAACAACCCAAACGCTCATATAACAATGTTGTTCTATAACATAATTGTTATTGTAAACTTAATAGGAGGCAATAAATGGTTAGATCAATGTTTTCCGGAGTTTCCGGACTTAGAGCGCACCAGACAAAGATGGACGTTATCGGTAATAACATCGCTAACGTAAATACTTACGGATTTAAGTCAGGTAGAGCGACATTTTCTGACGCATTCTATATGACGCTATCCGGTTCATCTGCCGCAGGCGGCGGATACGGTGGTGGTACACCTACACAGATAGGTTACGGTTCACAGGTCAGTTCCATTGACGTACTGCATACCCGTGGTTCTTACTCACCAACCGACAACCCTTCCGACTGCATGATAAACGGTACAGGTTACTTCTTAGTAGGTCCCGGTACTCCCGGCACAACAGAGGTAGAAAACACTGCTACATACGCCGCGGCAACAGATACCTGGACACCCCCCACAGCAGCAGCTGACGATTCCGGCTTAAAGAGCCTGAACCTTACACGTGTTGGTATCTTTAACTTTGACGGTTCAGGAAACCTCGTAGACCCTAACCGAAACATGGTATACGGCTTTATGAACACCAGCACTACAGCCGGCACGGCAACCTACGATTACACTACGCTTGAGCCTATCTCCATCGGCGATACCACACTGAAGAGTCTAAGTATCGCACAGGACGGCACAGTTACGGGTATCGACACATCGGACAATGTCATAATCATCGGTCAGATAGCTGTCGTAAACGTACCTAACCCTAACGCACTTGAGATGACGTCCAGCTCCTACTACAAGGCGAAGAGCAACGTGGGTGTACTGGCGGCTTACACAGCAGGCGCAGGCACAACAGGCCAGATAGAGTCGGGCGGACTTGAAATGGCAAACGTTGACCTTGCGAAGGAATTCTCTGAAATGATAACCACCCAGAGAGGTTTCCAGGCGAATACACGTATAATCACCGTATCCGATGAAATGCTACAGGAACTGGTAAATATCAAGAGATAGCTGAGATAGTGTCTACACAAGCTCCAAACGTTGCCTTTTTGATGAATTTTCTGCCATGCTGCGTTAATTTTTCTTGCAATAAACAAATTATTACTGCGAAAAATTATCTTGCCTGACAAAAAATTCATTCAAAAATTCGACATTTAAACTTATGTAGACACCATCTAGGGAATAACATAGTATAGTAACAAATAATAAACCAACACATTGAAGGTGCGGAGAGTGTCTACTTCGGCATTCTCCGCCACTGAAATTGACAGTAACGAGGAGGAGCACCATGATTAAACTGACAAAGCTAAACAGGGAAGAATTCGTTATAAACTCCAACATGATAGAGAGAATAGAGCTTATACCGGAGGCAAAGGTTATACTGTCAAATAAGGACTTCTATATAGTAAGGGAGTCTGTGGACGAGATTATTGACAAAATAGTGGAGTATAACGGCAAAATAGGTATACTACAACGTAAACTTGTGGTAGATTACAAATAGTAAGGATATTACAGACTGCTGAGAAGAGTCGCTTTAAGGCGGCTCGGTGGCGGTGTGTGAAAGTTAGAGCAAATAACCAAGTATAAATTAGGAAAGACAACGTGAGCAATGCGGAGTGCGGTGTTTTGGCGTAACACAAACGTAAGAATGCCGTACCCCTCGTTGTGGAGCGTTTTCTAAATATTGCTCTCGCCTTTTGACGAGGGTAGATTATGAAATTGTGTACGAAAGGTGGGGATTAGCCCATTCGTTTTGCCGACCTGTAAACGGCTAGTAAGCAGGTAAATGTTGTTTTATTACTCGCACGGCGGAATTTGGGCGTGATTATGGATTTTACAACAACTATAGGTATGCTTATCGGTGCGGCACTGTTGCTGTACGGTATGGGACTAAACAACTTAGGTGCGTTTTTTGACCCTCAGAGTTTGGCTATAACGCTGGGTGGTACTATTGCGGTTATCTTCGCTTCCGTTCCACTAAAGACACTGCTCAGTATCCCCAAACATGTAATGATAACAATGGGTATCGGCACAAAGTATAAACCACTAAAGATAATTGACGACATGGTAGAACTTGCACAGCTAGCACGTCGTAGCGGTCTGCTTGCTCTTGAAGAACAGGCTAACGCTCAGACCGACCCTTTTATGAAGACAAGCCTACTGCTGATAGTTGACGCGGTTGACGCTGACAAGATACGCCACATGCTTGAAACCGACCTAAACTACCTACACGCACGCCACGGCGAAGGTATCGGAATGTATGAAAAGGGTGTTGCGTTATCCCCGGCATTCGGAATGCTCGGTACTCTTATCGGTCTTATCCTGATGCTTGGTAACCTTGGCGACTCGTCCAGTGGTGGTGGTGCAGGTGATATCGGTGCAGGTATGTCCACGGCGCTTATTACCACCTTCTACGGTTCGCTGTTTGCAAACCTTATATTCACCCCCATGGCTAACAAGTTAAAGGTTCGCCACGAGGAGGAGATGGTCTGTAAAGAGATTATCATCGAGGGCGTGCTGTCCATACAGTCAGGTGAAAACCCTAAGTACATAAGAGAAAAACTCGTAGCGTTCCTACCTCAGAAGTTTAGAGCGGAGAAGCCCGGCAAGGGCGGCGACGCAGCAGAATAGCCCGACTACATCTTAGTAAACATGTACTGTACAGCGCTCTTCTTGTTGTAGTGCGCTTTGCAGTTGGCGTATCGCTATCGAGAGCGGTGGCGATGTTGCCGTGAGTTTATGGAAAGGCATGGTCATAGTATATGAAAAAACGTGACGGAGGGTCAGCCTCCAACCCGAATGAATGGCTAAATACCTATGCGGACATGGTTACTCTACTTATGTGCTTTTTCGTGCTACTGTACGCAACGTCCAGTACCGACGCCGCTAAGTGGGACGCCATTGTAGAAAGTTTAAACCCTGACGCACGGCCGATGATACCTGCTGAGAGTGGGATAATCGACCCTGAGTCCTCTCTTGTAGATACAAGCACCCCGGGAGAGGACACTGCAGAGGATAAGGATTTCAACGACCTGTATGAGCAACTACAGCAGTACATTGACGAGCAAGGCCTCACCGATTCGGTAGAGCTTTACCGTGGGGACGAATTTACTTTTATCACCTTTAAAAACAACGTGTTCTTTGACGGAGACAGCTTCTCACTACGGTGGGAAGGCGTTGAACTGCTCGACTTTTTAGGCGGTGCGCTTGATGGCCTTAACAGTCAGGTACAACAGGTGCGCATAATGGGGCACACGTCACAGGCGAATGATTATCAGCACAACTACATAGAAACAGACCGATTTCTCGCCTCGAACCGTGCCACTACCGTGCTTGTCTACCTTCAAAACCTGAACGTAATTGACGCAGGGAAGTATGTAAGCGAGGGGTACGGTCAGGAGTGGCCGATAGCACCGTTTGACACAGAGGAAAATCGTTCCAAAAACCGCCGAGTTGAGATAATGATATCAAAGACCGATTCGGTGTCGATGGCGCTTTCCGACGTCTATTCGCTGATGGGCGTGGGCGACTATACAGGTGCTGTTCCTCAGCCGGCAGTCGAAACACCGCCAACCGCTCCTGCGACTACGGACTAGCAAACGGAAGCACCGTTTCAGTTCTTGAGCAACACGAATACAGCGCGGAAAACAAATGATAATTTTACGATTTTAACCTCTATTTTCTATTGATGTTTTATGCATTTTCGTGTATATTATAATATAATAGTTATTTAAAAGGAAGGAGGCGATTTTTTGTCAGACGGATTGTCGCAAGCTCAAATAGATGCTCTGCTTAATTCTATGAAACAAGGCGAGCCACCACCCGAGGCAGGGTCTGAGAAAAAAGTTAAAAAATACGACTTTCACAGCCCGAAACGCTTTACAAAGGATCGACTTAAACTGCTGGACAGTATTTATGAGAACTTTGCGCGTATAACTTCCTCTTATTTTTCCAGCCTACTGAGAGTGCCGTGTGAGATCACGATGCTCGATGTAGAGGAACAGCGATACTTCGAGTTTAACAACGCACTTACCGATAGCGACATTTTAGGTGTGTACTCCATCTCAACGGGAACAACGGAATTGGATCCGTTACTTGTACACATGTCAAACGAAGTCGTGTTTTATATGATGGACCGAATGATGGGCGGCGGAGGCGACGAGGGTGACACTGCCGACAGCTTTACTGACATTGAACTTGTGATATACGAGTCGGTGCTTGAACAGCTTTCCCCAATAATACGTGACACGTTTAACAACTATCTCGAGATTGATTCGTCGCTAAACAGGCTTCAAACCAACCCGATGTTGTTTCAGGACATAGGAATGGACGACACGGTGGTAATAGTGGTGCTCAACATGAAGATTAGAGGTGTGGAAGGGAAGATAAACATTTCGCTCCCTGCAGACCTGCTTGACAACATGTTTAAGCATCTGGACAGAAACGCCAACACCGCAAGACGGCGAGGCACAGTGGAATACTCAGGCGACGAAATATTGGACACATTGAAGTGGTCGGAACTGGAGATAGAAGCCAGACTTGGCGACACAGAACTGCTACTTTCCGATATGTACAATATGCAGGTCGGAGACATCATAAATCTAAACAAGCCTAAGGACTCGGATGTGTATTTGTATATAGGTGACAAACCTTGGTTTAGAGGTACACTGGGAATACACAAACACAATATGGCGATAAAGATCATTGGAGCCTTAAGCGAGGAACAGCAGGAGTCCATGCAAGAAGCCGTGTAGGCGGT
>CAYJIK010000003.1:0-23598 GCA_964370205.1 uncultured Oscillospiraceae bacterium | reverse complement strand
GAAAGGGTGTTTTAATGAAATATGACAGTTTGTTTAATGCAATGGAGATAGATGCCATAGGCGAGATATTAAACATAAGCCTGGGCGCTTCTGCAACAGCTATCTCCAATATGCTTGATACACGAGTGGATATCACCACCCCCACCGTAGTGGTGATGCAAAAAGATGAGTTTAGCTTTGGCGAGCTGGACCCTGCGGTGGCGGTAGAGATTACATACGTTGAGGGCTTGAGCGGAGATAACATCATGCTTCTTAAGCGGAGCGATGTTAAAGCTATAGTGGAAAAGCTCATGATGACCGAGATAGCCATGGAGGACTTTGAGCTCAACGAGCTCTACCTGTCCGCTGTGTGCGAGGTTATGAACCAGATGATGGGCGCATCGTCCACAGCGCTTGCGGATTTCTTAGGAGAGCCTGTAAACATTTCCACTCCCACAGCTTACGGAGTGGAAAATCCCGACCAGTTTAAGGACAAATTCTTCCCCGGTGACGACCCGATGGTTATAGTAAAGTTCCATTTGACAATAGAACCTACTGTAAACAGCGAGTTTATGAACATAATGCCTGTTAGCTTGGCGAAGAGGATTATTTCCGCATTCTCGCTTTCCGGTATGGAGGATGTACCTGAAGAGGTACCACAGGCGGCACCGCAGCCTGTAGTGGAACAGCCTGTGGCAGTGGCTGCGCCTGTAGCACCTGCTCCTGCACCGACTCCTGTGCCTGTCCCTGCAGCGCCTGCCCCGATGGCAGAGGTTGCACCGACACCACCCCCGATGCCGGCACAGCCTACAGCACCACCGATGGGGATGGAAGGCCAGCCGGGATATCCGCCGCCATACTATGGATATCCACCGCAGGGGTTTATGCCACCTGCACCTCAACCCGACCCATATGCACGTCCCGCAGTCGAGCCGAGGGTATACAATGTTTCTCCGATGGAGCATATGACCTTCGACCAGAGCAGACTTACAGCGGCGTCGCTAAACGAGGAGCAGTCGGCAAATCTTGACCTTATTATGGGGGTCTCGTTACAGGTGTCTGCCGAGATTGGACGGACGAAAAAGCCTGTCAAGGAGATACTGGAGTTTTCGCAAGGCACACTGGTTGTGCTTGATAAGCTTGCAGGAGAGCAAGTGGATATATTTGTAAACGGTCAATGCGTGGCCAAAGGTGATGTTGTTGTAGTGGACGACTCCTTCGGTGTTCGCATAACTGAGATCATAAAAAAAGGTGACTTTTTAATAGGTAATAACAACAAATAAGGAGTGCTATAACTATGGCTAAAATTCTACTGGTGGACGACGCAGCGTTTATGCGTATGATGGTAAAAGATACTTTGAGCAAAAACGGTTACACGGATCTACATGAAGCGGCTGACGGCTTGCAGGCGGTGGAGAAGTACAACGAGCTAAAGCCCGATCTAGTGATTATGGACATAACCATGCCTAACATGGACGGGTTAGAAGCACTAAAAACCATAAGAGCCGCCGACCCTAATGCGAACATCGTAATGTGTTCTGCTATGGGACAGGAGTCGATGGTTATCGAAGCTATAAAGTCGGGCGCTAAAGACTTTGTTGTAAAGCCTTTTAAACCGGACAGAATACTTAAGACAGTGCAAGGTATAGTGGGTTAGATTTTTAAAAGTGTTACAAAGAGGTGGGCAGTGGTGCTACCTCTTTGTGATATAACCCCTTATACACAGCCCCTAAATCTGACGCCGTAGGGCGGCTTGGAGGAAAACCTATGGGAGATATACTGTCGCTGATATTTTCGCTTGTGGCGGTGGTTGGTGTCATCTACGCTGCCTACCTGTTTAGCAGATATGTCGGAGGGGCGAGCGGTAAAGCCGCTACCACACGGTATATGAGCATTGTGGACAAGGTATCGGTGGGAGCGGAGCGCTCACTGCTTATCGTGAAGATAGGCGAGCGTCACTACCTTTTGGGGGTGGCGTCCGGTGGTATCACCATGCTCACCGAACTTGACCCCGATGAACTTGACGACATACCCCCACAGGCAGTCCCACCTGATTTCAAGGACATCTTGGGTGGAGTGCTGAAGAAGCGTGACGAGGGGATGTAGGGGTGGCTTGTCCGTTGTAATGTGATTTTCGAGGACACAGAACGGACGTGTTGCTCTTCGGAGTATATATGGGGTGCTTGCCGCCTTTATTTAATTCTTTGCAAGGGACTGATTTTGACCTCGTGGCTTTATAAAACTTCGTATGCCTTTCAGTTCGGTTCTTTGCAGGACTTTTAACGTAGTCGGTGAATGTACCATAACTGTGCGACTACATAAATCTTAATGAAGGAGCGGAAAAGGAAGGCTGTGTGCCCCTTTTTCATAATGCTGATGGATGCTGCTCTGGTAAATATAAATGGAGATACCTTACAGACGCTTGAGATAGTGGTGCTACTTACCGTTGTTTCGCTGTTGCCGTCTATACTGATAATGATGACGTCCTTTACCAGGACTATCATCGTCATATCGTTTTTACGTAGTGCAATGGGTACACAGCAGACACCGCCGAACATGGTGCTGGTGGGTATTGCGATTTTTTTGACATTGTTTATAATGCAACCAACCTTGACCGAGATAAACGAGGTGGCATACGAGCCGTATGTAAACGAGGAGATAACGCTTGAGGTTGCGATCGACAGAGCGTCTGATCCCCTCAGGAGTTTTATGCTCCGTCAAACGGATATTGATGCTCTTAATTTATTTTTAGACTTTTCCGAAACACCACGACCTGCGAATGACGCAGAGGCTAATGAACTGTCACTTATGGTGGTAGTGCCTGCGTTTATGACCAGTGAGCTATCACGTGCGTTCACGATGGGGTTTCTTTTATACATACCGTTTTTGCTGATAGATATAGTCGTGTCGTCGACGCTGATGTCGGTGGGTATGATAATGCTACCGCCTGCTATGATAGCGATGCCGTTTAAGCTTTTGCTGTTTATAGTGGTGAACGGATGGGAGATGTTGTTTAGCTCTATTGTGATTAGTTTTACGGGATGATGACCTACAGCAACGTAACTGTCCCTACAAAGTAACGAACGACAGCTATTACCGAAAGGAGTGACCATTATGACAGCCAGTGAAGCTTCTCAAGTCATGCAGACAGGTATGCTTGTCGCCGCTCAACTTGCCGCTCCCATACTGCTACTCAGTATGTCGGTGGGACTGATAATATCCATCTTCCAAGCGGCAACCCAGATTCACGAGCAGACCATCACCTTCGTCCCGAAACTGTTCTTCATTGCTCTCGTAATGCTTGCGCTCGGCGGTTGGATGATGGACACATTAAGCGATTTTACCATGCTTATCTTCGATGCAATGACATGGTGACGAAATTGACGCTATAACCGGCGCAATTATTAAGCTACTCCAGGCGAAAATACTTGAAAGGGCAAAGTGAGCAGCGGATGACAGCAAGGTCACCGCCATTTTGCAAAGGTTTACAGATGGACGTTTCTGCGCTGTTGTTGTCAAATGCCGCAGCGTTCGGACTTGTACTTATCCGTATGAGCGGCTGTATACTCTTCAACTCCATTTTCGGCAGGCGAACCATCCCAGCCATAATACGTGCCGGCATGATAGTCACCTTTTCACTGGTGGTGTTTGCGGCGGTGGGGAATGAGATAGTGTTTATCCCAACGTCATTCCTTCAGTTTGGCGTTGTGGGGGTGACAGAGCTTGCAATCGGGTTTGTCATGGGCTTTTTTGTAGAGCTGTTTACGTATGTTATCATATTCGGGGGCGAGATTATCGACGTCCAGATGGGTCTTAGTATGTCTAAGGTGTACGACCCGCAGTCGAATATGTCGGTATCGCTGAGCGGTACTTACTACAACATACTTTTTATATTTCTGTTTTTCTCAAGTGGCGCATACCTTAACCTCATACTGCTTTTCATGCACTCCTACCGCATAATACCGTACCTCGGAGGGAGTGTTGGGTCGGAGGTGTCCACAGCGATGCTTTCAGCGTTTGCACAGTGTACTATCATGGGGGTAAAACTTGCCCTGCCGATAATGTGCATCGAGCTACTGCTTGAAGCAGGTGTGGGTATGCTTATGAAAGCGATACCGCAGATCAACGTGTTCGTGGTAAACATCCAAGGTAAGCTCCTTGTCGGACTTGCCATTATGTTTATCATGTTTACACCGATACTTAGATTTCTGGAAAGCCTTATAGAAAACCTGTTTGGCTCTATTGAGTCGATAATGGTGCTTATGTCTAACACGCCGCCAACAATGTGATGTCTCATTACTAAGCTAACGGCGTGCGCAAATTTGTCTCTAAAAGGTGGTGGTGAAGTTGGCGGGAGAGTCTAAAACCGAACGGGCGACGCCCAAAAAGCGGCGAGACGAACGAAAAAAGGGTAATGTCTTTACCAGTAAGGACGTAACCAGCGTCCTCTCACTGCTCTGCGTGTTCTACTTTATAGAGTTTATGTTCCCGACAATCTACAGCACCCTAAGCAACTACATATACAACCAGATGGGCTACATTGGCAGTACAATCACCATAACAGAGAGCGTGATGAACGTGATATTCTATGACTTTATCACCGTCTTCGCTATTGTGGGTCTGCCGATACTGCTTATGTCCATGGTGGTTAGCATAATAGTCACGGGGGCGCAGACTAGGTTTGTGTTCTCGGGCGAGGCGTTAAAGCCCAAGTTTTCACGCATGAACCCGATACAGGGCTTTGGCAAGATGTTTTCAAAGCGCAGTTTTGTTGAGATACTCAAGGGGCTTGTTAAGATATCAATCATAGGGTTTATACTGTACGACTTTTATATAGACCAGCTTGTCCCGATTGCAAACACGCTCACGCAAGACCTTATGTCGGCGTGCATGTTCCTGTTTAGCGCCATGATGGAACTAGTAACAAGCGTTATTGTGATATTCGTCTTTGTGGCGGCTCTTGATTATCTCTACCAGTGGTGGGAGTATGAAGAGCAGATTAAGATGTCAAAGCATGACATAAAAGAGGAGTATAAACAACTTGAAGGTGACCCACAGGTTAAGGGTAAGATAAAGCAAAAGCAACGCCAGATGGCTATGACCAGAATGATGCAACAGGTGCCGTCAGCGGACGTGGTTATAAAGAACCCGACCCACTACGCCGTGGCGCTAAAGTACGACACGGAAAAGAACGGAGCCCCGATAGTTGTGGCGAAAGGTCAAGACCTTGTGGCGAAGAAGATAATAGAGGTTGCGGAGGAAAATGGCGTGTTTGTCACCGAGAATGTGATGCTTGCACGTGCCCTGTATGCCTCGGTGGACTTAGAGCGAGAGATACCGATGGAGCTGTATAACGCAGTTGCTGAGGTTATGGCTGTTGTGTTCACTCTTAGGCAGAAGAAGAAAAATACTACATCGCTTATAAACTAGCGATTACCCATATCTACATTAACTGTCGCAACTCTCCTCCATATTTACTAAGAGAAAATAAGCCCTGCGCTCAGAAAGTGTCAGGACAGCAAAAACAATGAAAGGCGGAGCGAAACTTGCATAACGAACAAAACGGTTTGCTCCGTGCGTGGTCATTGATATGAAAAGTATAATGAATAATATTGTAGCGGTGTTTGTTATAGTGGTGGTCACGTTTTTGATTGTCCCACTAAACCCGTTTTTACTGGATATGATGTTTGTTATCAACATAACGATAGCACTTATCATACTGCTGATGACAATGTACATAAGAGAAGCGCTTGAGTTTTCGATATTTCCGTCGCTACTACTTATTACGACACTGTTTAGGCTAGCGCTTAATATATCGTCCACAAGGCTTATATTGACAGAGCAGGGGTCGGCAGGCGCAGTTATAGCGACATTCGGTAGCTTTGTGCTACAGGGGAATATCGTTGTCGGTGTTATTATCTTTATTATCATTGTATTGGTGCAGTTTATAGTTATCACGAAGGGTGCGGAGCGTGTAGCGGAAGTCGCCGCAAGGTTTACTCTGGACGCTATGCCCGGTAAGCAGATGGCTATTGACGCAGACCTCAGCTCGGGGCTTATAACCGAGCAGGAAGCGAGACAGCGCCGACACAACATCCAAAAGGAAGCGGACTTCTACGGAGCGATGGACGGTGCTACCAAGATAGTAAAGGGCGACGCGATACTGTCCATCATCATCACGATAATCAACTTTGTCGCAGGGGTTATTATAGGCGCAGTAGAAGGCGGTATGCCGTTTAGCGAAGTACTTAGCGTCTACTCGATAGCGACGATAGGCGACGGACTTGTAAGCCAGATACCGGCACTGCTCATATCGGTGGCGACAGGTATGATAGTCACCCGTGCCGTGTCGGACGGAAGCCTTAACGAAGACGTATCCAAGCAGTTCTTTTCACAGCCCACCGTGCTTATAATGGCAGGCGGTATAATGGCGTGTATCATGCTGATACCGGGCGCTCCTAAGGTACAACCTGTACTGCTGTCCACAGGGCTGATATTTCTGGGCGTGCGGCTTAAGTCACTGGAGAAGGTGCGTGTCGCCGCTGAAGCGCAGGAGGCACTGCGAGGTCAAGCCGAACCGCAGGATTTTGACGAAAACGATTACTTTAAAGACGTAAACAACATATACAATCTACTGAACATAGAGCCTATTGAGATGGAGTTCGGCTACAGTCTTATCCCGATGGTGGACGAGTCGATGGGTGGTAACTTTATAAACCGCCTTATCATATTTAGACGACAGTTTGCGCAGGATATGGGCTTTGTAGTGCCGTCGGTGCGACTGTCGGACAGTTCCTATTTAAGTGCTAATCAGTATGTCATTAAGATAAAAGGCGAGGAAGTTACAAAGGGCGAGATACTGGTGGACTACTACTTAGCGCTTGAGCCGTCCACTCCTGCCGGGCAGATTGATGGTATTGATACTATTGAGCCGGCTTACGGTATACCGTCTAAGTGGATAACGCCTGACAAGAAGGATTTGGCGGAGATATATGGCTACACGGTTATAGACCCTCTGTCTGTAATGGTCACTCACCTGTCTGAGACTGTTAAGAAGAATGTCCATGAACTTATGGGGCGTCAAGAGATACTGCGCATGGTGGATAACCTCAAGAAGTTAAACCCCGAACTTGTCGAGGAGGCTATACCGGCTGTTATATCTTATGGCGGACTGCAAAAGCTACTATCTAATCTGCTTAAAGAGGGTATCCCGATAAAGGACATGGGGACGATACTGGAGACGGTTATTGACGTGTCCCCCAACACACGGGATATTGACCAGATAACAGAGCATGTACGTGTAGCACTGAAGAGGACGATAACACGCCGATTCTGCGATAATGGACAACTGAAGGTTATAACGCTGGATGCTGATGTCGAAAAGGTTATACTGGCGAGTCTGACACGTAGTGAGCAGGGCGTATATCTGGCACTCGGCCCTGATATTATCCAGAAGATAGTCACACAGCTTATGAGTGAAATGCAGAAACTCAGTGAAATATCCGGTACGCCTGTTGTGCTGACCAGTCATGTTATACGCATTTATTTCTACAGGCTGATAGAGCAGTTTTACCCGAATGTGTATGTGCTATCCTTTAACGAGATAGCGAATAACGTTCAAATTCAGGCGGTAGGGAATATTGTATTGTAGTGGGGACTTTGGGAAGGTGTTGTCGCTACCCCAGGCGAGTGGAGATAAGCGGTTTGAACGCTTTTCTACCAAGGGTGAAGATGGTGTATGGGCGGTCAAACTGTTACGCTCCGCCGCCGAGGTGGGGGCGACGATGGAACTCACCATCACGTGGCGGTGGGGGTGATGCCTCGCACGTGACGTGAAGAGGTCGAACATAAACCTATCACTACCCAACCCCCTTTTTGAGGAAGAGGGCAGCCTGACGGCTGAACGGCAGAAAGTGCTATACTGTACCGTTCCCTGACGCCCCCAGTAACGCCCGTCCCCCCACCCACCCTCCCCCAACCAACCCCACCCCCAAGCCCAGCAAAGGAGGTGTACCGCATGACCTTACTATCTGAAACCCAAGGAAAATACGCAAAGCTACCAAGTGAAGAACTGATACTGCTATACAGGGAGCAAAACGAACAAAACCAAGAGATGCTGGAAGAGATTGTACTGCGGTATACTTACATTATAAAGTCGATAGCGGTGCAGATGAGAGGCGTTTACGCAAGCTTTGCACAGGTGGACGACATTATCAGCGAGGGAGTTATAGCGCTGATGTCAGCGGTGGAGCGATTTGATCCCGAGAAAAACGCCAAGTTTGAGACATATGCTTCACTGCGCATAAGAGGTCGGATAATAGACCTTGCACGTAAGCAGGACTGGATACCACGTTCTGTGCGCAAGGCAGGTAGGGACATTGACAGAGCGGTCACGGAGCTGTATACGGAACTGGGGAGACACCCCACCGATTTGGAGATAGCGCAGAAGATGGGGCTTACGCTTGAGAAGTACCTTAAGGTGCTTGGTGATAGCAGTATGCATAATGTACTTTCGCTTGACATGCTCGTGGAGGAGCAGGAACTTGCGAAAAGGGTTGCTTTGGAGGATAAAAGTGTCGAAGCAAGCCCGGAAAGTACTTTACAACGATCGGAACTTAGTAGTATAATAAAAGAGACGATAACACATCTTAGAGATAAAGAACAGCTTGTTATATCGCTGTACTATGAAAAAGAGTTGTCCATGAAAGAGATAGCGGTGGTGCTTAATGTAAGTGAGCCGAGGGTGTCGCAGATACACTCGTCCGCTATACGAAAGTTACGTACATCGCTTGAAAAATACAACAGAGGCGAATAGACTGCGAAACTGGGGACAGTTTCCTGAAAGGAGACCATCATGCTAAAAGGCTTTTACAACACCACGTCCGGCATGCTAACACAGTCACGAATGCTGGACACCATCAGTAACAACGTGGCGAACGCCACAACCGCAGGCTTTAAGAGAGACACGCTTATAACATCCACCTTTGAGGACACATTGAGAGCGAAAACAGGTATGCTCACCCACAACGGTTACGAGATTATAGGCGAAACCAGCATGATACGCACCGCCACCGAGCAGTACACTGACATGGCGCAGGGGGCGATGGACGAAACAGGCAGGTCACTTGACTTTGCGATAGACGGTGACGGTTTCTTTGCCATTCAAGGCGAGGAGGAGGAAATACTGTACACCAGAAACGGCTCCTTTACGCTTAATAACGAGGGATTTCTTGTACTTGACGGCGTGGGAAATGTCCTGTCTGACACAGGTGAGCCGATACAGCTGACAAGCGATAACATCAACTGCACCGAGCTGGGTGTTATATCGGACGGCAACACAGGCGAGCCGATAGCTACGCTGATGGTACAGGGGTTTGTGGACCTTCAAGCGGTGCTCAAGACCGGCGAGGGCTTCTTTGTAAACGAAGACCCGGAAAATCTGGTGGTTGGTAGCGGTAGTGTCATGTGGCAGATGCTTGAGCGCTCTAATATTGACACCGCCACTGAGATGACCGCAATGCTTCAAAGTCAACGAGCGATACAGAGCCTTGCGCAGATCATGAAGATTTACGATACACTTATGGACGCCGCCGCAAATGAGATAGGTAGGCTGTAAAGGTAAGTGTGATCATTAAGAAAGGTAAGGGCTGATATGAAGATATCCTTTTATAACGCCGTGTCCGGAGCGCAGTCACAGCAGATACGCATGGATACAGTGGCGAACAACATAGCAAACCTCAACACCACAGCTTTTAAAGGTCAGCAGACTGTGTTTTCGCAGCTTGTTTACCAAAATATACGCCGTCCCGAGGACGAGCAGACAGACTTACAGGTGGGTAGCGGATCAAAAGTTTTTGCAACCAACAATGACTTCCGCACTACTACTCTGTCTATGACTGACAATCAGACAGATTTTGCGATAAACGGCAGGGGCTTCTTTGCGGTACAAAATCCGGCGACAGAGGAGATAAGGTACACGAGGGACGGTGCATTTATGCTGTCCCAGATGGAGGACGGCGAGTTCTACCTTGCGACTCCTAACAAATGGCTGGTTATGTCCTATGAGGGCGAGCCGATAACTTTAGAGAATGCGAATATTGAAACCATTGGCGTGTTTGACTTTCAGAACCTTGAGTATATGACGAGGGAAGGGGATAACACCTTCACCGCAGGCGAATTTGGCGGAGAACCTACAGCAGTTTACGGGCTTACCCAGCAGGGTATGCTGGAGCTTAGCAACGTGGATATGCCAAACGAGTTCGCACGACTTATTGAAACACAGAGAGCGTTTCAGCTTTCAGTGAGGATGATGACAACTTCAGACGAAGTAATACAGACAATAAACAACCTGAAGTAGTTTGTCTAAAAGCGACCGCACTTTAAAACAGACAGGAGTGGTGACATGTTAAACTTTAGCGAGCTGGAACAGATTCATATTGACACACTCAGGGAAGTGGGGAGCATAGGCTCGGGTAATGCGGCGACTGCACTGTCCAGTCTGCTTGGGCGACAGATAAGGATGACACAACCTGAAGTGAAGTTCATGAGCAGTCAAGACATGGTGGGCATGATAGGCGGGCCTGAGAATATCGTGCTTGGACTGTTGGTGAGCTTGTCAGGGGATTTGTCCGGCATAATGCTGTATGTTCAAGAACTTGACTTTATCAATGTGGTGCTTGAGAGCTTTTTTAACGAGAAGAAGCTTTCGTATGAAGATATAACTGATATGGAGCTATCCGCCATAGTTGAGGTGGGCAATATTATGATAGGCGCTTATGTCAACTCTCTTTCGCAGCTGTTACAGGTGGAGATTGAAATGTCAGTGCCTGCAGTGAATACTACGATGGCGGGAGCAATACTGTCCACAGTGGCTATACAGTATGGATATCACTCGGACACTGTGATGGTGATAGAGGGCGGTATGGCACTGGACGGCAAAGAGGTGCCTAACAACCTGTTTTTGGTGCCTGACTTAGAAGCGCTTAGTTCGCTGTTTAAAAGACTGGGATTGTCGGACGACAGCTAAGGCAAAGTTGGCTTACTTTATTTGTGACGAAAGCAAACGTTTAAACAACCGCTACGTGCTTTAGCAGAGGCAGGGCAGTACATTTTAAAAAGATGTGAAAGTAGCGGTAATATAGAAAGGCATGGTCGATAAATGATTGTAGTAGGAATTGCCGACGCAAAGATTGCAAAGGCTTCCGACCAACTTATAACCTACGCTCTCGGCTCTTGTGTGGGAGTGTGTATACATGACCCCTCCACCAAAATAGGTGGAATGGTGCATATAATGCTACCGAGAAGGCCCCCGAATGATGTTTCAGGCAACTTGTTCAAATATGCGGACAGCGGTATAGTCGAACTACTGAACATGATGCAAAGGGCAGGAGGTAATAGACGGCGCTTTATTTGCAAGATTGCCGGTGGGGCAAAGATGTTTGATACTAAAGATAACAGTATGTTAAGTAGCATAGGGCAAAATAATGTCGAGATGGTAAAGAGGACGCTACAAAATGAACGGCTTGTAATACTCCGTCAAGATGTGGGCGATAACTATGCGAGGACTGTGACGTTTGACCCTGTGACAGGGAATGCCACTGTCAGGGCGCATGGTAGGCCGGATAATATATTATAAATAGAGCTACATAGCTATGGTGAACAGCGAGCGTTCCTGATGGGGGCGTTCGCTGTTTTTTGTGGTGATGGAGGTCTTTGTAGGGGGGCAGGGAAGCTCTGCGGTTTGGAGATGGAGGGGAAGGTGGGGGAGATGAGAAGCGCCAAAGCGTAGAGCTTCGGGCGACCCGACGTTCTTATTTTAGCACGCTGTAGTGGGGGCGTTAACACGGTTCATATGCGGCTTGCCCGTGTGAGTGGGTAGTGTATGGACAGGGCTTGCATGGCTGAAACACCCTCCACCGAAAGCTCCGACCCACTTGCAACAGTCCCGTCATAGCCCAAACGCACATCTCAGCCGGCCGTAGGGCGGAGATTACCGCTTTGAACTTCGCCACTCTTTACCACCCTCATCATGCTAGCGCCCATCCTCCACTCTCTCTGGGGTATCGTGTGTTATCTAAACGTGTTTGTGAATCGGCAAAGAGCAGGTTAGGCTTTAGCTATTAAAATAGTTTAAATCGGTGCGTCAAAGAGATGATTGCCGCCTACTCGATGCCATAGATTTTGCGGAGTATCGGAGTGTTTATAGCAAGGGGCGATTTTAAAGCACCAAATCCAACCCAATCGACAATAAACATGTCTACAACCCTAAATTTAGCATATACATTATCAAAGAAGAAAACGCTAAAAGGCGTTTAGTTCATGCGAAAGGAATGGTCATGTGTTAAGTATTGCGATAGTAGGGTATGGGAATGTGGGGAAAGGGGTGGAAAAGGCGCTTGATGTCACGGCGGATATGTCGCTGTATGGCATTTTCACTAAGCGACCTGTTGAGGCGGTGTCATCACCTTTTGGGAACAAGGTTTTTTCGGTGTCGGATATTGGAGAGCACCAAGGAAATATCGACATAGCACTTCTATGCGGTGGGTCGGCAACGGAACTACCGACGACAACCGCTGACATGCTTGCGCACTTCTCGACGGTGGATAGCTTTGACAATCACAGTCAGATGCAGAACTATCTGGAAGGTGTAGGTCAGGCGGCGACGAAGCACAGAAGAGTTGCGATTTGTGGTGCAGGTTGGGATCCCGGCATATTTTCGGTGTTTAGAGTGATATCATCAGCGTTTGGTGATGACGGTTGCTATACATTCTATGGCCCGGGTGTAAGTCAGGGGCATTCGGAGGCGATACGAGGGCTTAGCGGTGTTACTGATGCTGTGCAGTTCACGCTGCCTGTGGAGCTGTCGCTTGACATGGTGCTGAATGGAGAAAAGCCAAAACTAACCGCCTTCACCACCCACCGCCGAGATTGTTACGTAGCGGTTAAGGAAGGGGTAGACTTTGACGAGATAGCACTAAGAATTAAGACAATGCCCGACTACTTTCTGCCGTATGACACGACAGTTACAGAGGTGACAGCGGAGGAAGTGGCGAAACTGCGTGCAGGTATGCCGCACTCGGGTAGGGTTATACATGGGACAAAAAAGCGTGCCGAACTATCCCTCAAGCTCGACTCCAACCCTGAATTTACCGCACAGGTAATGATAGCACACGCACGAGCGGTGGGTAGACTGCTGAGCGAGGGGAAAAGCGGAGTGTTCACACCTGTGGACATTGCGCCCAGCTACCTATCTCCGCTGAGCCGTGAGGAGATAATCGGGCTGATTTAGTATTAGCGGATAGTGGATCATCTGGTATCGCTGCGTCATAGAGAAATTCCGCTATAACACACACGTAGAGTTCGATAGCCACATTAGCCCGTAACTTTGAGGTGAAACAATAGCGGGATTCGTAGGGAACGCATTGTATGCTTTCCGATTCCTCGACAACTTTGTTAACTTAATATACCTTGCTTTAGGTTCGTGTGTCTGTGATGGTAGCAATCAGCCGAACTTTTATGTTGTACCACTGAAGGGCGGCAGCAAAAATAAGAACGTCGGGGCAGTGGCCATGTCGGCTTGCGAGCCGACTAAGAAACAAAGGTCAGCCCCAAAGGCTGACCTTTGTTTCTTTCCGCCCCTAGGGCGGATGGCCACTGCCCCGACGTTCTTATTTTTGCTACCTATCGGCCGGAGGATTCGCTTTCCTCTGCGGCTAAATTACCACTTCCTCCCGGGGCGTGGATGACAAAGGGGGCTGTGGCATAATAAAAGAAAAATTGTCAAATTGATGAAAACATGTAGGGGCGAACCTGTGTGTTCGCCCGAAACCAAGAGGAAAATTCATGGTTTCGGGCGGTCACATAGGACCGCCCCTACTTTTTGTGCATTGTGCAATTACGTCACAGCATCTTACTTTGTTAATCGGCACACAGCTCTGCATAACTTCAATGACTTGGCTAATCTCTAAGTAGGATTAGCAAGGCCTCCGTTCTCGGACACTGTCGGTTATTCAGCTCTGATTACACGCCTGAACTAACCACGCTTCCCGAACGGAAACACAAGCGACACCAGATACAGATACCCTACCGCAAACACCACTGAGAATAGCGCTACGTATCTCTTAGCGAATGAGGGGAATACGCCCCCTATCACAAGACCCATTGACACGAGCGTTGTCTTTATAATGGCGTAGTCGGTAGCGGTGAAAGTCTTTGCCCTTTTTAGCACTACCCTTGTTAATCCTTTAAAAAGCGACTCGAAAAAGTAAACAATCCGCACGAAACATCGCTCCTTTCAAGTTTTTAGTGTGAAGTAGCGTCGAGGTGCAACCGCACCTATCTGAAAGGTCAGCCTGAAACGCCATCGTCATCTGACGAGAAAAGGCGCATCATGGTATACACATAACTCACGATAAACACAATCACAAACAGTGGTAGCAGCTTTCTGAAAAACTTTGAAAAAGTTGCCCCCAGTATAATGCCCAGCGATATCAAAGTTGCTTTCATGATGGTGTAGTCTTTGGCGGTGAACGTTCTTGCTCTCTCAAGAACGTACTGGGTCAGGTCGCACAAAACAGATTTACACATGTCTACTCGGTTTCTCATTTTAATGGTCATTCCTTTCATTAAGTCTTTGGTTGTGCCGAAGAGGGCAATAACCAAAGACGATTAAAATCAACGATTACAATCGCTCTATGAAAATCTTATTTTCAACTGTACCCTCCATTTTGGTTAATTCTTAATACAGCTTTTTATACGTATTCTTCTTCGTCTTCATCGTCGCCACTTAGGAATAAGCGCAACATCAGATATAGATAGCCAAGCGCAAATATGGCGGCTAGTAGTGATACTGATTTCTTGAAGTACTTCGTAAACGCTGTCCCGATCAGTACACCGAAGGAGATGAGCGTAAACTCAAGTATGGCGTAGTCGGCGATGGTAAATGTCTTGGCTTTATCGAGGATATGGTCAGTCAAGGCGCTTACCGTGTTTTTGCAGTCGTGGATAGTTTTGTTCATTTTGACATCCTCCTTTTTTGTGGGCATTGCCCGATTTTGTCGTAAACCCTCTCAAAAGTGTCGCATGATAGCTGTGTTTTGATGTCCTTCCATACTACTGACAAATGTGATATGCTGATAGAGGGAAAAGGCTGTAAAGACATCTTTATGCTACGTTAGCAAGTGGTTTTGAAAAGGTGTGGCACTGTACCGAGGGTTTAGAAATTTTCAGTGGGTTCTTTTCTTGACTCTATTAGGTAGGACGCTTCAATGTCGCACAGATGAAGTTTGACGGCGAGGGGGTATCTCTCGAAAGCGGCGCCGATGCTCATGCTACCGCCGCCCTTCACCGAATCGTCAAAGCCACCCATGTGCCAACGTATGGCGACCGCCTCTGCAGGTTTTAGCCGCATAAAGCGCTCTATAAGATAGACTGACTTTTCGCCGTGCCCGAATGGGAAAGCATCCTCTATTGTGTAGTAGGGCTGTTTCTCCCACTGGCCTGTCTTTTCGTTTTTAACATTTCTGGTAGTCCGCTTATAAAAGTTTATCTTGCACATATCATGAAGCAGTCCGCATATCAGCAGGCTTTCGGGGTTTTCGTCGGTGTATCTCGTCATAAGCGTGCCGACGTTTAGACTGTGCTCCGCAAGTCCTCCCTCGTGGGACAGGTGGAAGCGTGTGCTGGCCGGGGCTGTGAAGAAATCGCTCTTATCAGTCAGGTATGTGATAAGCTCCTTTGCCCCCGGGCGAGTGATACCGCTGTATAGCTCTAAAAACTTCTGTTTAACCTCCATCAGTACCTCCTTTGTTGCTGTGTTTTGTTTATGTACGCACTTTTTATGATATAGGAAGTGTCACATTACTGACACAACTCCCCGGTTTTGCTTTGTTTTTTCATCCTGCGTAGATAGTGATAGTTCTATTATGCATAAAAATCTACGCTTTTATGACTGTATACTACTATTATAGTTTTATTTTCTTTGTTTTACAATAGGTAGCATTGTTAAATTTAGCAGATGATTTTTGGGCAAATGAAACAGTAGAGATGCGCTTTTGAGAGCAGATCGCAGTGAGTGATGGTAAGGGGGGATACTGTGTGTGCCGTGGGGGGATGTTTATATTAAGTTTTTAAAATATTACATGTTGACATATTGTGTAAAATATCATAATATAATTTTACAATTTGAAGATTTTGCATTAAATGGCTGATTTTATGTGTAATACTGCTAATTAATAAACTTGAAGAATATGATGTTTATCTATTGACATTTGTTTGCAGATACTGTACACTACTAAATAGTGTAAGCCTTGACTGTGGATTTGAATTAGTTTTTCTCTACAGCAACCTTATGCCCCATCAGGTGCCTCCACTTGTTATGTGTCTGATGATGGTATAGGGCTACAAGTTTGTGTGGTGATGGCACCACAGAGCACGCTTCACTTCTCATCGTTTGTAAGCCTAGCGGCTACAAAATATTCATGCCCTCGGTCTACTTAGTATCCTAGATTTAATCTCGGTCTCGGAGGCTTCGGGTAAATTTAATCCATAAGCGAGGTAAAAACAATGTTTTCAGACAAGACCCTACAGTGCAAAGAGTGCGGAGCCGACTTTATCTTTACTGCCGGTGAGCAGGAGTTCTACGCAGAAAGAGGATTCGTAAACGAGCCTCAGAGATGCAAACCCTGCCGTGACGCACGTAAGAACAGTTCCCGCCCCGAGAGAGAGATGTTCTCCGCTACCTGTGCCGCTTGCGGTAAGGAAGCTAAGGTTCCTTTCAAGCCTCGTGAAGACCGTCCTGTATACTGCAGCGAGTGCTTTGCGAAGTCAAAGGAAATGTAATAAGCTACTAGTTAGCTAGTTTCTTTCTGTACGAACTAAATTGGCGCCCTACCGATTGGTAGGGCGTTTTTAGTATGGTGAATAGTTTGAAAATAAGGTTTTCAAACTACGATTTTAATCGTTTTCAGTTATTGTGCTTTTCGGCACAGCCCCAGTTTTGTGAAATCAGAAACTACACCGTTAGGAACTAATTATAACACGCCTTAAAGCCCGAGTTTTAGCCTATGCTTCGTTGCCTCGCTCGCAATATACAAAGTATTACTCGTTCGGCTGCCTTGCCTGTCACAAAACTCGGGCTTTAAGGATGCAGAATTTTTGCTTTATCAAAAACGTGTTCTGATTAGTTCCTAACGGCAATATGACAAAAAACACGCAAAACTTGCAACGAGGAATGGTCATTAAAATGGAAAACTGTAGAGGTGCTTGGGTATGTCG
This sequence comes from uncultured Oscillospiraceae bacterium, assembly GCA_964370205.1. Lineage (GTDB taxonomy): Bacteria > Bacillota > Clostridia > Oscillospirales > Ruminococcaceae > DAMCAP01. The sequence goes on along the minus strand of CAYJIK010000003.1, from coordinate 6,345 downwards.
TTTGTTGAAAGGCTTTCTCCGAGGTTAAATGTAGTGGCACAGTTTGTTAGGCAGGGTGTGCGACTTTGTGATGTCGGTTGTGACCACGGTAAGCTGATCGCCGCTCTTGCGGCAGATAATGTGATAAGTGGTGGCGTGGCTTGTGATTTGAATATAGAGCCGCTGAAAAAGGCGGAGAGGTATATAGCGGACCTTGGATTTGCGGATAGGGTGGAGTGCCGTCTTGGGGACGGGCTTAGCGTTGTGAATGCTGAGGAAGCGGACGATGTCGTCATTGCAGGTATGGGCGGTGAACTGATACTGTCCATAATAACGGCGTGCGAATGGAGCAGAGACGGTGCGAAGCGGTTTATCGTTCAGTCTATGACGAAGGATGAAATTCTTAGGGAGGGGCTGTTTAACAGCGGTTTTTTCCTTGTGGCAGAACGTGCTGTAGTGGATAACGGCAGGGCGTACTCGGTTATGTGCTGGGAGTACAGCGGTGTGCAGACTGTCCCCACGCTCACGGAAAAGTACTTGGGTTTGCTGTCCTGTGACACTTCATCCGAGGCGGAGATGTACCGTGATAGGGTGAGAGGCTATTTGACATCGGCACTTAATGGAATGCGCAGGTCGAACCCTGAACTTGCAAGTGGTATAGAGGAGATGTTAGAGGCGATAACCTAAACCGCCCACCCCATCGGTAACAAGCGTAATGGAGAAGGTCATGGGCGTGACAGGAATGTGCTCATTCCTATGGCGGCTTGCGGTTTGTCGGTCACGTCCGTCCCTCAAATTCCCCACAAACTGCGGACCGCAAGCCGACCCTGCTACCCTACCATAATCCCCCAACTGAAAGGAGAACATCATGGCTATAGACGGTTGTTTTTTAAGCCTTATAGCGGCAGAGCTAAGAGGTAGAATAATAGGCGCAAAGGTGGACAAGATACACCAACCCACAAAGGAGGAATTCGTGTTTGTTCTGCGTGGGATGGGCGAAAACCTCAAGCTGTTTGTGTCGGTGAAAGCGTCGGGAGCAAGAGCACACCTCACCGAGCGAACACCGCAAAATCCCAAACAGCCCTTTATGCTCTGTATGCTTATGCGAAAGCATTTGACAGGTGCAAAGCTGCTGGATATACGCCAGATAGGCTACGAGCGTATACTGTTCTTTGACTTTGAGGGGACGAATGAGCTGGGCGATAGGCAGGTGTACACCTTAGCGGCAGAACTTATGGGACGGCACAGTAACCTCATACTGATGGACAAGGAAAGCGGCAGGATATTTGACTCAATAAAGCGAGTGACGGCGGAGATGTCAGGCGTGCGCCAGATACTCCCCGGTGGGAGGTATGAACTACCCCCTGCACCTGTCCGCCATCCCATCACCACCGCTCCCGAAACGCTCATAGACATCATGAAAAACAGTGGGCGTAATATAGAACTCTCAAAGCACCTCGGCGAGACGCTGGAGGGTGTGTCCCCTGTGCTTGCGAGGGAGCTTGCGCACTTTTGCACAAGGGGCGAAGATGTCACGATATTTGAGATGTCAGCCACACAGCTTGACAGGCTCTCTTTTATACTAAAAAATGTCGGCGGCGTTGTCGCAGGCAGTTCAGCAGGCACCCCCACCATGATTTCCACCCCCGAGGGCGTATTGAAAGATGTGACCTTCATACCCGTGTCGCAGTACGGTACGTCAATGGTTACACGCACCTATGACAGTTTCGCAACGCTTCTGGACAGTTTCTACTGGGAAAAAGAACTTGCCGAACGCATGAAAAGCAAGGGCGGTGACCTTTTGCGCCTGATAATAAACCGTATAGAGCGAATAGAGCGCAAACTGCTACTCCAAGAGGAGGACCTCAAAAAGTGCAAGGATAGGGAACGGCTTAAAGTGCTGGGCGACCTGCTCTCCACCTACCTGTACGCATTTAAAAAGGGGGACAAGAGTGTAACCGTCGAGAACTACTACGCCGACCCTCCCGAGCAGGTGGAGATAGCACTGGACGTTCGCCTGACACCGTCACAGAATGCGCAGAAGTACTACAGCGACTACCGCAAGGCGGACACGGCGGAGAAGATGCTGGTGCCACTGATGGAAGAAGCAAGAACGGAGTTACAGTACTTCGACAGCGTCTTCGACCTACTCACACGTGCCACCACCGACGAGGAGCTGTCCGCCATCCGCTCGGAGCTTGCGTCACTCGGCTATGTGCGCTCTACAGTGTCGGACAGGCAGAAACCTGTCAAACTGCCGCCGCTAAAGTATATATCGTCGGACGGTTTCACCATTCTTGCAGGGCGTAACAACATACAAAACGACCAGCTGACGCTCAAGCAAGCGTCCAAGACTGACATGTGGCTGCACACCCAGAAGATACCCGGCTCACACGTCATTATTGTGACAGACGGTAAGCAGGTGCCGAACAAAACTATCGAAGAAGCGGCGATAATCTCCGCCACCCACTCGAAGGCGTCCAAGTCCGCAAAAGTACCGGTGGACTACACGCTGATACGTCACGTAAAGAAACCATCAGGCGCAAAACCCGGCATGGTGATATACGACAACTTCCAAACCGCCATAGTAGACCCCGATAAGGAGCTGTTGGAGGAGCTGGCGGTGAGGTAGAGTGCCTACCATACCGACTATGAAAACACAAACAACCGCCATCAATCACCGATGACGGTTGTTTTGTTTTTCCTAATTCTTACTGCACTATCAAACTTTCTTTAAAATGTGTTAAACTATCTAACAACCCGATGTCAGCTGTATATAGGAGTTGTTCGTTTGGTGTGCCCGAGAATTTTATGACGACAAGTGCAGTTTCCTCATCATAAATGTTGAAGAAAGCCACATCATCATCTGTGTTTTTGAGGATAAATGTCGCAGTAAACCCCATTTCACGAACTTCATCAGTTGCTTGCCAAGTTGTGATGTCCAGAATGTCTTGTAGCTCCGCCTGTTGCTCGGCGGATAGCTCCACAAATTCACTGTTGTCATAGCCGTCGCCAATTTCGGCAAGGTTAAATTCGTGAATAAAGTCAAGTTCGTGAGGGGCAGTTTCCGTGTCGCAAGCGGACATAGTCAATATAATGCAAAACAATAGTATGGCGAAAATAGCTTTTTTCATGTACTTGCTCCTCGTTTTTGACTTTATTATATACTACGGAACTGTCTGTGTAAACAAGAACACGCCGAATGTTACACAAAAAAGGCAGATGACACGACGTCATCTGCCTTTTGGTTTAAAGCTATCAACGATAGCCATATTTCAACTATTCTCAGCCACAGCCTACAAGTACGCTGATGTCAGAGGGTGGTGCGAACAGTATTTCCTCACCGTCGTTTACAACTAGGCAAGGTAGTCCCACACGGCCTGCGGCACGTACTTCAGCAAATTCTTCTCTGCTGTCACGATACTTCAGGAAGTGCTTTAGTGGTGCCATTCCTGTGTTGATGTCAATTGTTGTATACTCGATTGCCTCTTCTGAAAGAAACTCTTTCATTGTTTTACAGCCGGGTCAGTGATCACTTGTGAATAGTTCGATCTTCTTGCTCATTTTGTAGTCCTCGCTTTCAATTTTGCTTGTTTTTATTGCCTATACTACCATTTCGATAGCATTTATCGTCCTTATCATAACATATACCGTTTTGGTATTCAATAATAAATTATTAACAGTTATTGTGTCGGTAGAAGTTTGTAGCTTTCTAACTAATTTTGTTCTGTGATTTGTAAGCTTTAACGGAAATTTTGCTTTTGTTTAGGGCGTAAAAAGTGCTTATTAGTTTTTTTGATGAATTTAACCACCTGTTTCTATGGGTTAGTTCTAAATAACTTGCTTCTTTAACAAAACAAACTAGAATTTTCCTGTACAAATGCACAAAAAACGACAGTGCAATTGCCATATTTTCAACGTTAATTATGTGTAGATTTTTTGTCAATGCAGTGTTATACTCAAATTAAGAAAAAAGAAAACGCTCACATAGTGCTTGCAGGTGCTTGCGCTGTTTAAAACACTCGACACGCCGTACGGTTTGGCGTTTGAAACCGTGTGGTGTGAGGGTTTGTTTTGGCGTTTATCACACTAATTCCGTTAAGGAGGAATAAAAATGCCACTTAAAAAGCCTGTTGTTCCGTTTATAGGAACACCGGAGCAAGAAAAAGAACTACTGGCTTACATCGTAACTATGAAGGGTGTCCCCGGAGTTTTGATGCCTGTACTGCAAAAGGCGCAGGAAATCTACGGTTATCTCCCGATTGAGGTACAGCGTATAGTTGCAAGAGAGCTGGGCATTTCGCTGGAGGACGTGTATAAGGTTGTTACCTTCTATTCACAGTTTTCTCTAAACCCCAAGGGCGATTACCGTATATCGGTATGTCTTGGTACTGCTTGCTATGTTAAGGGTGCAGGGGACATACATAAGAAGATAGCGCAGATACTCGACCTTGAGGACAAGGACATAACCCCCGACCGCAAGTTTTCGCTTGAGGCATGTCGTTGTATAGGTGCGTGTGGACTTGCGCCTGTAATCACGATAAACGAAGAGGTTTACGGACGACTTTCCGTAGACGATATCCCTGACATACTGGCGAAGTATCAAAAGGCATAGCTTAAAGCGGAAAACGTAGCATTGTATACTATTTATATAGAGAGTAGGAGAAAGTTCTATGAAGTCTTTAACAGAACTTACGGCTTTAAGAGATAAACTGAAAGCCGAAATGGACGAGAACACAAGAATTGTTGTGGGCATGGCGACATGCGGCATAGCGGCAGGAGCACGCCCTGTATTTAACCGTTTTAGCGATGAGGTGGGAAGTCGACACCTTGCAAATGTATCTGTAATACAGACAGGATGTGTCGGCGTATGTCAGTTTGAGCCGGTTGTTGAAGTGTTTGTACCCGGCAAGGACAAAGTTACATATGTAAACATGACGGCTGACAAAGTAGCAAGAATAGTAGCTGACCATATAGTGAACGGCAACCCCGTTAGCGAGTACACTATCGGTGCGGCGACTACAAGTTCCAAGTAGAGGGGAGGAAAAAGAAAATGATGTTTAGATCTCATGTTCTAATATGCGGAGGGCCGGACTGCAAATGTCCCGGCGGAGAGCTTATCCTTCCTGCATTTGAAAAAGAACTTGCCAAACATGGTTTGGATAAAGAAATAAAGGTTATAGAAACAGGCAGCTTTGAGCTATGTGCAACAGGTCCTATTGTTGTGGTGTACCCCGAGGGTGCGTTTTACGCAAACATCACAGTGGAAGATGTTGCTACAATAGTAGAGGAGCACATCAAGAACGGTCATATTGTCACAAGGCTTCTATACCAAGAGCCACTTGCACCATCCTCTGTAATCACAAGCCTTGAAAATACAGACTTCTACAAAAAGCAGGAGAGAATAGCACTGCGCAACTGCGGTATTATCGACCCTGAGAAGATAACCGAGTACATAGCGCAGGACGGCTATCAGGCACTTGGTAAGGTGCTTACCGAGATGACCCCCGAGCAGGTTATAGAAACCATGCTACAGTCCGGCTTGAGAGGTAGAGGCGGCGGTGGTTTCCCGGCAGGACGCAAGTGGAAGTTTGCCGCAGACCAGCCAAAGGGCACAAAGTATGTCTGCTGTAACGCCGACGAAGGCGACCCCGGCGCATTTATGGACCGTTCTGTACTTGAGGGCGACCCCCATGTAGTGCTTGAAGCTATGGCGATAGCAGGCTACGCTATAGGCGCACAGATGGGTTACATATATGTCCGTGCGGAGTACCCGATAGCGGTTCACCGTCTACAGATAGCGATAGACCAAGCCCGTGAAATGGGGCTTTTAGGCGAGAACATCTTCGGAACAGAGTTTAGCTTTGATATAGAACTACGCCTCGGTGCGGGAGCGTTCGTGTGTGGTGAGGAAACAGCGCTGTTGACCTCTATTGAGGGTAACAGAGGTGAGCCACGTCCACGTCCTCCGTTCCCTGCTGTAAAGGGTCTGTTTGAGAAGCCAACCATCCTCAATAACGTTGAAACCTATGCAAACGTGCCTAGAATCATCCTAAACGGTGCCGAGTGGTTCTCCGCTATAGGTACAGAGAAGTCAAAGGGTACAAAGGTGTTTGCACTTGGTGGTAAGATAAACAACACAGGTCTTGTGGAAGTGCCGATGGGTACTACACTGCGTGAGATAGTCGAGGAGATAGGCGGTGGTATACCGGACGGTAAGAAGTTCAAAGCCGCACAGACAGGCGGCCCCTCCGGTGGATGTATTCCCGAACAGCACCTTGACGTTGAAATAGACTACGACAACCTAGTAGCAATCGGCTCTATGATGGGCTCGGGCGGACTTATTGTTATGGACGAGAACACCTG
>CAYJIK010000002.1:50914-64226 GCA_964370205.1 uncultured Oscillospiraceae bacterium | reverse complement strand
CCTTCAGGTTGCATGATTATATTTTTGTCTAACTTTTTGGGGCTAGTTCATTTACATGTGAGGCATTGTTTAAGTTGATTTTTGAAGATAGTAGATGTTAATTTTGCACAATTATACTCATTACACCTACGAAGACATCATGCTCTGTACTGTTTCGCTCAAACCGCTGACAAGCAATGCAGCTGTCACCGCTAAGACAATGTCCGAATCAGCACCTAAAAGCGGCATCGGTAACTCCATGGGGGTGAGCGCATTGCCTTTAATATCGGTTATGGTTCGTTGGAGCGAAACCACGACACTGTCCATGCTTTGGCTGGAGAGGTTGAAGGTGTCGGTGTCAAGTCTGCCGTAGCTCACTGCTCCGACAGTTTGTTTTGTGATGAATCGCTCTTTTAAGAGCGACGGCACCACTGCCACGCCGCAACAATCCACCGTAAAGGTATGCTCTAAATCCCACGGTATCAGCAGGACTGAATCGTTGTTGTCTACAACTTCGTTTTTTTGCAATAGCGAAATTGTATACCCACCGCACATAGTGGTTTTTATCACTCTACCCTGTAAAAGGGTTGCGGTCTTTCCACCGCTTACAAGTGTATCGTAAAGCACATTAGCTATTAAAACCCCTTTTTCGGTGTGCGGGATAACAATACTCGTCATAACACTACCGTCCTTTTATCCTGTTCCAGACACCTAACATCAAGCGCTAAACTTACTTTGCCTTTTCGAGTAGAGCGTGTAACGAAGCAATATCTGTTCCGCCTACGTGTCTGTCAACTATCTCACCATCTTTAAACAGGATAAGGGTGGGGATACTCATAACTTTGTATTTTCTCGCTACCGCTGTCTGTTGGTCAACATTCATCTTTGCAATTACAGCGGCTTCTCCCACTTCTTCGGAGAACTCATCGTAAACAGGTGCAAACGCCTTGCAAGGTCCACACCATTCTGCCCAGAAGTCTACTAGAACGGGCTTTGAACTTGAAAGAACTACCTCACCGAAATCCTGTTCTGTTACTACTTTAACTGCCATAGTTACAACTCCTTTTTCTTAATTGTTTTAGAAGGTCATTCTTATTATACATTGTTTTAACTGCAATTACAATAGCCGTCAAAGTGTTTACAAATATGTAACACAATACTATTATATTGTCCGTTTTTTCACAAAACATTCAAATCTAAGCTCAAGTTTAACGCTAACGGCTAAGTCCGCACTTCTGTAGGAAGTTATCTACCGTGTCCCCTGCCTTCTTCATGTCGGGATTCCCTCTACCCAGAAGGTCACACAGTCCCAAAAGCGCAAGCTCACGAACATTCACCTCGCTCATCATCTCCGCTATACGTTCTTCGCTTTGTCTGTCAATACGGAGTACCATCATGTGCCAACGTATCAGCGCAGATATTTCACGTATAAAGTTACTGTCCGACGTTACAAATTGTAGGAAATTAGCACTCACCTCAGCCCCGGATATCTCATGCTCGGGGGCGCTGATGTCATCGGCCTCTATTACAGTTGTGAACGGTTTCCCTGCGTCATGGAGAAGACACGCCCACATAAATACAAGCGGCGACGTACTGCTGTCACGCACCATTGCGGCACGGTCCGCCACCATCAGCGAATGGGTTAGTACATTACCCTCGGGGTGATGTTCGGGTGGTTGCGGTGTGGCTTCCATGCGTGAGAATATCGAAAACGGAAACTCTGCAAGCTCCCCTTTTTGGTACATTTCAAATATGACTATTGAGGGTGTTTTTTCTTTTAACAAAATCTCGGACAGTCTGAAAAACGTTTCTTGTGCAGTCATGATACATTCCTCCATGTGTTCTGTAAATTTGCGATACCGCCGTGTTTATGTTAAGTCGATAAAAAATCGAAGTGTCACATTGCCGTCGTCCTCGGTAAATGGAGTGTCCTCCACTCCTCCACCGCTCAGAATTATCTTCTGTGAGCCGATGTTGCTTTCGTCGCAAGTGATAAGCACTCTATCCATTCCGCGTCCCTTGCAAAACTCAAGCGCTTTCTTCAGCATGACTTTTCCAATGTCACGCCGACGGTAGGAGGGTCGCACGCCGTAGCCAATATGACCACCGACATTTTGAAGGAACTCTGATAAATGATGTCGGACATCTATCGCACCGACAATCTCGCCGTCGAGTTCAGCAAAAAACAGTGTAGCAGGTACATGGTTGTTTGGGATGTCGCTACCTGTGCGATACCGTACAGTGTTTTCCAAAAACTCGTCGAACGTCACCTTGGAGCTGAGCAGTGCGCCCGGCACAGATTCTTCTCCCATACTATCAAGCTCCGCCTGATAGAGTAGCCACTCGGCTTTATGTCTTTCTTCGGGTAGTACGAGTTTTAGTGTTTCGTTTTTGTGTTCCACTATTTGTTTCCACTCCCTTTTTGTTATTACATATCGCAATTCGTCGCCCCACTTCTCACCTGCATTCTTTGGGGGACGCACAGACGTCAAACAGCTTTCCCTGCGCATACCGCATTTCTCCATCACCCTGTATGAAGCTACGTTTCGGCTGTCACAGGTGGCGTAGACAAACTTAACCTTTAGCACCGTAAACGCAAATGTGATAAGCGCTTCGGTGAGTTCAGTAGCGTAACCGTTGCCCCACTGCTCTCGCTCTATAATGTATCCGACTGCGGCGCATTCCAACTGCTCGTTGACATCTACACCACATCCACCAATCACCATGCCGTCACAGCTACGCTCGACTATAAAGTCGTAGTCGATTCTGTTCGTCAGTGCTGCACTTCGGATATTCCCCTGAATAAACAGTGCCGTCTCCTCCGGTGTGTTAGGCCCCCAGAGCATGTACCTTGCTGTGTCCTCGGACGAGGAATAGCTGTGAACGGCTGCAAAGTCGGACAGCGTCATGTCACGAAGGATAAGGCGTTTTGTTAAAATGCGCATGTAGTGTCACCTTTCCGTGTTTTCTCGGTTTTAGTGAGGGGCATTTGTATCACAGAATAGTCGGGTAGCAGGTAGTTAGCGTCTAGTAGTGTTCCCCATTCTCAAAATAGCTTTCCTTTTCCAAAGGGTGGAACACCACTTCAATCTGAGCGTAGCCTAAAGCACGCACAGCACTGTCAACAGCCTTCCCGACGCTGTCCTTAACCTGCTGACCTCTGTCAAACCACATGATGTCAATAATAGGGTCACCTGTTACCTTCTCACCGCTCACATAGCAGTTTCTCTCGATATGCTCAAACAAAAACCAGTCCTTTGCGGTGTCGGTCAGCTTTGCAAGCTCCTCACTAAGCGTTACGCTGAGCTGGGCAACTTCTTTTTCTTTTAAGCCTCTGCATATTAATTGTGGCATGATTTTTCTCCTTTTTTACTATATTAAGCTATGTATGAATGAAACCCTATAATTTTATATGGGTTTCTTTATGAAATATAAAGTGGCTTTTACCATTGTACCATAAAACACAGTACTTCAAAACTATTCTCTTCACAATTTACAGTAAATTTAACTTTATTGGACGACATACGCATGTGGTAGCAATTCACTCGCTACCACCTTCAAGCCATCTCCCTTTTCAGATAGTATAACCTCACAGTTTGGGGCATAGTCACCCAGCATTTGTCGGCAGTTGCCGCATGGTGGCAGTATCTCATCGCCGTTTGCCCCTCGGACAGCAACCACAGCGATAAACTCACGCTCACCGTTGGTCACCGCCGTACCTATCGCCACCTGCTCAGCGCACGCACCGTGTAGCGAGTACACATTCACCCCGACATATACCTTCCCACTACTACAGAGCACCGCCGCCCCCACTGTGTGGTTGTGATTTTTACTGTCGTAGTTTTGACTTATTGCAATGCTTGCTTGTCTAATAAGGTTACGGTCAACATCACTGAGTTTCATGTGTGAATTCCTTTCTACGTTCGATTTAATCTTAGAAAATTATACCACATTCGCCCCAAATATTCAACCTTTCTCCCCGACGGGTATCAGCCGGTTATTTGCAACACCTTTGTGGCAATGCTCTCGCAAAACTCCCTGTCATGCTCGACAAAAACTATGGTGGGTTTATAGCTTAGCAGAAGATTTTCTACCTGCATACGTGAAATGAGGTCGATGTAGTTGAGTGGCTCGTCCCATATATAGAGATGTGCTCTCTCTGATAGGCTCTTTGCTATCAGTACTTTCTTTTTTTGTCCTTCGCTGAGGTTTTCAAGCGTTTTTTCAAACTGCACACGTAAAAAGCCAAGTTTCCTAAGGATCGCTCTAAACAGTGTCACATCAAGCGAATGCTCTTGCTCAAAATCGGGAAAAGAACCGCACAAGAAACTGCTGTCCTGTGGTACATACGATATTTTTATACCGCTCGCCCTGTTGACAGTTCCGCTGTACTTTATATCACCACCGCAGAGCAGTTTTATAATGCTACTTTTACCGCTGCCGTTCCTCCCCTGCACCGCAATTCGATCGCCGACATTTATGTCTATCCTAAGCCCATCGCATACCATTTTGTCGCCGTAAAATAGTGACAGGTCACGCATCGAAAATAACTTACTATTGTGAAACATCAGAGGGTGTATCTTTAAGTCGTCCGACTGCTCTATGTTTTTCAGAAGTGACTTTTTATGCTCCACCTCACGCTGCACACGCTTTTCAATAGCCTTTGAGCGTTTCATCATCTTTGCAGCTAGGTGTCCTATCCGCCCTCTGTCTGCGGCGTGACCGCCTATCTTGGTAGCCTCCACACGGTCTGACCAGTCCGCTTTTTCGGTGGCAGTCTTGCTTAGGCGTTTTATCTCTTTTTTCAGCCTTGTGTTTTCCTCTAGCTCAAACTCATCACGAAGTCTGCTGTTTTCATACCAACTCGAGAAATTACCTTGTATAAGCTCTATGTCTGAACGGTTGATGGAAATTATATGGTCAACGCAAGCGTCCAGGAAGTTTCTGTCATGTGACACAAGTATAAACCCCGACTTGCTGTTTAGGTAGTCCGCTACAAGCTCCCTCCCCTCCATATCAAGATGGTTTGTCGGCTCGTCTATGAGCAAAAATCTATCCTCCCCCAAAAACAGCACACACAGCATCACCTTAGTCTGTTCCCCTTTTGACAGCGTGTCAAACGGTCTGTACAGTACATCTTCCCCCACCCTCAACAGCGAAAGTTCCCTAAGCAACCGCCAATGCTCGTAGTCTCCACCGACACTGTTCACTATATCTATCGTAAGCACAGTACCGTCCTTTATTTCAAACGGGAAATACATAAATTCTGCAGGGCTTGTGATTGTCCCACTATAGTCATATTTGTTTTGCAGTAGCATAAGCAGAGTAGTTTTTCCCCTGCCGTTTCTACCGATTAACCCAAGTTTCCAGTCGGTGTGGATAGTGAGGTTTACATCCTCAAATATATTGTCATAACTACCCTCATAGGCGAATGTTAACCCGGACACATCTATTATTGACATATTTACTCTCCTCTCCGGCACGCTGTCAGCAGACAGCTTTGCTTTGCTACGTTGTCCGTTACATGCCAATACACAAAAAGGGTTATGGGAAAAATCCCATAACCCGACAAAGCAGAACTTGTAGATGTGAGTAACCTACAGATTATAGGCTCACATAAACGCAGTCTATTTTTACTTTCGAGGCTGTAGAATAAAACTTCCCATAAAGGCGCAAACACAGTAGACGTAGTAGTAAATGCTACCCGTGCAGTCTGACTATATTTATGCGCATTGACATTTATAGGGAAGTATTGATCATTCTAAGAGCCACCTTTCAGTATTGTTGTGTATAATATACCATATAATTTACCTTAAAGCAATACTTTAGTGCAAATGTTGTGGATAAGTTGATAAAAATGTTGAAAATTCTACGCTCGGTTACCGACACACGGTGAATTTATTGTTGCTATGATAGTTGTGCCTTCGTTAGGGACACTCTCTGCTTTCACTGTACCGCCGTGCTGTTCCGCTATGTGTTTTACAATGGAAAGACCCAGTCCTGTGCCGCCTGTCTGCTTCGAACGTGACTTGTCCACACGATAAAAACGCTTGAAGATGTTTGCAATATCCTCTGCTTCAACACCGATACCTGTGTCTCTGACAGTTATTTTCACAGTACTTCCGTCCTGCTCAGCGTTCATCTCAACGCTTCCGCCCGCTTTGTTGTACTTGATGGCGTTTTCTGTAAGGTTAAACAGTAGTTCCTCTATCATACTGCGGTTTGCGGAGATGTTCAGCTTTCCGTCAGGGGCGGTTACGGTGACTTGCTTGTCCTTAGCAAACTGTAGCAAGCTGTCTGCGACACTTCGCATAGTGCAGTAGAGGTCAAACTCCTCGAGTGTCTTTTCAATACCGCCCTCGTCAAACTGCGAAAGGCGTATGATGTCGTCTATAAGAGTAAGTAGTCTGCCGGACTGGTTATATATCTTCCCTGCAAACTCCTCCATGTCCTCCTTTTTCACCATTGAGTTACTCATCATCTCACTTAGCCCGTAGATGGTAGTGAGTGGTGTCTTTAGTTCATGGGAAACGTTGGCGGAAAATTCCACACGTTGCTTGTCCGCAAGTATTTTTTCTGTGACGTCTAAAAAGAAGATAATTGCCCCCCCAACTTCTTGCTCGGTGTTTCGTGAGGGGCTGAAGTAGACTGTATATGTCCTGCTACCTTCCAGTGTCATCTCCGTATGTGTACCACTCATGCAAAGGCGTGCCTTTTCGATGAACTCCCAGTTGCGTGTCATTTCAAGGATATTTCTGCCCACTGCGCTGCTAGTCCCCCATATCCCTTCCGCAAGGTCATTACAAAGTAGCACAGTGCCGTCCTTGTCCACCAAGATAAACCCCTCCGGCATATTGCTGACAATTGCGTTTATCGTTTCACTCTTGTTCTGCGATTCGGTCAGACGTTGCCTAATCTCATCTTTCTGCTCCCCTATTCGGCGTGCAAAAGGAGACAGCTCATCATATGGCATTGCAGATATATTTTCAAGGTCTATATCGTTGATGGGACGAACAAGCATGTTTGTAAGCTTTGTGCCAAAGTATATAACAGCAACTGCAACTAAAACGCCTGCCCACAGCAGATGTGGAAGGAAAGAATACAGCCATTCGGAAATATTCTCCTCAGTGAGCGCAACACGGACTACATGCTCGTCCGACATGCTCATAGCGTAGTAGTGGGTGACATTCCCCGTCGTGTCCGAGCGCCTGCTACTGTCACCATAACCGCTCTCAAAAGCGGAGATTATCTCGGGACGGTCTGCGTGGTTTTCCGTTATACCGTCCTTTACATTGTCGTACACCACTTCGCCACCACTCTCTATGACAGTCAAGCGGATATCCTTTAGCACATCGTCAAAATACGCCCCAAATCTTAGCTGAAAGAACAGGGCAGTGAGTATCACGGTAAAAACGGTGGTGAGCAGTATAACAGCGCTCATACTGACAAGAATACGTTTTTTCATTCGGTGCAATCCTTTCTATAAAGCAGTTACAGATAAAATTGTCTGCTAGTCCCCTATCCTGTAGCCAACACCTCGAACTGTTTTGATATGTTCACCGAACACACCAAGCTTTTGACGCAGTGTCTTTATATGCATGTCAACAGTTCTGCTCTCCCCCTCAAACTCGTAACCCCAGACTGTTTCGATGATACGGTTTCGAGACAGCACCACCCCGGCGTTTCTTACAAGGTAGTTTAGCAAATCGTATTCCTTCAGCGTGAGCGTAATCTGCTCTCCATCTGCTAAAACAGTGTGACGCTGGATGTCTATCGTTATCTCTTTATATGTGAGTAAACGCTCGTCTTGCGTGCCTGTTCGCCTAAGCAGAGCGTTCATTCGTGATATGAGTTCAAGCACTGAAAACGGCTTTGTTATATAGTCATCTGCTCCGCCGTCCAGACCTTTCACCTTGTCCAGTTCACTGCCCTTAGCGGTGAGCATTATCACAGGTAGCTTCTTATACTTCGTAATCTGTCGTAGACGTTTAAGTATCTGTAAACCGTCCTCGTTAGGCAGCATTATGTCAAGCAGTAGCACATCACAGCTCTGCTTATCAAGCTCATCAAAAAGGCGTCTGCCATCCTCTAACGCTGTTACGTCAAAGCCAGCACCCGTAAGCGCATAACTTACCAGTTCTCTTATATTTTCGTCATCTTCCACTACAAACACTTTTGCCATTTAATAACCATTCCTTTCTGCAGGCTTTATGGCCATGCCGAAGAGCACAAAACCACGACTCTCAAATGTTATTTTCAAACAATACCCTCCGCTATTCTTCGTGCTTACCTGTTATAGAGAACTTCACCCACTCCGCAATATTTGTGGCATGGTCGCCGATACGCTCAAAGTACTTCGCTATCATTAACAGATCCATAGCCTGTTCACCCACCGACTTATCGTCGTGGATCATACCAATAAGGTCAACTTTTATTACAGAAAACAGACTGTCCACTATATCATCATATTCTATTACAGACTGTGCCAGCTCCAAATCCTTCTTCACAAACGCATCTATGCTGTCTGTCACCATCTTTATAGTCGCCCTCGCCATATCCGGTATGTGTACAAGCTCCTTTATATACACAGAACCTGCAAGTTGAAGCGTGATTTCCGCAATATCCACAGCTTGGTCGGCAATACGCTCCATGTCCGTTATCATCTTCAGTGCGGCGGAGATGAGACGAAGGTCACGTGCCACAGGTTGCTGTTGGAGCAGAAGCTTTAAGCAGAGCGCCTCTATCTCTTTCTCCTTCTGATCAACCTCAGTGTCCAAACTTATCGTCTTTTCCGCAAGCACTACATCGTGGTTAATAAGCGCATGAACAGCGGACGCAATAGCGGTTTCTATAAGTGCGCCCATCTCTATCAGCAGGTTATTAAGATGACTTAATTGCTCATCAAATTTATTTCTCATAATATATCAAACCTTTCAGTAACTGTAATCGCTTCACAGGAGTGTTTACCCAAATCGACCGGTAATATAATCCTCGGTACGCTGATCCCTAGGTACCGAGAACATCTCCTCGGTAACACCGTGCTCTATCAGCTCACCCAGTAAAAAGAACGCTGTTCGATCGCTTATTCTCGTTGCCTGTTGCATGTTGTGAGTGACAATAACAATAGTGTATTTCTCTTTAAGCTCTATAGCCAGATCCTCTATCTTTGCGGTGGAGATGGGGTCAAGTGCTGACGTGGGTTCGTCCATCAGTAACACTTCAGGGCCTACTGCCAATGCTCTTGCTATGCAAAGACGTTGTTGTTGACCGCCTGACAGCCCCAGTGCCGATTTCTTCAGTCTGTCCTTCGTCTCCTCCCAGATGGCGGCGTCTCTTAGACTTTTCTCCACGATAGCATCCAGTTCCGCACGACTTTTAATTCCGTGTGTCCTCGGGCCATACGCCACGTTGTCGTATATGCTCATCGGAAATGGGTTTGGCTTTTGGAACACCATGCCAACACGTCGCCTTAGAGCGTTGACATCTATATCGCCGTAGATATCCTCGCCGTCCAGTAAAAAGCTGCCCTGTATTTTACAGCCCTCCACAAGATCGTTCATACGGTTAAGGCACTTTAACAGTGTAGACTTTCCACACCCCGAAGGCCCGATAAAGGCTGTAATCTCGTTAGCTCTCATAGGCATATTTATATTCTTAAGCGCTTGAAAGTCACCGTAAAACAGGTCAGCGTTTTTAACTTCGATTTTCATTATAATGACCATTCCTTTCTGCAAGTTTTGTGTAATTTTGTCACATGTAGTTTCTGATTTTCAAAAACTGAGGCTGTACCAAAGAACACAAAACTGCTGTTTGAAAATTCTATTTTCAAACCGGATATTCCTTTTTGTAAGGGTATAAAATTTATTTTTGAAAATGCTTGTTATTATCGGACGAACACAGTTCGCCACTACTAGCCCTTCATTAACTTTTTAGCAAGGAAGGAGGACAGCGCATTCATAGCGATTATAACCCCAAGCACAATAGCAGAGGTCGCATATGCCTGCGGAAAGTGTATCCCCTCGCTTGTGAGCATGTATATGTGGACTGCAAGTGTCCTACCACCGCTCGTGAAGGGGTTGAGCGCCATATTGCTCGTTGTCCCTGATGTAAATATCAGCGCCGCCGTCTCACCTATTATGCGCCCTATCGCAAGTATCACTCCTGCCAGTATGCCGTTCATGGCACTGGGGAGTATGATGACAAATATTGTCCGCAGTTTAGCGGCACCAAGCCCGAAGCTTGCCTCTCGGTAGCTCTGCGGAACAGCTTTGAGCGCTTCTTCGGTTGACCGAATTATAAGCGGAAGTATCATAATGGAAATAGTGAGTATACCCACCCAGACAGACAGCTGTATCTTCAAAAACGTTATAAAAAACAGCCATCCAAACAGACCGTAAATGATTGACGGAATACCTGCAAGCGTCTCGGAGGTGAGGCGTATAATTCCCACTATCTTACTGTCAGAGCTTGCATACTCAACGAGGTATATAGCGGTAGAAATCCCTAAGAAGGAGGAAATGGTAATAGCAAAGAATATCATTACCACCGTGTTAACGGTAGCCGGTATAATAGACACATTGTCCGAGTTATACTCAAAATCAAACAGCGACGGAGCGCCGGAGAAGTAGTTGCCTATCTCCCCTATCAGTTCAGGCACTCCACGCAGTAGCACATACAGTATGATAAACGAAACAGCGGAGAATGTCAAAAGCGCCGCCGCATGGACAAGTAACTTTGCAGTGTTTAGCTTCTTTTTATTACTTTGCATCAATACTTATCCACCTTTCGTTTTAATATAGCAAAACAGAGGTTAATAACAAGTATAAAGAAAAACAGCACAACGCCCGTCGCTATAAGCGCTTCTTCGTGAAGGTCTGCTGCGTACTTCATCTCCATAACCACGTTTGCGGTCAGTGTCTTTATACCGTCAAGAATGTTTGTGGTGAAGCGTGACTGGTTACCTGCCACCATGATGACCGCCATGGTCTCACCAATAGCACGTCCTACGCCCAAAACTATTGACGCCATAATGCCGGATTTAGCAGCAGGAAGCACTACCTTAAATATCCCACGTTCGTGAGTTGAGCCAAGTGCCCTTGCGCCCTCGTAGTAGTAGCCGGGGACTGCTCGAATAGCGCTTTCGCTTAAATTTATAATAGTAGGGAGAATCATTATACCGAGTAGTATGGACGCTGTGAGTATAGACTGTCCGTCCGTTGCAAATATGCTCTCCACATAGGGGTTGCCGTTCGGGCGGTAAGCTGTAACGGCAAACAGTGCGTAAGGGTCGCCTGTGTGTGGGTCGGTTGTCCAAATCTCGAGTTGATTAAAAAAGCTGTCAATGAACGGCACAAGCACAACCATACCGAAAAACCCATAAATAATCGAAGGTATACCTGCCATAAGTTCAACAGCAGGCTTTAGATACTTATAAAGCCTATCAGAGCAGTACTTCGTCATGTACACCGCTGTAAGCACACCAATCGGAACACCGATAAGCACAGCGCCAAATGTTATGTACACGCTACCTGCTATCATCGGGAATATTCCAAACTCGGGGTTGGTTTCTCTACTGGGAAACCAGTTCATACCAAATAAAAAATCAAAAAAGCCTATCTCAAACATCGCCGGCACACCACGCATAAACAAAAATACGCAGATAACAAGCACGCAGAGAATGGAGATGGTAGCCACTATCAAAAAGAACAGCTCAAACAGGCGTTCTCTGCCTTTTTCTCTAAGCATATGTACAAATCCTTTCTTGCTCTCCTAAAACAATGTAGCGTAGCTATAGAGATGACTGTTTGTCATCTCTATAGTACACCGTTCTATTAAACGAAGTTAAGCAAGTTCTTCAAACTCTATCACGTTGCCCATGTAGATGTCCTTGATCTGGTCAAGTGTCAGACCCTCAAGCGTATTCGAGTTGTTGACTACCACTGCTATACCGTCCATCGCCAGAACATATCCGTCCAGCACTTCCTTTTCGCTATCCTTCATCTCACGAGAAGCCATACCGATATCAAAGGAGCCTGTCTCAGCGCCGTCCATACCTGCGGAAGAACCAACCGCTTCAAGGTTGATGGTTGCATTGGGGTTAAGTGCTTTGTAAGCTTCTATCAGCTTTTCCATCAGCGGTGCTACAGATGTCGAACCACCAATTGTGATTGTGCCTGTAGGCTGTGCAGAGGTAAAGCTTGATGTTGTAACTTCTACAGGGATAAAGCCTTCTTCAGCTGCTATGTCCTGTGCTTCCTGAGTGAAAGCGAAGTCCAGTATCTCCTGTGCTACAGGGTCAAGTGTAGCACCCTTTGCAGTTGCGATGTTAAAGGGACGTGCTACCTTATAGCTCTGGTCAAGGATTGTTTCGACAGTAGGCATGACGCCGTCCACCGCTATTGCCTTAACAGTGTCATTAAGTGAACCGAGGGATATGTAACCGATTGCCTGTGCATCTTCAGACACAGATGTCATAACCTTACCTGTACCGTCCATTGTAACAGCGTCAATACTTGTAACGTCATTGCCGTCAGCGTCTACCACGCCTACAATCTCAACAAATGCGCCTCTTGTGCCTGAACCGTCTTCACGTGTGATAACTGTTATCGCACCTGTAGGGCCGCCTGATGTTGTAGGCTCTGCTGTGCTTGATGCGGGAGGAGTTGCTGTGCTTGCAGTGGAAGGTGTAGATGTTGTGGAGGGTGTCGAAGGGCTACATGCGCCGAGTGTTCCGATAAGTAGTGCTACTGTCAACATAATTCCGATAGTTTTCTTCATTAAATTTTCACCTCTTAATAATATACAAGAGTTTGTGCTCTCTCGCTCTCTTGTGTCCTAAGTATATTGTCCTCATGTAAAAACAAAGAGCAAACTTTTGTAAAGAAGGTGTAAAATAGGTGGAGATTTAGTGAATTTGTATATTTTGCAACGATTTGTTTGTGAGTCGGTACAAATTTAGTGCCAATTCCCCTGTAATGTAAAGAGTATGTATAATGTAAAACCACTATTTACTTTTTTACGTTACAATATCACAGACTTTTTCGTAATCGGAATATGTCAGTGTCATTATTCTGTCCCCTTTATGGTCGTAATCGGGGGTATTTACAAAGCCGTATGTTTTGTAGATGTTTACCGCAACAACATTCTCTTCCTTCACAGATAGATAAATCTTATCACAGCTGTACCTGTCAAACAGTTTGGAAAGTAGTAACGCAAACGACCGCCTCCCGATACCCATCCTCTGAAACTTACCGTCAATCATAAACCTGTCCAGCCATACCTGTACTGTATTGCCTTCCTTGTCGTGATATTCGCCGTGCATTGCAAAACCGCA
>CAYJIK010000002.1:28141-50814 GCA_964370205.1 uncultured Oscillospiraceae bacterium | reverse complement strand
CCAACAACTGCGCCGATATCGCCTATGAAAAAGTTGTCAGAATGCCCCTTCTGTTTTAGTAGTTCACATACCTTGTCAGCCGATTCACGTGTCTGTGAATGGATAACACCGATGGGATAATCAGTGTTAACTCCGTGCTCATTGAGATAGTCTACAAAGAAGTTGTGTACAGCCTTCGTGCCTCTCACCTTCCCAACACTGCTAACAACTCCATCGGATATGCTGATTATCGGGGTGATGTTTAGCACCTCAGCGACAAATGCAGCTGTGGAGGAAAGTCTGCCACCTTTTTTAAGGTATTTTAGTGTTGTAGGTGCTGCAACTATTCTAATCTTTGGTATCATTGTGTTCAGCTTTTCTACTATTTCGGTGGCTGCCGCGCCGCCATCTCGCATTTTAACAGCTTCTAACACCAACAGTCCT
The DNA here is from genome assembly GCA_964370205.1 of uncultured Oscillospiraceae bacterium. GTDB lineage: Bacteria > Bacillota > Clostridia > Oscillospirales > Ruminococcaceae > DAMCAP01. The sequence continues at coordinate 50,391 of CAYJIK010000002.1, read as the reverse complement.
GCGCCTGCGGTTACAGAAGCACTGTCTATTATATGTACTTTGTCGCTGTTTACGATGTTTTTAGCCATCTCTGCTGACTGGTATGTACCGCTCAACTTTGACGAGATAAATATACCTACTACATCGTGACCTTCTGATGTATAGCGAGAAAACAATCCTTCAAACTCGATGGGGGTTACCTGTGATGTACTGGGTAGCTCTGCAGAATTTGCAAGGCGTGTGTAAAACTGCTCGTTTGTTATCTCAACGCCGTCTAAAAGTGCATCTTCTCCGAATAACACTCGTAGCGGTGCGCAGTCTACATTCATTTCCTTAATTTTCTCTGCGGAAAAATCCGCTGTGCTGTCAACTATTATCTTTACTGCCATATTCACATCTCCTATTATTTTTATTGCTGTTCACTTTCTGAAAGGCAGAAAACAATCAGCTGTATTGGCTTTCACAAAAATGTAACACTTGTCACAATTCCTATAATATCCTATGCGGGCGTTAATGTCAATAGAATATTGACGAAGGGTGTTGGTTAGGTTCATAAAATTTAATTGCAGTGACGTTTTTAAACCGATTGTTTGTGTTTTACGCTGTTGGTAGTTTAAGTGGTAAAGTTGCTGATGATATCATGTCTGTTCTTGTACCGGCCAACGAACAAGTTCTTCCCTAAGGCTGATTGCATTCGCTTTATCTCTCAGACAGATGATGTCAGCAACACCCCCTGAGCTACCTTACCACCAACTACCAAACGCCTATCAACTGCCCTCGAACTCCTCACGAAAACCGGGAGGGGATGTTTCGCGTTGATTAAGCAGGAATCGGACGTTGGATGCTCGGGTCTGGAGGTAGCGTAAACAGGAAGGTTGGGGGAATGGCCGTCTGCACAAGGTGCAGAAAAGAAGCACGGACTGCCCCAAAGGGCTGTCCGTGCTTCTTTAGTCGGTGCTCGGCACCGACACGGCCATTCCCCCTACCTTCCTGTTTACGCTACCGGCCGGCGAGCGATACAACATGAAAATTCTACCACCCCCTTGTATCACTTTAAACCACCGCATTTAGGCACTCCCCGAAAACTTCTACAGTTGACCATTAGCGTAACAGGTGGTATTATAGATATAGTATGTTATAAAGTTGTCAAGTTAGAAAGGTTTTTATGGAAGTAAGTACAGTCAAAAGAAAAGGGTTTAACAAGGGTAAACTGTTCAAAATTATGGGAATTATAGCTATAGTGATACTGATTTTAATGTATGCAGTAGGTGTGCTTTTCACTAACCTTGTTGTAAAGCGGCGTGACCAATCGTTCAGCGAGTTTTTTAGCGAAAAGGAAAGCGAGATGACCGCTGAGGAATGGGAGGAAGCCAACGCAGGTTGGTATGTCGGGGACGAACTGGCTAACCGCACACAGGCGAAGTTAGACAATGACGTTTGGCTTGAAACGTCTGACAATGAGGCGGTCAATATAACTGCGTTTGACGGTGCTGAGCTTTATGGACAGATGTTTTTACAGGAAAATTCCGACCTTTGGGCGCTGGTGCTCCACGGGTATGGCTCTTATAGTGTTGAGATGCTTGACCTTGGTCGTCGCTTTTATGACGAGGGTTACAATGTTATAGTCCCCGATATGAGAGGGAACAGTAAATCAGGTGGTGAATATATCACGTTTGGTAGCCTTGATAAGTATGATATTTCGTCGTGGGTGGACTATATTGTCGGGCGCAATGATGAGGCGGAGATTGTCCTGCATGGTTCTTCAATGGGGGCTGCCTCGGTGCTTATGGCGGTGGGGGAAAACACGCTTCCTTCAAATGTTTTCGCCGCAGTCAGTGACAGTGCATACACCGAGGTGGAGCAGGTAATAGCGGATATAATGAAAAACAGGCTTTACATACCAAAGTTTCCGCTACTCTACAGTACCTTATGGGTGGCAGAGCTACATACAGGTATGGATTTGACCGATATCTCTCCGAAAGATGCTGTACAGGGTGGCACGCTACCGATACTGTTTATGCACAGCGGTGGTGACGAAATTATCCCTCCATACATGGCACAGGAGCTGTACGACAGCTATACAGGCACAAAGGACATCCTTATCACCCCCGATGCAAACCATATTTCCGGCAGATACTCCGACCCTGACGGTTACTACAGCAAGCTGTTTGAGTTTATAGAAGCGCAGAGAGTTTCATAACCGTTATATATGCTACTAAATAGTTACATAATTCTACGCTAACATAAGGAGGTACAAAGCTATGGAAATAGTACTAAAAAAGCTCACAACGGCAGACTGCCACGCCGATATGCTTAACGGCTTTGAGCGTACACAGGTCATCACCAAAGCGTGGGTGCAGACTGACGGTGTGTGGGCTATAGAAGATGTATGCGAAACAGAGGACTGGGACGAAGGACGTTTAAAAGAAAAGTCAAGCGAATTCGCCGACTGTATAAAAAGTGGTGGTGTGGTTATCTGCGCCTATCGAGGCGAAAGTATCGTCGGGCTTGCATACCTGTTACCACGGCGGTTTGGAGACAATGCAGAATACATTCAGCTACGAAGCTTACATGTGTCAGGCAGTTGTAGAAATCACGGTGTTGGGAAGCGTCTTTTTTCTGCGATAGCAGACGAAGCAAGAGCAATGGACGCTAAGAAGATGTACATCTCGGCTAATCCGTCGGTGGACACAATCGCCTTTTACCACAGAGTGGGCTGTGTGGACGCAGTATTCATAGAACAATCTATATATTTAGACACACCGGAAGACAGGCAGATGGAGTATGTTCTGTAATTGCCAAATTAAAAAGCGGTTATGATATAGTTGTCACCACCATAAAAAAATGTAGGAGCGAACACACAGGTTCGCCCCTACATTTTTTCGTCACTACAACTTTTTATATTACAAATTTTTCATTGTCGGGAACAGTAGGATATCACGGATAGCATAGCTATCAGTCAAGAGCATTACCAGCCTATCCACGCCGACACCCAGTCCACCTGTAGGTGGCATACCGTACATCATTGCATTCAAAAAGTCTTCATCAAGCTCACCGGCTTCGAGGTCGCCCTTTTCTCTGCGCTTTAACTGCTCCATAAAACGCTCACGCTGGTCAATCGGGTCGTTTAGCTCGGTAAACGCATTGCCGAACTCTCTACCAACGATAAACAATTCAAAACGCTCGGTAAAGCGTGGGTCAGTAAGACGCTTCTTAGCAAACGGTGATATCTCAACAGGGTGCCCCATAACAAATGTCGGGTTAACAATATTAGGCTCCACATACTTCTCAAAGAACATCTCAATAACATGTCCTATAGTGTGGTGTGGCTCAACCTTTATGTGGTGCTCATGTGCAAGCTTTGCCGCCTCTTCCAGTGACGTGACTGCGTACAGGTCAACACCACTTGCGTCAGACGCCGCTTGTGTCATATCCACGCGAGCAAATGGCGCATCAAGGTCAAGTTCGGCCTCGTTGTAGATAAACTTACCTGTACCAAGCACCTTGTTTGCAACGGTTCTTATCATATCCTCGGTGAGGTTCATCATGCCTTCATAGTCGGTATACGCCTCATACAGCTCAAGCAATGTGAACTCAGGGTTGTGCCGTACCGACAGCCCCTCATTCCTAAACACCCTACCTATCTCGTAAACCTTGTCAAAACCGCCGACAATCAGACGCTTCAGATGCAGTTCAAGCGCTATACGCAGATAGAGTGACATATCAAGTGAGTTGTGGTGAGTTGTAAACGGTCGTGCTGTTGCTCCGCCTGAAATGTTGTGGAGTACAGGCGTTTCAACTTCAAGGAAATCACGGCTGTCCAGATAGTTTCTAAGCTCCTTTATAATAGCGGAGCGGAGCACAAACTTCTGCTTTGACTCAGGGGACACTATTAGGTCAAGATATCTTTGACGGTAGCGGACATCGACGTCCTTCAAACCGTGCCACTTATCGGGTAACGGCTTTAGCGACTTGCAAAGCAGTGTAACCTCCTGAACGTGTACAGAGATTTCTCCCCTTCTTGTTCTGAAAACAAAGCCTTTTGCGCCTATGATGTCGCCAAGGTCCCAGTTTAAAAAGTCGCCATATACCTCTTCACCAAGTTCGTCTTGCTTGAAGTAAAGCTGTATGCGTCCCTTTGTGTCCTGTATATGCGCAAACGACGCTTTACCCATCTCTCTGCGAGACATTATCCTGCCCGCAATTGACACTACTTTACCCTCAAGCTCCTCGAAATTCTCCAGTATCTGATCCGAGTAGGAGGTGCGTACATATGTGTTGACATTGTATGGGTTTTTACCGCTTTCCATCAGCGTCATAAGCTTTTGATGGCGGATTTGTGTCTGTTCTGATTCTTCTTGCAGAAAATCGTTTTCTTCGTTTATGCTCATTTTTTACATCCTTTCCGTCTTGTATGGCACCACGACGTTATATTACACTTGCGGATAATGGTTATACAATTCTAGACCTCTTAAACCGCTATGGACAGAATTTTGAACTTTATCTCACCTGCAGGTACTTTAACCAGCACTTCCTGTCCCGCTTTATGTCCGATTATCGCTTTGCCAACAGGAGACTCCTCCGAGATAGCATCCTGTACGCTGTTTGCTTCGACAGCACTTACTATTCTGTATGTCATTTCCTCGTCTAGCTCTAAGTCGAGTAGTGTCACTTTGCAACCAACCTGAGCAACATTCCCCTTTAGGCTGTCCGCATCGAGGATTTGTATATTCTTCAGTTGATCCTCTATCTGGGCTATTCTCGCCTCGACAAGCGCTTGGTCGTTTTTCGCTTGGTCATATTCGCTGTTCTCGGATAGGTCGCCGAAACCTCTTGCTATACGTATCTTCTCGGAGATATCTTCACGTTTTACCGTCTTAAGTTCCTCAAGTTCCGCCTTTAGTGCCTCGAATCCCTCTTCAGTTATCAGTACTTTATTCATTGCTTTCTCCAATCAAATTATTTTCTTTAGTCAAGGAGCATGTTTATCTCGTAACCTAGACCGTTTTGTCTGCGACAGTTAAGGTATGAAATTGCTATAATTTCTAAATTATATATGGTTGGGTATACTATGTCAAGTAACAATTTGTAAATTGTTACCGACAATTTGTAAATTGTTACCGACAATTTGTAAATCGCTACAGACAGCCTGAAAATCGCTATCGTATGATAAAAAATTGTTGTACCTTGCAGATCTTAGCCTGTTTTCAAGTGCAGATGTTAGCGATGCTATCGCTTGTTCCATATTGAGTTTTAAACCATCCAACCTCATACTGCTTGCTGTAATTCTCTGTGTTGGCATTGGTGGACATTCCCTGAAAAGTGCAGCGACTACGGTAGTGACACTTACATTTTTAGGTATAATGTCACACAGTTCCGTATCTAAGTGTGGGACAAGTTCCGTCAGCTGTATTCTGTTGTTATCTATATAGTCATCGCCTACAGTAAGCAGTATGGGGGCGCCTTTAAGGTCTCGTACCTGATTTGTTACCCTAAGCGCTCCGTCATGTCTAAGCGCAAACCTACGGTAGAGGTCTAAGCGCTCTGAACACACCAATACCGACACGCCATGCCGTCTCAGTCTACCAACGAGTTCACGGCAGTGTCCTTCATCGTCTTTAACAGCCACCGTAACACGCTTAACGTCACTGAAAACTTTTTCGATGAGCGCAAGTGCCGTGTCACATAACAGTCGGGCTCTGAAACTAATTTCAGGGGCAAACGGTTTTATCTCGCTGTCAAGTGGAAGCGATATATTTTCTCCGCATACTGTCAGGTGGTTTTTCACAAGTCGCTGTGCTACCTCAGCAGAATGGTTATTGTCAAAATCCGCTTTGACCACCTTTATGCTAATGTTTCTCCATACTATGTCCTCTATGTCAACAGGCGACTTAAAACGTTTTATGGAAAACACACCACTCTTGTTACGGTCTATAGCTTCTTTCTCCGTAATTATCGCTATCAATAAACCACCTCGCATATAATAATTGAGAGGTTTAGTTTGAAACAAGATTTCAAACTCGCAGAAAAGAATAACCATTAAAATGCTCTCTCAGCGTATTATATGCAAGGTTGTCCAAAGTTAGCACAAAGATTTAAGAGGTTATATTTGCCTTCTAACTTGAAAAGTAGTTACCTGCAATGTTTTTAAGGGTAACTTCTAACAGTTCCAGCGCCTTTATTATCTGTGGGTCGTTTGTTTCGTCAAGCATACTCAGGTTTTCAGCCAGGTCAGCGGATAACACCACCTCGTAATCAGGCTTGATACCAATCCCTTCAAAGCTACCGGACATGGAAGTGTGGAAGTGGGCTATTGTGATTTCCAGTGCGCCACCATCATTTAAGCTGTATATGTTCTGTAGTGTCCCCTTACCAAAGCTGGTTTCGCCAACAGTATCCGCTTTGTCGTAATCCTTCAGCGCCTGTGCAAACAACTCAGCCGCACTTGCAGTTTTTGAATTGATGAGTACCGCCATCGGCAGCTCTATGGACGATGCGTCAGAGGTTGCTATGACTTCGCTCTCGCCATTTTTGTATACAGCGGACACAATGTCACCTTCCGGTAGGATTATATCCAAAATCTCGCATACCGAGTCGAGAGTGCCCCCCGGATTGTCACGCACATCATAGATGATCGCAGATACTTTCTCCTCGTTCATCAGGTTGTTTATAGCTCGTGAAAACTGGTTGACTGTACTGTCGGTAAACTCGTTTATTTTGATGTAACCTATGTTGTCTATGCTTTTATACTCAACATAAACCGTTTCGGCAAGCCTGCGTGTTACTTCCAGTTCGACTTCCTCTTCACCTTGCCTTACCCAGAGCTTTACAATGGTTCCCGGCTCGCCGTTGAGTGCGTCGCTGGCCGCTTCAAATGTGTCCTCGCTTACAGCTAGGTCATCCACCTGAAAAATTATGTCCTCTATCATTATTCCTGCAAGGTCGGCGGGCGAGTCGGGGGTGACACCCACCACTCTCATATAACCCTGTGAGTTTATCTCCACAGTGGCGCCGATACCCACCATTCTGCCGTCGTTGTTCTTTTGAAGTTCGGCGTACTCCTCCGCTGTCATGTACCTTGCGTAAATATCCCCTATACCATCCACATACCCTTGTATCAGGCTGGCGTTTAGCATGTCTTCGTCTATGACATTCAGGTAGTTTTGACGGATAATTCTGTCAACTTCCGCAAGTTCTTCATACATCTGCTCTCTCTCTGTAAAGCTAAACACCTTAGTGTCAAACTCTCTCAGCGAGTAAATCATTGTCATAACAAAGGTCACAAGCGCAAACATTATTGCAAGAGTTAGCGCCGCACCCAGTGAAATTTTTCTGTTCATTCTACCGTTTACCTTACCGTGCTCAACAAAGCAACCGCTGCTCTACTGAGTATCCTTTACTAAAATTCATCAGGGTTCTTAAAGGGCTTTCACCCCTTCAGAACCCTGAACAAAGTCCCTATTATAACAAGTATCTACGGACGTGCGATGTAATCCCATGGGTATACATACACTCCGTCTTTTCTAACTTCAAAGTGAAGGTGAGGACCTGTGGACCAACCTGTACTACCGACATAGCCGATAGTTTCGCCCTTTGTTACGGTATCACCTGTGCTTACCGCAAGCTTACTTAAATGACCGTACAGCGTAGAGATACCACCGCCGTGGTCGACAATTACATATATACCATATCCCCTACCCTGAACATATGTGGAGTTAGCTACGATAACAGTACCGCTGTTTGCCGCTACTGTGGGCTTACCGTAAATACCAACGCCTTGAGCGTCAGCACGTGCGATGTCAAAACCTGTGTGGTAATTGGTACCGCCAAACCGCCAACCGAAGTCGGAGGATATGTAAAGATGTCCCGGTACAGGCCATGTCATTGTACCGCTATATTCACCGAGTGACTGTATTTTATCGTAGATAGCCTCGATTTCTAAGTTCACTTCTTTAAGTTCTTGAGAGATGGCGGCTTGGTTCTTTTTGTACTCCGCTTCTAAGGCTGCAAGGTCTTGAATTTGAGCGTTTGTCTGTGAAAGCTGTACAGACAGCTGCCCCTGCTTATCTTGGAGGTCGGTCTTTGAGGTTTCAAGCTCGAGTTTGTCCTCCTCGATTATTCTCTTGTCTTCCTCAATACCCTCAAGTTCCTCTTTCATGATCTCCAAAAGTTCGTTATCCTGTTCTGCAACTCGTGCAGAAAATTCTACCGCCGTAAGCATTTCAGCAAAACTATCCGCCCCAAGTATCAGACCTATCGTGGAGGAAGGCGGTGTTGTATACATAGCATAGACACGCTGTAAAAACATGTCCATATTTGCTTCTATGCTTTCTTCTTTTTGTTGTAACGCTATTTCCGTTTTCTGGAGATTATCTTCCAGAAGTGTGATTTTATCGCTCAAAACCGTCACCTGAGAGGTCAAATTCGTAATTTGACTGTCAAGCTGATTTTTTATAACTTCCTGTTTCTCCTGTTCGTTCTGAGCGTTTGCAATTTCATTTTCAAGCTTCTCCTGTTCCTTTTCCAGCTCTTCAAACACGCCGGAAAGGCCATCGAGTTGTGCTTTATATTCACTCATACCGAATGTACTGTTGTTTGCAAGCAACATAAACATCACACAGAATGTTACCGATATACAAATGAATCTTTTCACCGTTAAGTCTACTCCTTCCAAAAGTCAAGCTACACCCTTAGGTATCTCCCTAAAAATGCCATACTACCTACGGTACCGATTCCAACTCCTGCAGCCAAAAATCCAATATACAAATTGATAGCTACATCTTCAAAAGGCACGAGTGTGCCACTCATCAAAGAGATCCAGCCGCCGGTAGGGTCACTGCTGAAGTCAAGTAGTACCGTGTATACTCCGAACAGTATCGCAAATGCAAGCGTAGCAGACAGAATACCCATCACTACACCCTCCACAAAAAAGGGCATACGTATGAACGTGTTTGTCGCTCCGACATATTTCATAAGGTTTATCTCTTTACGCCTGTTAAAGACTGTAATACGAATAGTGTTAGTAACTACAACAAGCGATACAAGCGCAAGTATTAAGATTATTGCAGTCGCTACAACGTCAACAGCTTGTTTTAAGGTGCTTACCGTTGAGGCAACCTCCATGGGTGCGTTCACTTCTTCAACTCCGGGCATACTACGCACGTCTATAACTGTCTCTGTGATATCCCCAAGGTTTTCAAGTGTGAGTACAAATAAATGCGGAAGTGGATTTTCACGTTGGAGCAGGTCCATAAGTGTGCCATCGTCGCCAATGGAGTCCACCCAGCTTTGCAGCCCCTCCTCTTTAGATACAAAGTCCACTTCTATGATGTTCTCGTGTTCTTCCAGCTCGGTCTGAATAGTTTCTATCTGGTAGAGGTCCATGTTATCTTCGAGTATAACAACAACCTCGTTTTGATTTTCAACATAGTCTACGAAGTTCTGCACATTCATAGTGAAAAGTACAGAACTACCTATCATAATAAGGCAGGAAGTCAGCGCTCCTATTGCCGCAATGGACATCATGTAGTTTGCGCCTATACTTCGCACGCCTTCTTTAATCAGGTAAAAAAAGCTACTGCCTCTTCTCATAAGCCCTCCCCGTAAAACCATCCGACACTATAACGCCGCTGTCCAGCACTATAGTGCGCCTGGAGAATTTTTCCACGAGTTCATGCTCATGTGTAACCATAACAATGGTTGTACCTAGACGGTTTATCTCGTTAAGTAGTGCTACTATTTCATATGACATGCCCGGGTCTATGTTACCGGTTGGCTCGTCCGCTATGATTATGGAGGGATTGTTTACAAGCGCCCTCGCCAGTGAAACCCTTTGCTGTTCACCGCCGGACATATGTTCGGGAAAGCTCCTCGCTTTACCGAGTAGACCCACGAGATCCAGCACATATGGCACTCGGCGTTTGATATCTCTGTTAGCAACGCCTGTAACCCTAAGCGCAAACGCTACATTGTCATACACGTTCATGGTCGGTATAAGTCTGAAATCTTGGAACACAACGCCTATCATACGGCGCAGCATTGATATTTCCCGTGCTCGCATCTTTTCAAGGCTTCTCCCGGCTATAACAACACTTCCTGTAGTCGGGGTTTCTTCTCTTAGCATCAGTTTTATCATAGTGCTCTTACCTGCCCCTGAGCTACCTACAACAAAAACAAATTCTCCCTTCTCTACACTCAAGTTTACATTTTTAAGTGCGTGGCCTTGTCCACCCTTTTGATATGTTTTAGATACATTTTTGAAATTAATGATAGTATACGCGCCCCCTTTAGGTAAACGATTAGGATAGCTAGAACTTTGTAGGGCTTGCAGCCAGATAGCGTTTTACCATGAGCGCTACCTTGAATATTATTGCATGGTCAAACTCACGCAGGTCAAGACCTGTGAGCTTCTTTATCTTTTCAAGTCTGTACACGAGTGTATTTCTGTGTACAAACAGTTTTCTCGATGTTTCGGACACGTTTAAGTTGTTCTCGAAAAAGCGCTGAATTGTAAATAGTGTTTCTTTGTCCAGCGAGTCGATAGACCCCTTTTTAAAAACTTCACGCAGGAACATGTCGCACAGTGTTGTGGGTAGCTGGTAAATAAGACGTGCTATACCCAGATCGTCATGGCGGACGATGGTACGCTCTGTGTCAAACACCTTACCGACTTCAAGCGACACCTGCGCCTCTTTAAACGAGCGTGCCAAGTCACGCACACCCATGACTATAGTACCAATTCCTACAGTCGCCTTGGCGTACGACTCACCACTCAGTGTGTCAATGATGGAGCGAGCAAGCTTTTCAAGGTCGCTCGGTTCTATGCTGGTCTTTATCTCTTTAACAAGCACAAGCTCTGTCTCGGAGATACTGAAAACGAAGTCCCTCTGCTTGTCAGGGAACATGGACGCTAAAACGTCATAGGAGGATATGCCGGTAGCGTTTGAAAGGCGCACTAAAACAACTACACGGGATACATCCATGTTAAAGTGTAGTTCTCTCGCCTTTACATATACATCGCCGGGCAAAATATTATCAAGCACCACGTTTTTAATGAAGTTAGCACGGTCATGCTTTTCATCGTAATGCTGCTTTATTCCCTGTATAGCGACAAGAAGAATAGAGCAGTAACGCAATGCGGTGTCGTCGGTTCCATGGCAGAACACGGTAAGTTCGGGGTGTGTGCCGTTGTAGATAGTTTTGTAGGTGAACTCGCCCAAAGTAAAACTCTCTCTGCCGTCAAAATGGTACGGCGCAAGGTCACGGTGGTTTTCAGCTTGGTCAGGTTCGGAACTGGCGATGACATTGGACATTTCGTCAATAATTCCAATGTTTCGCTCCATATACTCTCTAAGCTGACCGATTACTCCCAAAAACACTCTGTTAGACATAAGTACCTCCAATTGATATTAAGGGTAAAGTACCCTCTACTGTTGTATTGCACCTAACTATATTAGCTTTTAGCCAAATTACAAACGCAAAAACAGCTGTTTTCGCTTAATGGCATAAAGATGGTCATAACTTTTAGGCTATCAAAAAAACGCTTACATGCACAAAAAGTAAAACCATTAAAGGTAGAGTTTATTTATATTATACATAAACATGGTGTACATTGCAATATAAAAGAGGTCTTTTTTTGTCATTTTTTAATATTTAATAATTTAAAATGGTCTAAATATGTTCAAGTAACCTATTTTTCAAAAATCGCTTCAAGTTCAGCGGTTGTCATCTCACGGCTCTCGCCCATAGGTAGGTCGCTCGGCAACTCAAAACCACCCATCTTAACACGCACAAGCCTCGTCACCTTTGCGCCATTTAGGTCAAACATCCTACGCACTTGATGGTAGATGCCCTCGTAGATGGTGACATATCCGCTATTTGGCGACAATATTTCAAGTTCTGACGATGAGGCGTAGTCCTCACCTCCCAAATGCATACCATCAGCAAAAACACTGACCAGCTCAGCAGTCATAGACGCTCTATCCAGTTCCACATAGTATCGTTTTGGTACTTTTTTGCCCGGAGCAAGTATTCGGTGCGCAAAATCACCGTCGTTTGTGATTATGAGGAGCCCCTCGCTGTACTTATCAAGCCGACCTGCAGGAAACACATCACTGTACCTAAGATGATTAGGCAAGATATCCAGGACTGTTTTGTCATCTCGGTCTTTAGTGGCGGACACCACCCCTTGCGGCTTGTGTTGTACTATGTATATGTGCTTTTTGTACGCCACTGTTAACGAGCCTATGCGCACTTCGCTTGTTAGCACATCAACCTTCAGTGCCGCATTTTTAACGACCACACCGTCCACCGTAACCTCTCCCGAGGATATAAGTGCCTTTGCGGTCTTTCGACTGTTGCCGGGTAGTGACGCTATTATCTGGTCTAGCCTTATAAGTTTTTTCTCAGTCAATGTAATTCTCCCTTGATTTTTTCAAATTCCTTACAAAAACGTCTTCAAAACAAAAAGCGAATAGTCAAAACAACGTCCTCACTATTCGCTTTTCATTGCCTTTTCAGTAAAAAGGCTTTCACTTTTTTCATTTTTGTCTATGTCGCACTGTCCACAACCCCACGAACAAAGCCACCAAGTGTCATACTACTGATGTCCGCACCTATTACATCACCTTTGTACACCACTAGGTTTAGTCGTACTGGGGATGCGGCATCAGGGTAGTTTGTGAGGTCGTAGCTGTACTGTGTACACACCTTGCCCCTGTAATCGCTAAGGTCAAAACCTTGTGCTTTTTGCAGGTCGTTATAGCCGTTATAAAGCTCGTCAAACTCCTCGGGTATTACGATGGATATAACCATAGCAGGCTCCTCGCCTACCTCCCAACCGTTTAGCGCTATAAACTCCTGCCTTTCACTTTCGCTGTCTGCGGACAGGTTACCACCCATAACAGCAACCACTTCGCCTTCAGTGTCAGAAAGCATTGATATCCCTCGCCCCACTCCTAAGACGCATATCAAAAGAAAAAATAACAATAGCCCCTGATTTAAACGTCTGTTTAGTGAAATTCTGTATACTCGCATATTTATGACCATACCTTTCTGCACATTTTGAGGCTGTTCAGAAAAGTACAAAACTTTGGTTCGAAAGTCTTGTTTTCGAACTTTCACCTCGTCATACTATATGCAGACAGGCAGTGTAGCTAGTACATTTTTGGTAAAATGTTGTAATGGGGTCGCTGTTTTTCATGAAAATGGAAAATGCAGGGGCTTCCATGCGGTGCCCAAAACCCGAACATTCATCAGGCTTCAAGCACCGCACAGGGTCGCCCCCACATTATATGAATCAATTAGTTGTCTTCTTCAAGCGCCTTTGCGTCTTCTACGACTTCCGCCTCTAAGTTCTGCGGTAGCATTTCGTAGCGTTCAAAGCTCAGGCTGAAGTTACCTCTACCCTGTGTTACGGAGCGCAGTGTTGTGGTGAAGTCGTACATTTCGCTCATTGGTACATCTGCTTCCACTTCCTGTTCGCCGTCCGCCATTGGGTTCATGCCGAGTATTCTGCCACGACGCTTGTTTATGTCGCCGATTATGTCGCCTGTGTATGTGTCCGGAATAACGACCTTCAAATGCCCGATAGGCTCAAGCAGTGTTGGTGACGCCTGCGGTATACCACTCTTATACGCAAGTGTAGCCGCCATTTTAAACGCCATTTCCGACGAGTCAACAGCATGGTAGGAACCGTCTACAAGCGTAGCTTTCAGTCCCACCATCGGGTAACCTGCTATAGAGCCTTTCTTGATGCAGTCCTGTAGACCCTTTTCAACCGCCGGGAAGAAGTTCTTGGGAACAGCTCCGCCGAACACCTTCTCTTCAAATAGCAGGCCGTCGCTATCGCATGGCTCGAACTCGATCCACACATCACCGAACTGACCGTGTCCGCCCGACTGTTTCTTGTGGCGACCTTGCACACGAACTTTCTTGCGGACTGTCTCCCTGTACGCCACTCTCGGCTTTGCTAGTGTTGCGTCCGTGCCAAATTTTGTCCTCAGTCGGGACATAACCACGTCAAGGTGTTGCTCGCCCAGACCGGAAAGCAGTTGCTGACGTGTTTCAGCGTCCTGCACAAAGTTTACAACCGGATCTTCCTCCATAAGCCTTGAAATACCCTGCGCTATTTTACCTTCATCGCCCTTGTTCTTAGCGACTACAGCCATTGTAAGTGTTGCAAGTGGGAAGTTACCGCCTTCAAATGTCACGACACGCTTAGGGTCACACAGTGTGTCCCCTGTCATAGTTTCGCTTAGTTTGGTAACTGCGCCTATGTCTCCTGCCGATATAAAGGAGGTGTCCTCCTGCTTTTTGCCTGTAACATATATGATTTTACCAAGGCGCTCAGGGTTGCCTGTACGTGTATTTATCGGTGATATGTCACCGGACAGTTTACCTGCAACCACCTTGACAAAGGACAGCTTGCCCACAAACGGGTCAGCAACTGTCTTGAACACGTATGCAGCCAGTGGGGCTTCGTCTGTGCACTCTATTTCAACGGTCTCGCCGTTTGCGTCTGTAGCTGTCTCGCCTGCGGATTCGTAAGCGGACGGTAGATGGTCAACTATCGCATCAAGCAGTGTGTCCATACCTTCCATATTTAGCGCTGCGCCGCAGATGACGGGGGTGATAGTACCCATCTTAACGCCCTGGTGTATGCCGCTTAGGAATTCGTCACGGGTAAAGCTTTCGCCGGAGAAGTACTTTTCAAACAGCTCTTCGTCGGTTTCCGCAACCGCTTCGGATATAGCTGTGATAAGTCCGTCCAGTCGGTGACCTATGTCAGGTAGCTTCATTTCCTGTGGTTCGCCTGTTGTTGTGTATTTATACGCTTTATTCTCTACCAGATTGTAGTAGCACACCAGTCTTCCATCTTCGACAACAGGTGCAACTATCGGGCAGATTGACGGCCCGAACTTGCTCTTGAGCTCTTCCAGTGTCTTGTAGAAATCTGCGTTTTCGTCGTCCATTTTGCCGACGAAGAACATTGTTGCCTTGCCGGAATCCTTTGCCAGTTTATATGCTTTTTCCGCACCGACTTCAACGCCGGACTTTGCGGAAAGCGCTATTATAACACTCTCGGACGCTCTTATGCCTTCGTACAAACCTGTTGCGAAGTCAAAAAGACCGGGTGTGTCTATTAGGTTAATTTTAGTACTGCCCCAAGCAAACGGAGCTATAGCACTCGATACTGAAACCACTCTCTTGGTTTCTTCGGGGTCGAAGTCACACACGGTATTACCGTTCTCAACTCTGCCAAATCTGTCAGAAGCTCCTGCTTTAAATATGAGTGCTTCCGCAAGTGAGGTTTTGCCGCTCCCACCGTGGCCGGCGATACAAACATTTCTGATCTTACCTGCAAGATATTGTCTCATAGTTTCCCCTTTCAATTACCTTTTTACGGATAGCTTAGCACTATCTGATGCTGTGAACCCCATTAGAGCACAGCGTATAGCTACTTTACGAGTGTTAGCGGTGACAAAGCGCCAGTAAACAGCTAAAGACAACTGTCAAACAGCTGCTAACAACTTCGGAATGTACACTTTTCATATTATATAGTAGTTTCCGTTATTTTGCAAGTGTAAAAAGCGTTTTTGTGTTTAGTTTGACTAGATTGCAATAGAAAAGCATTTTCTCTCTGTGCTAAATGCACAAAAAAGTCGAATTGTGGTAGGTACACGCTATTGTACATATAGTTTCAACACTGTATTCAACATAATAGTGAAAATAAACAAAAACCTAGTTCCGGCAACCTTTTTCATAGTAAACTATTGACAAAACCGATAGAAATATGTATTATGCTAATTGTAAAGATACATACAGCAACCCTTATATAAATTTGATTGGCGGTTGCATCTGTTTTGCGTCGTTGAAAGCGTCTCTCTATTACGTCTTTGTAATTTGCACACCGCAAAAACGAGCAGAAGCTCCAAAAGAGCTGTCTGCTCAAACTGCATCCTTTGAGATGCAAATTGTATATGTAAGGACTAGTGCCTTATTATATACTCTTACATGTATCTTGTTTAAAACTAATTTAGTTATGCGTTTGCGGAGGAAAAGAGTCCTCCGCATTATTCGTTTTAGGAGATTTTTGAAAGCCTTTGCGCTGGAAAGGACGGCCACTTATGCTACAATTTCTAAAAGAAACCGCAAACAGAGCATACACAGAAAACGCCGCACGTGCGTATGCTACATCAGAGAGCTACTGCCTTGATCTGTTCGCCACAGTCGGCGCACTCAGACATGCGGATGACCGTGACATAATTGTCCGTTTCATCCTGGCTTACTCAGAAAACCCCGACCTTGCCATGAAAATTCTTTTCTACGCAAGAGATATCAGGGGCGGTCTAGGCGAGCGTAGAGTTTTCGGGGTGATACTGGGTTATCTTGCAGGCGCAGGAAAAACTTCTGTACTTAAAAACTTAAAATATATCGCAGAGTTTGGTAGGTACGATGACATTCTCAGCTTGTTAGGCACGCCCTGTGAACAGGAAGCGCTTGGCTATATCGGGGATATGTTGCGTGAGGATATGAAAAAGTTACAGAGTGATGAAGATAGTGTGTCGCTACTTGCAAAATGGTTGCCGTCCGTGAACACGTCTAACGACGATGCAAGGGCGGACGCTCGAAAGATTGCGGCGCATCTCGGTATGGACTATGCCACCTACCGTAAAACTCTTGCATCACTCCGTAGAAAAATTGACATACTGGAAAATCGTCTGCGTGAAGAAGACTTTTCGTTTGACTACTCAAAACAACCCTCTCTTGCAATGCTAAAATACCGTGATGTTTTTTTCCACAAAGACGAAGAACGTTACAGAGCTTTCTTGACCGCCGTAGCGAGTGGTGAAGTAAAGCTCAATACCGGCTCACTCTACCCCTATGACGTAGTGACACCGATAATAAAAGACTATGCACATACCATGGAAGAAAACAACATACTCTCTCTGGACACCACATGGAATGCCCTCCCCGACTATACGGACGGTTCAAATGCGCTTGTTGTAGTGGACGGCTCAGGGTCTATGTATGTTCGGGATGGTTCTCCTAAGCCAATAGATGTAGCACTGTCACTTGCTATATATTTCGCAGAACGAAACAAAGGCAAGTTTTCAAGTCACTTTATAACGTTCTCCGAGACACCAAGACTTGTAGAAATTATGGGTAGGAACATTGCGGAAAAAGTACGGTTTTGTATGACCTTCAACGAGATAGCGAACACCGATATTGAAGCGGTGTATGACCTAATTCTAAATACCGCTATCGCAAACAAGCTTCCCCAAAGCGAACTCCCCGAAACGGTTTACATCATATCGGACATGGAGTTTGACAGATGTAGTGACAATAGCGACATAACAAATTTCGACTACGCCAAAGAACAGTACGAAGCAAATGGTTACGCACTGCCACGTATAGTGTTCTGGAACGTAAACAGCAGGAATATGCAGCAACCGGTCACAAAAAATGAGCAAGGTGTCATGCTGATAAGCGGCGCAAGCCCCACTGTTTTCTCACTTGCAATAGACAAAGACGCAACTCCTTACAAATTTATGCTAAAGACGCTAAGTTCTCCCCGTTATCAACACATTACCGCATAACCCCTGTAAACATCGGCTGTAATGTCAAAATGCTTTACACTGTTTATCTACCTTTTTTTTACAAAACCATCTTTAAAATGAGGAGCGTATCATGCCAAAACCTACTAATTCCAAGCTACTACTCAAAACCTTTGACGGTTCTCTTCCCTCGCTTCGAGTTTTCCCACAGTACAACAGAACTGTAGTAGAGTTTGACATAAGCTACTACGATTATGATGACGATGGCAGTTCGATAGATGCAAAAATCACCTTCACTGATGTGCTGTCCATTGATTTTGCAGTGAACTACTTTATGAACTGTATCGGTGCCGAGCTATGTGGCTTTTACGAGATTTATGACCTCGCTAAGAAAAAGGAGATGGTTGAGAAGCTGTTTCAAGAGCGAAAGGAAAGCTTTCTGTACCATGGCGATTACGACTACCAAGCGGACGATGAACACGACATCTTAAACTACCGAGAACCTATCAACAGGCTATACCGCACACTGGACGAATACCACCTGTATCAACAGCAAACCGAGGGTGGAGTGTATAGCATACTTTGTCGTGAATATGCTATTAAAAAGAGCGAAAAGGCGACCGACTAGGAAAAGAAATTGAGTTATTAAATCACGATACCTTTACTATATTGTAATAGACGTAGGGGCGCCCTATGCGTTCACCCGAAACAAATGGTAATTCCAAAGTTTTGGGCGGTCACATAGGAACGCTCCTACATTTTTTTGGCAAATTGAAGTTTTTTACACTATATACCCTAGTGATTGTTTAAGATTAAACTTGTGCAACATTCTCTTTGCCCAAACAACAGTAAAATTTTCTACCGTATAATAAACCATCCAAACGGCAAACTAACCTCATACTGTATTCAATGGTTATTATGAATGCGCTACTTCCTTTCAAGGAGGCTCTTATGACAAACATGACAAAAAAGGAATACGACGCTCTATCAAAAAAGCACTCGCCCAACTCCAAAAGCTATATGAATATACCAAAAGCGTTCTTCGTTGGAGGTGTGATTTGCATGGTGGGGCAGTTGTTTATAAATGTCTATACTGCTGTTGGTTATGACAAAACCGAAAGTTCCACACTTGCTTCGGTGACGCTTGTCTTTATTGCGGCTTTGCTTACTGGGCTAAACGTGTATGACAAACTGGCAAAACACGCAGGAGCAGGGACGCTTGTGCCGATAACAGGCTTTGCAAACGCTGTCGCCTCCCCTGCTCTGGAGTTTAAGACCGAGGGGCTTATACTCGGGGTGGGTGCTAAGATGTTTGTTATAGCAGGGCCTGTGTTGGTTTACGGTATCGGGGCGAGTGTAGTTTATGGTCTGATACTGCTACTGTTTGAGGCTTTTTAGGAGGTATCTTGCATGGCTAAAAAGGTTGGTTACTACACCTATATTATGAATTCACCGCCCAGTGTGCTTGAATGGGCCTCTGTTGCGTCTAAAAAGGAGGCAGAAGGGCCACTTGCCGGCTATTTTGATATAGTAAACGATGACTCCACCTTTGGCGAAAAGACGTGGGAAAAGGCAGAGAGCCGTATACAAAAGGACGCTCTTAATAAGGCGCTTGCAAAAGCTAAAATGTCCCCCGAAGAGCTTGAGGTTATCTTTGCAGGTGACCTTTTAAACCAGTGTACAGGGACTACGTTCGGACTGCGTGAAATGGGTGCGCCGCTGCTTGGATTGTACTCCGCTTGCTCGACTATTTCCGAGGCAATGCTGTTGTCGACGTTGCTTGTAGACAGTGGGGCGATGTCCACTGTCGCCGCTGTGACGTCATCGCACTTTTGTTCGGCAGAGCGTCAGTTTCGTTTTCCGCTAGAGTACGGCGGTCAGCGCACACCCACTTCCCAGTGGACAGCCACAGCAGGTGGCGCAATGATAATTACGAACAGCAAGCAACCGCCGTTTGTCCGTGCTGTAACACCGGGGAGAATTGCCGACCTCGGTATAAAAGATGCTAACAACATGGGTGCAGCCATGGCACCTGCAGCAGCGCAGACACTATGTAGCTTTTTCGCCGACACTATGACAAACGGGGATAATTACGACATGATACTCACGGGTGACCTCGGTTATGTCGGCAGTGGGATACTATATGAGCTGATGAGCAAAAGCGGCTATGACATAGCGTCAAAGCACTCGGACTGTGGTCTGCTTATCTATGACAGGCAGACGCAGGATGTCCACGCAGGCGGTTCGGGCGCCGGCTGTTCTTCGTCGGTGCTCTGCTCGTATATACTGCCAAAGATTCGAGATAACAGCCTTAGCAATGTCCTGTTTTTGGCTACAGGCGCTCTACTCTCCACCACCACGGTGCAACAAGGAGAGTCCATCCCGGGCATCTCGCATCTTATTCATCTCTCAAATACAGAACACTAAAACAGTGGAAAGGCGATTACTATGGATATCTTTTTGGAGTATCTTAAGGTGTTTTTAGTCGGTGGAACGCTATGTGCCATAGGGCAAATCCTTATAGACTACACCAAACTAACCCCTGCTCGAATACTTGTGGGTTACGTGGTGACAGGTGTAGTGCTCGGTGCGCTTGGGGTGTATCAGCCGCTTATAGAGTTTGCAGGGGCTGGGGCGACAGTTCCTCTTACGGGTTTTGGTGCAGTACTCGCTAAGGGAGTAAAGGAGGCTGTTCAAGAAAGTGGCGTACTCGGGGTACTGTCAGGAGGGATGACTGCTTCGTCCGCCGGTATAACCGCCGCTATGTTCTTTGGGCTCACTGTTGCTCTGCTGTTTAAAAGTGGGGATAAGTCATAAAACACAAAACCGCCCTCCCATAAGGGAAGGCGGTAAATGTAGCTAACTTTTACACTGCAGATGCATTCAGCTTTCTAACCAGTGCGGACTTCTTTCTAGCCGCTGTATTCTTATGCAGAATACCCTTAGAAACAGCTTGGTCAATCTTCTTGATTGCCAGCTTTACGGCTTCAGCGCTGTCTGTGCCTGTGGAGATGGCGGTTACGCCCTTCTTTATAACTGTTCTCAGTTCAGATCTATGCGCCTTGTTTCTCAAAGTCTTAGCTGCTGTAACCTTGACTCTCTTCTTCGCGGATTTAATGTTTGCCATGGTTCACCTCCTCACACACATTCGCTAAATGTTATCATACCACTATTTTAAGTGAAAATCAACACTATTATGCAAAAAAATATATTTTTTACCGAGTTGCTACTCGCATGAGTTATAATAACACACCTTATCATATTTGTACAGTAATTTTTGAAAATTTTGTTTAAGTTAGAAAAATCTTTTATAGATCGCTGTTTTGCGCTTTTCTGTATAGCCGATTTTGTGTTATCAAACTATACACAAGAAAAAATCACACAAAAATAGAGAGGAATGGTCATAATCATGAACAGACGTACAGATTTAGCAATTGAGTCAGCCGATACCGCTGATGGCAAACTTCCTGAAGGAGTGTTCGTCGAAACTTTTAAGCACGGCACCCTTGACTGCACCCTTGTTAAAATTGAAACTGACCAAGCGTCGAAACGCCTCGGGAGAGCAAAGGGTGTGTATTACACCTATGAGGGAAATTTCAATGTTAGCGAAAGCGATTACATCAGCGCCATAGGCGAAACACTCGGGAAGCTCCTACCAAGTGGTGAGGTTATGGTTGTGGGGCTGGGCAATAGCGCAATCACGTCTGATGTCATCGGTCCTAGGACAGCTAATGGCATAATCGCTACTCGCCATTTGGATAGTGACACTGTGAAGGCTATAGGGCTTGAAGGCATACGGGCTGTGAGCACCCTCTCCCCCGGCGTGCTCGGTGAAACCGGTATCGAGAGCGCTACCATTGTTCAGTCGGTGGTAAAGGCAACTTCGCCAACAGCGGTGGTTGTGGTGGACGCATTTACCGCTCGCTCGATGGGGAGGCTTTGTACGACTGTCCAGCTAGCGACCTGCGGCATCTCTCCGGGCTCGGGTATTGCCGGGGGTAGGAAGGAACTTTCTCATGCAACGCTTGGAGTGCCTGTGATATCTATAGGCATACCCACTGTAATAGATGCTTCTACCATGGTGTACGACCTTACAGGTAAAACCGCTTCGGAGGTACAGCCGTTTATTGTCACACCTAAAGATATTGACACACTGGCGTATAAAGGTGCGTCTATACTTGCGAAGGGTATAAACGTCGCCCTTTATCCTAGACTTTCAAGGGAGGAGATAGTCATGTTGATGGATTGATAAACTGTTTTCTCATGTGTTTGGCTGATTTATAATGGTGGCGTACAGGCTGTTTTTTCAGAAAAACCGACACTTTCACTTGACGCTTTTAGTTAGCTGTGTTAGTATTCGTATGCTAAGGCATACAACTTCATTATTAAATGTTTCTTCGTTACCTAACGGAGATTTCTTGGTGCTTAGCAACTTACTATACTCCTATGTGAAAGGCTGGTAATGCGATGAATGCACTCAAGGCATTTTTATGGTTTCTTAAAGCAGGCACTATAGGTTTTGCAGGGGGGAGCGCTTTTATCCCCGTGGTGGAGAAGATAATCGTCGGTAGAGGTATTACGAGTGACGAATACCTAAAGCACACTGTTATAGCTAACATCACCCCCGGGGCACTTCCTGTTAAGTTGGGGGCGACTTGCGGATACCAGATGGGGGGTATTTGGGGGGCTATCAGTGGCGCCACGGGCGTTGCA
>CAYJIK010000002.1:0-28131 GCA_964370205.1 uncultured Oscillospiraceae bacterium | reverse complement strand
CCCCCCCCCCGGCCCGCCCCCCGCCGCCCCCCGCGGCCGGATTGGTGGGGCTGTGGGTGTTGCGCTACCGGGTGCACTTTTGACGGTGCTGATCACGTCGCTTTTTGCTGTTATGGGATCGCAAGCGATTTCCTATTTAAGCTATGCTTCGGTGGGTATCACGGCTTTTATTATATACCTTCTCTCCTATTATGTCTATAAAACGGTAAAATCAGGCAGGTTGAGTATAACAATTACGCTCTGTTTGTTGTCACTTTTGCTCACCTTCGGTGGTGAGATACGGTCTTTGCTGGGTATATTCGGGTTAAAGGGGTTACTCTTTGAAGTGCCAATTTTTAATATCGCAACTATTGACCTTATGGTTATTTCCTTCTTTGCAATCGTAATGGTGGATAAGGTTCGTAACTTTGCCGAATCTGTCGGTGTGGGCGTGTTGGTGCTCTGCTATTCGTTTTTGTCCGGAGATTATGCTACATACATAGATGTCACGCATCTTAAAAGCTACATAGCGATTTTGATGGTGGTTTTAGTGGCAGTCGCCTACCGCTTTAGACGTGATAAGGATCGTCCAAGGGGTAAACTCTATTTCCCTAGACCTATTATTATAACTGCGATCATTTTTGTGTTCGCACCGATTTTGATGATAGGAGCACTTTTAGCTTTTGGTCTGGTGTCAAACGAAGTTGTTGGATTTTCCGCTGATGTGGCACTGTCCACCTTGACATCGTTCGGGGGTGGAGCGGCTTACATATCAGTGGCGGACGGATTTTTTGTCCAGACAGGGCTTGTGGACTCGGAACTGTTCTATTCACAGATAGTGCCTGTCGCCAATTCTATGCCGGGACCTATACTTTTGAAAGTTGTTGCAGGTATCGGTTATCTGTTTGCCAAGGGCGGAGTTGTCGGCTTGTTGACGGCTGCCGCAGTTACGTCATTAGCGGTGGGGTCATGCTCAGCGGTTTCAATACTTGTAATGAGCGTGTATGACAGCATTAAAGAATCGCCACTTGTTAATAATCTCAAGCGTTATATCCTCCCTGTCATCTGTGGGATGCTTGTTTCCACATCTATATCCATGGCTGTTGAGTCATCCAATATTGCGGAAGGTTATGGCTTTAGCCCTATAATCACACTTGCTGCGATAGTCGTTGTTGTACCAATCATTTGGTATTTTGAAGAGAAGTATAATCCGCATGACCTATATATCCTTTTACTGATGGCGGCGCTTAGTTTGGGGGCGTTTTTGGCTGTTCAGGCTTTTGCGATGTAATTGTAATGTAAACTGTATTTAGCAGGTGCTGTCGTTGGATTAGACGGTAGCGCCTGTTTTTTTAAATGAGGGGAAGGTGACTTTTGTTTTATGCGTAATGAAAAACAGATGATGAAGCTGATAACGGACATTGCTTTAGAGGATCAAAATATTCGAGCGGTGTACATGAACGGCTCTCGTACCAACCCGAGTGTTGTTCGTGATGACTATATGGACTACGATGTTGTTTATGTGGTGTGTGACCTCTCCCCTTTCACTGCTGATAGAACATGGCTGAAAGCCTTTGGTGATCCACTGATAGTGCAGGAGCCTGACTCCCCTGAGTTTGGGTGGGGAAAGGACTGTGACCCATCGTTGTCCTACGCATGGTTGATGTTGTTTACTGACGGAATACGTGTTGATCTGACGCTAAAGGCTATTTCGGTTGCGGTTGATGATTACCTTTCTGACAGTTTAACGGTACGGATTTTAGATAAGGATAATCTGCTCCCTGAAATCCCATCACCGAATGACAGCGGTTATCACATCACACCCCCGACGGAGCAGACCTTCCGTGGGTGTGTAAACGAGTTTAGGTGGTGTCTTAACAACATTGCAAAAGGTATTGCACGTGACCAATTAAGCTACGTTATGCGCATGTATTACAGTACTGTCCACAAGGAGTTGGAAAGGATGGTCGACTGGTACATAGCGATGGAGCATGGGTATGCCATTACTTTTGGTATGTGGGGTAAATACTATAAAAAGCATCTCCCCGAAACACTGTACAGCATGTTTCTACGTACATATCCGTCTGCTGACTATGGTTTGATTTGGAAGGCTGTGTTTACTGCGTGTGAGCTGTTTGAAAGGCTTGCGGAGAGTGTAGCGCATCAGGAGAGCTTTGAGTATGACAGTGCAGAGGGCAAGAACGTCATGCTCTACCTTCGGGATATACAAAATGGCGGTTTTGGTGATGTGTCACGCTCTATTTTTAGGTAACGGTAAAGGTTTTGGTTGGTGTATGCGACGCTTTACGTTTATCCCCCGACGGACGATGGCAAACAGGCACAGTCCGGGCAGTAGCCATGTCGGTCTCTGAACCGACTAACAAAACAAGGGTCAGCCCGCAGGCTGACCCTTGTTTTGTTTCTGCCCCTTGGGCAGATGGCTACTGCCCGGACTGTGCCTGTTTTGCCATCTCCAAATCCGAGCGGTACCGCAAAGGTTACAGCGCCACTCTTTTAAAGTTTACGCTAAGCCCCCAAAGCGGAGGACGACCTACCGTGCATAAGCGGTAGCACCCTTTTACTCACCACCGCCGCCACTACTGTAAACACTGCGTCCCCCGGAATAGTCACCAAGAAGCAGTAAAACAGCAGATCAGCGATACTTATAGGATTACCGAGGTAGAAGGTTCTGATTATATAGAAGTAGGTGACACCTATAGCGTATACGATGCCTAATCCTACAAAGCCGGCTATCGTTAGGCGCTTTACTGTGATAGGTTTACCATTATGCACGATTTTCCCCGTGACATAAGATGCTATGCAAAAACCTATGATGTACCCAAATGTCGGCATAAGCACGTAGCCTATTCCGCCACCGCCTGTGAACACAGGTACGCCCATCAGTCCCACAACTATGTAGACACCCACACTAACCGCACCCAGTCGTGCTCCCAGTATCATACCGCTGAGCGAGACGAAAAATGTCTGCAATGTAAACGGCACAAACGGCACAGGAACCTTTATAAAAGCCCCCACCGCAACAAGCGCCGCAAACAGTGCGCATAATGTGAGGTCTCTGGTCGACAGTTTCATTTTGTTTTCTCCTCTTAATACATTATTGACGTTTAACCGTTTTAAATAATAGCACGACTACATCATAAAAACAACCCCTCCAGCTTAAATCAGAGGGGCTTTTTGTTTGTTTAGTTTTTATCGTAGACAGTAAGTGCCTGCTTAAAATCTGCTATTACGTCGTCGATATCCTCAAAACCTACCGATACACGCAAACAGCCGTCGTAGATGCCGAGAGAGTTTCTTTTCTCCTCAGTCATTGCTCTGTGGGACGTTCTCGCAGGGTGTGCGTAGGTGGTATGGAGGCCTCCCAATGTGGGCGCATACCTTACAAGCTCAAGCTTTTCAGTGAACTTGTACAGTAAATCCATATCGTCAGGTAGTCGCACCACCATCATCGCCCCCATATTCTCACCCATCAACCTTACAGCAATGTCATGCTGTGGGTGTGACTTTAGCGACGGATGGCTGACTGACACTACTCGACTGTCCGCTTCAAGGGCGTGAGCCAGCTTTGTGGCGTTCTCCATCTGTCGTGTGACACGGAGCCCCAACGTGAACAATCCACGCTGAACCAGCCACGCCGTATGTGCATCGCAGGGCAGTCCAAATGTGACAGCGTAGTAGCGGATGTTTTGCATTATCTCAGCATCTTTACCGGTCACCGCCCCCGCTGTAGCGTCACTGTGACCGTTCATAAACTTTGTCATGGAGTTGACCACTATGTCAGCACCGTGATCCAGTGGTTTTATCGCAACCGCTGTAGTGAAGGTATTATCAATAACAAGCAGTGCTCCAACATTGTGTGCAATTTTCGCAACCGCATCGATATCCACCACGTAAGTCATCGGATTGCTCACAACCTCAGAGAAAAACACCTTTGTGTTTGGCTGAACTGCCGCACGCACTGCCTCGAGGTCGCCCATATTTACAAAGCTGTGAGTAATTCCAAACTTTGTGAGTATACCACCGAAGAAATTCATAGACTCGGTGTAAAGCGACTCGTTAGCGAGGATATGATCTCCGGGTTTTAGCAGACTAAAAAGTGTTGAAGATATAGCCCCCATACCTGAAGCGGTGATTACAGAGCCAACACCGCCCTCAAGCATGTCTATCATCTCGGCAAGCTGCTGACGGTTTGGGTTTTTTGAGCGGTTGTAGCCGTAACCGCCGGCCGCACTGGTTTCAAAGAATTCCTCTAAACTGTCCGACACAAAGGCGGTGGTCATAAATATGGGCGGCGCTTCAGCTTTAACGTCTATCCCCTCAGGGCGCTCACCTGTATATAAAAGTTCCGTGTTTAGTCCTTTTTTCATGGCAATCCCTCCGACTGTTATTGTTGCAACTTATACCTTCAAGTCTGCGCCTTCAATCTGCTCAGCACCTTCTATCGCAGGCAGGACACACTCTTTTACAAACCTCTCTACCTGCTGCGCACAAAGCCCTGTGTACAGATGGGGGTTTAGGATTTCTGTTATTTCTTCTTCAGTAAGCATAAATGCAGGGTCGGCTACAAGACGTGCTATAAGGTCGTTCTCTCCCCCCTCTTCCTTAACAACCGCCGCCGCTTTAAGTGAATGGACACGAATTAGCTCATGTAGTTCCTGTCTGTCGCCACCTTTGGACACTGCGCTCATCATAATATTCTCTGATGCCATAAACGGTAGCTCCTTCATCAGACGTTGCTCCACAACCTTAGGGTAAACCACAAGCCCCTTGGTGACATTCAGCATTATTTCCAGTATAGCGTCAACTCCGAGGAACGCTTCGCTAACTGCAAGGCGCTTGTTAGCTGAGTCGTCCAGCGTTCTCTCAAACCACTGTGTAGCGGAGGTCATGGCAGGGTTTAGGCTGTTAATTATGACATGACGTGCTATAGCACTGATACGTTCACAACGCATCGGGTTGCGCTTATAAGGCATGGCAGATGACCCCACCTGATGCTTCTCAAATGGCTCTTCCATCTCTTTAAAGCTCTGTAGCAGTCGCATGTCGTGGGAAAACTTGCTTGCCGACTGTGCTATACCGCTCAGTGTTGCCAATATATTTGCGTCAACTTTACGTGAATAGGTCTGTCCCGAAACAGGGACAACCGACGTGAAGCCCATTTCAGCGCATAAGAACTTGTCCACATTCGCTATCTTTTCAGTATCACCGCCAAACAGTTCTAAAAAGCTCGCCTGCGAACCTGTAGTGCCTTTAGAGCCGAGCATTTGAAGGTTTTGTATGCGGTAGCGTACTTCCTCTAAGTCCAACAAGAGCTCATTTGTCCACAGTGTCGCTCTTTTACCGACAGTGGTGGGCTGTGCAGGTTGTAGATGAGTGTAACCGAGTGCAGGCAGGTGGCGGTATTCGGTAGCGAAGTCAGAGAGCTGTTTTATTACGGTACACAGCTTCTTTTCAATAAGTATAAGCGCTTCCTTCATAATAACGACATCGGTGTTATCCCCTACAAAACAGCTTGTAGCTCCAAGGTGGATAATCCCCTTAGCTCTAGGACACTGCTCCCCGTATGCGTGAATATGCGCCATAACGTCATGACGAAACTCACGCTCAAGTTCCGACGCCCTCTCAAGATTCAGAGTGTCCTTGTACTCCTCAAGCTCTGCTATCTGCTCATCTGTGATAGCCAATCCCTCTCGCTTCTGTGCCTTAGCAAGCGCTATCCAAAGCGCACGCCAGGTAGAAAACTTCTTTTTAGCAGAAAACAAATACTGCATGTCCTTGCTGGTGTACCGAGTTGAAAACGGACTTTCATACTTCTCGTAAATATCCATTGTAAACCTCCGACAGTAAAATATAATGAAATCATATAAGGGTATTTTAGCATAAATCTAACGATTTTGCACTACAAACTTTAAAATAAGAAAATTTAACTTTTCCCTTGTATTGTGCCGACCGTAGATATATAATATTTTTTGGATTATATCCATTTAATGATTGGCTACTAAAGGAAAATGCGCAAGCTATTCGAAAGGGTGGTGTTATCAACTGCGGAGACGGCAAAACTTGTTATGCATGAGCTTTATTCCGCAAAAATGTGTAGAGTCAAAAGAGGCAGTTTTACCTACTTCTTATTACGACCTACCCTGTTTTACCGGCTTTTAAAAAACTATTTTTGAGATAGAAGCTAACTCTGTGATGCTTTTGCAGCGTGGATTGTCACGAGACATAACAGCTGAATGTTTCAAGAAGTACCTAAAAGACATACTGCACAGCACGACGCTGTCAGGTAAATGCATTTAATTTAACAATGAAAATTGGAGTTGCTATGAAAACAAAAACATACAAAAAACTGTCCACCAAGATGAATGCTGTTATTTCTGCAGTCATACTGCTTGTAGTAGGAATACTTATAGTTGTAAATACTATAGGAACAAGTTCAACAATATATACTCTGCTGGAAAAGGAAGCAATAACAGGCACAAACCTGCTCGAATATCACTTGCAAGGCACTGAAAATTTAACCGGCGAAGATCACACCGAACTACTTGACTCACTAAAAGCATCAACAGGAGTGGAGTTCACTATCTTTGACGGTGACGTCCGAGCGTTTACCACTATTGTTTCAGAAGGCCAACGAGCAGTAGGAACAACGCTTTCGCAATCAGTAGCTGATATCGTATTGGTTGAAGGTAGGGCGTATATAGGAGAAGCAGTAATACTCGGTAAAGAGCATATCTGCTCGTATGTACCTTTTAAAAACTCAAGCGGAGATATTGTCGGTATCTTGTTCTCCGGCATACCGTCCAGTGAGGTTTTAAGTGAAGTATGGTCTTATGCCCTGTTATGTTCCGGGATTGGATTGGGGCTTTTGATAGTAGCACTGTTTTGTGTTAATCTTTATGTCACAAATGGAATTGCTAAACCGCTAACAAAGCTGGTAGATTCCTCCGCTAAACTGGCTGACGGTAACTTTGACTTTGAGTGTAGAAACGGTCGTAACGACGAGCTCGGCCAGCTAGGTGATTCCTTCCACACAATGCAAGAAACGCTTTCACTGCTCAACAAGGATATTAACACTGTTATGGGCGAAATGGCAAAAGGCAACTGGAGTGTAGAGATAAAGCATCCGGCGGTGTACAAAGGGCAATGGGAAAGTCTTAAACATTCAGTTGAAGCAATGATGCAGTCAGTGAAAATAACACTCCGTCAGGTATCCTCTGCAACTGAACAGATTTCCCTAGGTGCAGGCCTTGTCTCAGATGGAGCATTTACGCTTGCAGCCGGCTCTGTGGAACAGTCGGGAGATGTAGAAAACCTCTCTGAGCGACTGGAGAAGATTTCCACGCAAATTGAAAGTAATCTCCAAAACGCAAACAGGGCAAATGAACTCGCTATGTCAGCAGGTAAAGTTACAGACATTACGCTCTCGGACATGTCTCTGATGCGTGAAGCGATGGACGAGATAAACAAGACCTCTGAGAACATCGCTAAAATCGTAAAGGTGATTGATGACATCGCCTTCCAAACAAATATTCTGGCGCTAAACGCCGCTGTAGAAGCCGCAAGAGCAGGAGCCGCAGGTAAAGGTTTTGCTGTTGTGGCTGACGAAGTTAGAAACCTGGCACAAAAGTCCGCAGAAGCCGCAAAGGACACCACACTACTCATAGAGCACTCTGAAGATAGAATACGCTACGGTGTTAGCATATCAGGCAAGACAAACACCTCGTTTGAAGACCTTGTAGGTAAGGTGCAAGAGATGATTTCCACAATAGACAGCATAACAAAAGCTTGTTTAGAGCAAGCGGAAAGTATGAGCCTTACAAACACCGATATCAAGCGTATAAAAGACGTAGTTCAGTCAAATTCAAACAACAGCCAGCAGAGCGCATCTGCAAGTGAAGAATTATCGGGACAGTCCCAGATGTTGCGTGAAATGGTGAGCAAGTTCAAATTGCAGTAGACCTGCCAAATAGAGCAAGGCGTAAAATCCTTGCTCTATTTAATACAAGGTAAACTGTGAAAGAGTTTTCTCGACCAACCTAAAACGCTAATAAGCCTCAAAGACATTTCTGAAATTATTGTACTAAGAATAAAATTTCAGCTATTATTAAGGCTACACTTAGTTTTGTAAAATTTGTATTATGAAGATGTGCTCACTTGTAAAAGTAAAGTTTAATTGTTATAATGTTAAAAGTCACAAACAACACCGATACAAAGGAGATGTCCTACAATGCCAAACGCAGTAAAACCAAACAGCTTACAGACTTTGACAAGGATTGCACTACTAATAGCGGTAGAGGCGATTATGGCAGCAGGTTTAGGATTTATTCAAGTGCCTCCTATCTCGATCACACTTATGCATATACCTGTCCTTGTGGGCGGTGTGCTGATGGGGGCGAAAGTCGGAGCGATACTCGGCGGCGCCTTTGGTGTCTTCAGCATTATCAGAGCCGCATATGCGCCGGGTGGGCCGGCTGACATCCTGTTCAACCCCTTCGCAAGCGGTCAGCCGATCGAGAGCCTGATTATGGCGGTAGTGCCGAGAATATTGCTCGGCGTAGTAGTTGCACTTTTGTTTAATCTTCTTTCAAAGCGTATGAACATAGTGCTTGCAACGTCCATCTCCGCAGGCATTGCCACAGTGTTCCATTCCGCTTCGGTATTAGGGCTACTCTCTGTATTCTTTGACGCTTTTCCGCTGGTGGAGGTGTTTTACATTATCATTGGGGTAAACGGACTGTTAGAACTGGTGGCAGCGGTAATTCTGACTTCCGCTATTTGTGCGGCGGCGAACAAGTCAATGGGTAGAAGTCGTAAATAGAAAACACCAAACGGCTTAATGAAAGGAATAAAATGGAAACAAAAATACTTGTAGAGAGCTTTTCCCCTATCTGCGATGCAGAAGCATATGTCGAACAGGACGAAAACACTATATATTTTTACATGTACCTAAAAGCGAGCACAGATGACGCTGTCATGAAACCTTGCTTTATATGCAATGTCAAGAGTAAAGCAGAGGAAATATCGCCTGAAGAATGGGCGGAGGCGGAGGACGGTTCTGCGCCGATGTTGCCGTATGAATATGTTACGCACAGCGAGGACGGTATGACGCTGGATGCAGAACATCTGCGCATATCATGGACAAAAGAAGGAAGTGGTGCGGGACTGTTTTACAATGATGAGCTTATAGCCTTCATCCCCGATTGGGCGGACGACGAGTTCCCCGGCTACTCGGCATATGTAAGCGGTATCACTCCATATGCGTGGAGCATTGTCGAGGCAAAAGAGAGTGTCACACAGCGCCTAGCTGAAGCGGAGGAGTTTTGGAGCGAGGCGTTTGAAGATTACTGGACCACACTCCAGCCTGCTCACATAACAGCTATCGAAAACTATATCGGCAAAGTGGAACAGTACTTTGCGATAGACGGCGGCAAATGGCCTCCAAAAGCACTTGTAACTGCTGAAGATAGCGAAAACAATGCTATTTGCGGTTTAACAATCGGCGTAAGTGCATTTAGACAACCCACCGTAGAGCTGTTCTACGGCGAACAAACTGCTGACTTTTCTCGTATCGAGATTGGCTTCGCCTGCAAAAAGTACTGCGAAACCGCGTTTATGCCAATACTGGAGAGCATATCAGGGGCAGTTCGACTACCGTGGGAATATATCACTTCACTGGGTCACGGCCACACCCTAAAGCTCGAGGACGAAGGCGAATTCACAGCACTGTGGCTATTAAATTCACACCTACTCAAAGGCACCCCTACCCCCGACTACCCACCTTCCTTTGGCGACCGTGTAAACCTGCTGTGGGCGGTCCCGATCACACAGGAAGAGTACGACTTCCTACTAACCTACGACATGCCCGAGATATTCAAAATGCAACTCCCCGAGAGCATACGCATCTTCGACGGAGTGCCCAAGGGCATCAAAACTTTGCTAAGTGGCTCATAGAAATTTCACTACCCGGGCACGGGCAACCACACTAAAGACAATTATCATTATAACATAGAACAAATGTAGGGGTTGATGCCTTCATCAACCCGAAACTGGGCGTAAAGTCGACGTTTCGGGTTGAGGATTGCATTGACCACTACATTTTTATTGCGATATTCGACATAAACGGTTGCTTTCATGATCGTCGGTGTCAACTTGAATGTCAAAAGTATTTGACAACAGAACAATCATGTGCTATATTGATTATGTAAAAAGAATTTGACACTTCAAGGAGGTTAGTTTGAAATGCGATTTCAAACTCTCGGTTTCCTGCTCTTCGGCACAGCCTTAAACTCTACAGAAAGGAATGGTCATTAAAATGGAGTTTATTGTAGTAGTTTACGGTATGTTATTTTTCGCTGTCGCACTCCCTTTTATCATGACATGGGAAGCGATTATAAAGAAAGGAGACGAGCGGCGCAAGATGATACTGGAAAAAACCTGCACCGAAACTTTCGTCGTCACCCTTATTCTAATCACAGTCAACATCTCCGCCGAATTTATTGACCTCGACTCGCTTAAAGAGTACACGGAAGGTGCGTGGTTGCTTGCTGTTATCGGCATACTGTTTAATGTGAGGTACTTCCTACTCAGGAAGAAGTACGGTGACTAAATGGAAAACAAAATAAGAGCGCTCAGAAAACTAAAGCAGCTTTCCCAGGACGATTTAGCAAAAGCCTGCGGTGTCAGCCGACAGACGATAAACGCCATCGAAAACAACAAATACGACCCCACATTGCTACTCGCCTTTAACCTCGCAAAGGTGCTTGGCTCAACAGTTGACGATCTATTCAGTCCATAAAAGGAGGAGTTACTATGAAAAATATTGCCCTTAAACTGCTCTACTTTGCCCCAGCTATCCTTGTTACAGCTTTAATGCTCCGGGTAGGCTTTGAGAGCATTATCAATGCAGATGGTCCGTATTGGATTTATGTTATAGTCGGGACACTTTGGTTGAGCGGAGTGCTGCTAAGCTGTGGTATACGCTACGGTGGTGTCGTCGCCTTGATTATGCCCGTTGGGGACTACGTCTACTCGCTAAGCGGCTATTCTGGGCATAGGCATATTGACACACTCCCCTACGTTTTAGGTCTGGCGGTGTACTATGCTGTGTGTGGATTTCTCGTGTACAAAAACAGTGAAAAAAGTATGAAAGCTTAGTGAAACGCAAACATCTATATTGCCCGAAACTCTACATTTGAAAACGATAATAACAAAAGGGGCTATCATGCGATAGCCCCTTAAATACTTCATTACAAAACCGCTGATACATCAACTTATAAACGAAACTCCGCCCAGCTCCTGATTTAACAGTAGCGAGATAAGCCCCCTATACACCACGGTGGGGTCCTGCAGAAACTTTTCCTTAATGTCCCTGCAATGCTCCTCACTCGGCACAAATAGTGAAAGCTCCATCAAATTCGTTCCAACATCGCTTATGCAAAGTGTCACACTGTAGCCGTCGTCACGCTTTGTGATCTCCACCTTGTTTTCCTTTTCAAGTCGCTCCCTTATAAGCGCTTCCTTTGACGCTTTAAGCGCCTTTTCACGCACCGTTATAGGTAGCTTCGACTCGAAATATTCAGCTGTCTTAGAGCCGAGAGGGGTGACTGTCAAAAACTCTCGGTGGTCCTCCTCGTCGTCACTCTTGACGGTGATAAAATGCCCCGAATCCAGCAGAACCGTTATAAGATGTGCAAGCTCGAAGTAATTCACAAGCCCATCCTTGGACAGCGCTATATGCATCTGCTCAAGTGTCATGGGCGCTTTTACATTATGCAGTATGTAGCACAGCAACATTCGAAGTTCCATGCGGTTTGTAAGCGCACCGGGGAGTATCCCCTCCATAATCGGCTTTTCGTTTATATCCAAAGTAATCACACCTTCCCAAACTTGTAAACCAAAACAAACTATTTAAAGTCAGCCGCTTCTATTAACTTCATACAGCGCGCTTTATACATCTCCCACGCTTTTATCGCAATGTCAATAGTCGCTTCAACGCTGTCACAGCGATCGTAAAACACAGTGGCTATCGATTCAGCAGTTTCCGCATCTATACGGCTTAGGTATATATACAGTGAAAACGAGGGGCTTTCCTCAACTGTTTGGCATATTTTCTCGTCATGCTCCTCGAGTTTTCCGTAAAACGTTCCGATTACAGTGTGCGCCACTATCGAATTTATCGCCTTGGACATTTCAACACAGCGTTTCACCACGTAAGCAAACAAGACCTGCAGTTCTGCGGAAAACAGCTCGTAATCCACGCCCTCAGGTGGAGCTGTAAAAACACAGTCAAGCAGTTCAAGTGCCATAGCAGCCCCCAGAGTATGAGCTTTCTTAATGTTCCCTAACTGACGTTGTTTTAGATAATCGTCCGCTGTGTCTCCGGTGGCATTTAACGCTTCCTCTTTAAAAAGTGCTATATCATCAGGCACAATTTTCATATCTTTATCGTTGTACAGTCCCATAGTACCCTGTTACCGCCTTTCGAATATATTGTAAAATCGTTATTGCGTATTGATTGTTTATACTAAGCTACATTTTTCTACCTGTCTATTATACCGCTTTCTACTCTATATATCAAGACATATAAACAGAATAAAATTAAGAATTCTCATACACCACACCGTCCGCCGTGACAGTAGCATAAACAAGTGGTGTAGAACTATTCACTTCGGTCAGTTCAACCCCTTGCAAGAACATCTCGGTAGCGTCAGCCAAAGAATCGGTGTTGCCGGTATACAGGATAGCCAGTAGTTCTCCTTTTTTGGCGTACTCCCCTGCCGTCTTATGGAGTACTATACCTGCGCCGTAATCTATACTATCCTCCGCTTTTCGTCTGCCTGCGCCGAGTATCACAGACGCTTCCCCTATGGTTTTACTACTAGTGTACGTCACATATCCGTCCTGCTCCGCTATTATCTCTGTCATATGTTCACAGGTGGGTAGTTTGCTATAATCATCTATAAATGACGTATCCCCTCCCTGCGCTCCCACCATAGCAGTAAAACGTTTTAGCGCCTCACCACTTGCTAACGCCTGCTTTGACAAGTCCATACACCGCTCAAACTCATGCCCTGTTGTGAGCGACAGTACATGTGCGGACAGTAGAAGGCTAAGTTCGGTGAGCCTTCCCTGCTTACCCTTTAAGACCTCTACTACCTCCACTATCTCGAGTGCATTACCAATGTTATTCCCGAGCGGGCTGTTCATATCTGTGACAAGCGCCACCACGTTCCTACCGAGCGACGTACCGATGTCCACCATAGTCTTCGCCAGCATAACAGCTTCGTCCGCATCACTTACAAGCGCACCGCTACCATACTTAACATCAAGTACTATAGCGTCACTACCAATGGCAAGCTTCTTTGACATAATACTGGACGCTATCAGCGGTATGCTCTCGACAGTCGCCGTCACATCACGCAGTGCGTAAAGTTTCTTGTCCACAGGGGCGAGATCAGCGCTTTGACCGGCAATAAAAAAGCCTGCCTCCTTTAAAACATTTGACAATTCATCCCTACTAAGGTCATACCGCCAACCGGGTATGGCGGAGAACTTATCAAGCGTACCGCCTGTGTACCCAAGCCCTCTACCTGACATTTTCGGCATCACAACGCCGTTTGCCGCCACAATAGCCGCCACTATCGGCGTGGTCTTATCCCCAATGCCACCGCTTGAATGTTTGTCCGCCTTTTTGTATGGACAATTGCTAAAGTCAAGCTTCTCCCCCGAGTCAGCCATTAACTTTGTAAGTGTAGCTGTTTCCGCAGTTGTAAGACCGTTCAGGTAAACCGCCATAAGCCAAGCGGAAATCTGATAGTCGGTGGCTTCTCCGCTTATTATAGCTTCCATTGTATACGAAAGTTCTGCTACTGTATGCTCTTTTTTATCACGCTTATTCTCTATGATATTATAAAATCGCAAGAAAATTCCCCCTTTTGCGCTTACCTGTTTACTCTTATTATATTTTACTATACCTATGCCTATTTATCAACAAATATAAATGCAAACGAATTGATATTTAGATATTCAAGCCGGCTATCTTGTAACCCCACTTTCATACCACCGTACAATTTCGAAAAACCGTTAAAAATGCAATTCACCGCAAAACTATAACAAAGCGACAACTCAACGCAGATGTTGGTTGTCGCTTTGCCTATTCTATTAGTGAAGCCGTCTCTGACTTTGAATAAAACTACTCCACTGTAAACTCTGTCCACTCCACTTTACTGTAATACATCACCGATTTTGACTTTTTCATATCAAGCTTTTCATAAAACGGCACAGCGTCATCATGCGCTATTAGATAAACTGCAATGTCCTTTTCACCGCCTGCTATTTCATGCGCTGTTTTCATAAGTCGCCTGCCGATACCAAGCCTTTCGTAGTCCCTATCAACCCCCAAGTCGGTGATATAAAGCCAATAAGCATAGTCGGTAAGCCCAAACAAAACCCCTACTACCAAGCTGTCCTCATTCCGTGCGACGAGGCTTATCGACACACTGTCCACAAGCACTGCTATCCTCTCCTCGAAGCGCTCTAAAGGATACTGTGAGCCGAGGTTTGTCCTCTTTAAAAAGTCTATATATTCATTTGCAGATATACGTTCTTCTCTAATCTCAATTTTCTGTTTCATATTACACCACTACTTTCATTTCTTTATATGCTTTAACCACAATAACCAACTATGCATACCCTCTCCACAATCAGCCAACAATAACTTACAATCCACAAAAGAAAGGGAAGTAAAATATGCGTAGTTATAAAAACAATGCCCTCCCCAATGTTCAAAACCCCGACGCATACCACGGGAAAAACAAAACAGGTAGCTTTTTTGAAGGGTGGTATCTCCGTCTGACCACAACAAAAGGAGAAAGCTATGCTTTTATCATAGGCATTTCCAAAGGTACAAATCCTCACAGCTTTGTGCAGGTTCTAACTCACGGCGACTGCTCATCGCAGTATGTGAAGTATGACAACTATAAGTTTGACGCTTCAGATAGTAAACTCCATGTTCGTTTAGACAAAAATCACCTGTCACTGTCCGAATTCACTGTCGATATCGACACTCCCGAAATCACCGTAAAAGGTAGGCTCAGCTTCCACTCGGTTTTAAAGTGGCCTGACAGTCGTCTGTGCCCGGGCAGTATGGGGGTGTTTAACCACATAGGCTGCCTAGAGTGTTACACGCAGGTGTGCATACAGCACGCTTTAGCTGACGGAATTCTTGAGATAAACGGTAAAACAGTAGACTTTAGCGGCGCACATGTCTATATGGAGAAAAACCATGGAAGGAGCTTTCCTAAAAGGTGGCTTTGGTTGCAAGCTTCTCACTTTTCAGATAGGCGAGCAACGCTTAGCGTTTCACTCGGGCGTGTGCCGTTTTTATTTACAGCGTTTGACGGAGTGATCGCAGCCTTGACAGTGGACGGTAGATTCTACAAGTTCACCACCATGAACAATACGTCGCACCGATTTCACCAAAAAGATGATGGTGGTGTTTTGGTGCTCGTAAACGCAGAACACCTTCTGAAAGTGCGTATCTACGCTAACGCAATAGGCGACAATACCCCCTTTATAAGCTTACGCTCACCGCAAAACGGCAGTATGAGCGGTACGGTACGAGAAAGTATTACCGCTAAAGTGTCGGTTGTATTGACAGAACGCTCAACGAAAAAAGTGTTTTACAAAGGCTGTTCTGACTTTGCAGGAGTGGAGATAATGCTGTAAAACTCAAAAGGACAGGTGGGTCACGCCTAAAATCATCGTTTTAGTAATATACTTTAAAATAGGTGACAAAAGGT
Source organism: uncultured Oscillospiraceae bacterium (assembly GCA_964370205.1). Classification (GTDB taxonomy): domain Bacteria; phylum Bacillota; class Clostridia; order Oscillospirales; family Ruminococcaceae; genus DAMCAP01. The sequence continues at coordinate 12,331 of CAYJIK010000002.1, read as the reverse complement.
TGAAAATAAGATTTTCAACCAACGATTTTAATCGTTTGCGGTTGTTGTGCTCTTCGGCACAGCCTCAGTTTTTGGCATATTAGCGATTTTATAAAAAGCACACAAAGCTTGCCGAAAGGAATGGTCATAAATATGCAGTATTTCAAAAGCACAAAGCGCAGACGCTTTAAGCGTCTTTACATAGCGGTGGCAGTGATTTCTATATTGACATTTCTGTTTTTGTACTTCATTGACATGCAGATAAAGGTAATACTCAAAGACATCGCCGAGTATCAAGCGAAAGTTTACGCCGTACAGGCAATAAACGACTCACTGAACGAAGAACTGGAGGACAGTCACTACGACTACACCTCACTTGTCAATGTCGAAGTTGGCGAAAACGGCGTGGTTAGCTCCATACAGACAAACATGCTGGAGATAAACCGTCTCAGCTCCAACCTCACAAGCACCGTGTCCACCCAAGTCGCTGAGCTCCAATCCCAATCTGTAGACATTCCCCTCGGCACACTTCTGGGTTGGCAGATATTCTCCGGCAAAGGTCCTGACATTAAATTCGAGATCCTCCCCATAGGCTTTGTTGAGTCAAAATTGTTTCACACGTTTGAGACAGCCGGTATTAACCAAACTGTCCACCAGGTACAACTGGAGTTTATTGCGGACATATTAGTGGTCATCCCCGGATATTCTGCACCTGCTACCGTATCCACCGACATTTGTCTTGCGGAAACAGTGATAGTAGGGCTTGTGCCCGAGGTGTTCTTTGAGATACTGGATAATACAGGGATTACGCCTGAGGTTGTGTCGCAGTATGTGGGTGATAGTGAGTAAGGTTCTACAGCTTTCGTAGATCACACACTACTTTTACAGACTATTTTTTTGCCTTCTTCACCGCCTGCTTTTTAGGCGCATAATCCTTCATACCCTCAATCGCTCCCCCTGCAATCGCCCACAAATACAGGCTCGCCACCGTGCCGTATGGCGAATAGCGTCTGCGGTACTTTTCAAACAGTTTTCTGTCTATCTTGCGGTGGTGGTAAAGCATACGCATACCACGAAGGATTGCGAGGTCTCCAAAACTTACAATGTCCTCACGCCCCATACAGAAGGTCATAAGCATCTCCGCTGTCCACACACCGATGCCTTTTAGGGCGGACAGTTCCGCCGTAACTTCTTCATCGGACAATGTCCACAGCTTTTCGATATCAAACTCACCACACTGTACTTTTTTCGAGAAGTCCTTGATATACTCGACTTTTCGAAATGATAACCCACAACTTTGCAGTTCGCTGTCCTCTATGGCGCAGACTATATCAGGCGTTATATCGCCGAGCTTGTCACAGAGGCGCTTCCATACCGTCTTTTGTGCCGCTACTGATATCTGTTGGCCGACTATGTGGTGGATAACAGAGGAAAACAAGTCGCTTTCTGCCGGACGATTTATATGTCCTATGGTGTCAATTGCCTCGGCTAGCAGTTTGTCACGCTTTTTGAGGTGCTCTATAGCTTTATCATCATATTGTATAAACATGCTTTACCTCGCTTTTATCGTTGGTGGTATTCTACTTTCACACGGCACTCCTGTTTGACATTTACCGCAACCATGCCTGGGCGCAGACTTGACTTGAATGATGTCTAAAAACCTTGCGCAAGTTATGTGATTTTTACCTTGTTCTAATGTTATCGCCCGTGGTGGACAGCGCTTTATACACACACCACACATAGTGCAGTACTCATATGTAGACGTGTACTTTCTGGGTGTGTCTTCAATTTCTGCTTTTGTAAGTACGCTAAAAAGCCTACCTGCCATCCCTTTCTCGGTAATGATCCCTTTTGACAGTCCAAAAGTTCCCATACCTGCTATAAAAGCCACGTGTCGTTCCGACCAGTTGCTGGTGAAGCTAATATCCTCGCCATCTCGAACAGAGAAAAATTCCTCCTCCAAACCCGGACTGACAGCAGCGACACCCTGCTCAAGTAGCACATTAACGGTATGCCTCGCAAGCTTATCAACAAACTCTTGCCCCTCTACCCTGCCGTGTAACCAAAGCTCAGACGGATAGTCAGCGTCAACACTGTTCGAATCTTTAACAGTCTTTGTAAACGGTAGAAAGACAGAAACCACTGTTTTGCACCCTTGCAACCACTGCGCCGGTAATCTAAAATGTTCACCTATCACATCTGCTTTCAGAGACCTGAACATAGGGTCTGTCGGGTTGGCATAAGCGAACAAAGGGTCTTCAAATAGCTGTTGCCCTACATATTTGTCATTTACAGCATTTAACGGTGTCAAGCGGTTTGCTTCCGATTCCTGAATAAACGTTTTTATACTGCGCTCTAAATATTCTTTCATAATGTAGACCGTCCTTTCCGTTTAAAGTAATAGGTATTTTACTGTATATTTTATTGTATTATACCACATGTTAGAATGAATTGGAATGGAGAGAAAGCGGCTTTGTTAAACTAAGCGGACAAAAAGTAATTACAGAAGGGTTTCAAGCTGTAACCTTTGCGGTACCGTCCGTTTTGAAGAAAGCTAACCAAACACAGTCGCCCGCAGTAGCCATCTGCCCAAAGGGCAGAAATAAACAGAAGGTCAGCCTTTGGGGCTGACCTTCTGTTTATTAGTCGGCTCGAAAGCCGACATGGCTACTGCCGGCGACTGTGTTTGGTTAGCGACTGTACGGCGGCAGGTATCGGAAAGGATTCGTCCGCTTACCTCCGACTATCACAGTGTCACATTTAACAGTCTCGGCAAATAAATCTCTTTTCGCTATATCACGCCGTCTTTTAGGACACACTTGCCGCCCACAAAGGTATGCAATACCTTTCCGTATAGCTTCTCGTCCATAAAAGGCGTGTTCTTGCTCTTAGACAGTATAAACTCCTCTGTGACCTCTATTCGGCTCTCAAGGTCTACAACAGTGATGTCGGCGACAGCCCCTACTTCAACCTTTCCTTTCCCCAGCTTCAAAAATGTTGAAGGAGCATGGCTCATCAAGCGAACAAGCTCACCCAGTGGCAGTTTACCCTCCTTAACCAACTTTGTGTACAGTACAGGAAAAGCTGTCTGGAAACCTATCATACCTTTAGCGGCATAGTCAAACTCGACGTTTTTATCGTCGATATGATGCGGTGCGTGGTCTGTAGCGATCAGGTCGACAGTGCCGTCTTTTAGTGCGGCGAGCATTGCTTCTTTGTCTGACTGCGAGCGTAGCGGTGGGCTTACCTTTGCGTTTGTGTTAAAACCCTCCGCCGCACTGTCGGTCAGCGTCAGATAGTGAGGGCAGGTGTCGCAGGTTACCTTTACCCCTCTCGCCTTTGCTTGACGTATTATCTCCACGGCTCCCTTGGTGGAAACGTGGGTTATGTGTATGGGGGCGTTAACACTTTCGGCAAGCAGTATATCTCTCGATATACTCACTTCTTCTGCAGCAGCCGGTATCCCCCTAAGCCCCATCATAGTGGCTGTAGCTCCTTCGTTGAGCGAGCCGTTTTTTGATAGACTCAGCTCCTCGCTGTGGTCTATTACAGGTAGGTCTAGCATGTGCGCATACTGTAGCGCCTTGCGAAACAGTGCCGCATCTAGTACAGGCAGCCCATCGTCACTCACTGCTACAATGCCTGCTTCTTTCATTAGCTGCATTTCAGCGAGTTCCTTGCTCAACAGACCCTTTGTAACCGCCCCTGTTGGAAGTACATTTACATACCCCTCCATCGCCGCCTTGGATTTAATGTAGGTTACCACCGTTTTATCATCGCAGACAGGGGAGGTGTTCGGCATCGGTACTATAGTTGTAAAACCGCCCGCCGCAGCCGCCCTTGTGCCACTCCTTATGTCCTCTTTATACTCCTCGCCGGGGTCACGCAGATGGCAGTGGATGTCGATAAGCCCCGGGAAGATATGCTGTCCACTTACGTCAATGGTCTCTGCGCCCTCAACTGTAATATTTTCGCCTATGGAGGTGATAACACCGTCCTCAATAAGCACATCGGACACTGTCCCTTGATGGTTTACACCGTCAACAATTATGCCACCTTTTAACAGATAACGCATTATGCCCTACCTCCTTTCAACACTTGTCCAACAAGTTCAAGACAAGCCATGCGAATTGCAACACCGTTGGTCACCTGATCGATGATTACAGAGCTTTCGCCGTCTATGACCTGTGTCGCCATTTCCACTCCCCTGTTTACAGGGCCGGGGTGCATGATGATTGCATTCTTCTTAGCGTATTTAAGCTGGTCGGGACCTATACCAAATGTGTCGTAGTACTCCGCAACCGATGGAAACAGCGCGTCTTTCTGGCGCTCAAGCTGCATCCTAAGGCCCATTACAACATCAGCATTGTCCATTGCTTCTTTAACAGTTTCGCATACCACTGCACCTGTCTCCTCTATCCCGACAGGCATAAGTGTATACGGTGCGGTAAGTCTAACGTTTGCCCCCATTTTGATGAGACCGTAAATATTGCTCCTAGCTACACGGCTATGCAATATATCTCCGATAATGGCGACATTTAACCCCTCAAAGCTACCCTTGTTTTCTTTGATGGTCATCATATCAAGCAGTGCCTGTGTGGGGTGCTCGTTAAGTCCGTCCCCTGCGTTCAAAATGGAGCAACCAAGGTTCTTAGCAAGTAGGTGAGGCGCTCCTGATGCACCGTGACGCACTACTATAGCGTCGCATCCCATCGCCTCAATGTTTCTGCCTGTGTCAAGTAGGGTTTCTCCCTTGCTGACACTGGAGGAGGAAGCAGAAATGTTTACGGCGTTTGCGCCCATGTACTTAGCCGCAAGCTCAAAGGACACTCTTGTCCTGGTTGAGTTTTCGTAAAACAGCGTAATCACTGTTTTACCTGTTAGGTGGGTGGTTTTCCGCATGTCACTGAGTACCACTTTTTTCATAGACTCCGCTTCTTTGAAAATGAGCTCTATCTCCTCTGTGGTAAGCGTGCGCATTGAGAGTATATCTTTGCTCTTTAACATTTGCAACATTCGCTTTGCCTCGCTTTCTATTTTGGGGTTTCGTCAAATTTTGCATAAAAAAAAGGTATACTTAGGTGAGAGCATACCCTTCCAACGACTAAAAAGTACTTATCCACCTGTAAACTTCATCGATTGTTACTGTAGTATGTTTTGTGAAATATTATATCATTTGCGATTTAACGGTGCAATGTAGCAAAATAACAAAAAGTTTTCCACTGCGCATCCTTTTCGCAACATACATTTGACATTTAAGGTTTATAAATCAAAACTGAACATACGCATATAGGCATAATAGCAAAATATCAAGTAAAATTTACATATATATTGGTAGATATTTCAAAGATTAAAATCAACTAAAAAATTTGTCATTTATGTCATAATGTGTGATATTATAAAAATACAATAATAATATTAGTTTTTTTATTTATTTTTTATAAAATATGTTGATTTTTCTGTACTCAAAGAAAACTATTACATAGTTTTTAATAATTTTTGTCGAATTCACCGCTTGCATTATTTTTGCTTTTCCGTTATTATTTTATTACGATAGATTTACAAATTTCATAACAGGCTACAGTAACTGACACAACAGGTGGCATACCATAACAAAGCACATCCCCATTACTCATATGCTGACCTCTATGTGTTTAAGCAAAGTACATATTATTATTTAAGGAGAATCTATATGTTAAACACCGAACTATTAAAGGACTGCATTACCTATAAGGCCACCTGTGAGGTAAATGTGAGTGAAGACAAAGTGAGGTATGTCTCATACGGAATTATTGCCGTAAACAGCAAAAACACAATTATAGCAGAGGTAAAGGACGTTACCTCTATTGTGGAAGACGCACTTAGCATTGTGAAAACCCTAATCAATTCAGATGTTTCGCCAATTCATCTATCTGAAGTAATTTATGACATGATTCCGGTATAGATTAAGGTAGGTTAGATGAAACTCCCCAGCCTTATTTTTTGAAGTTCAAGCAAGTGCTCCAGTTCCGCCATAAGCTCGGAAAGTTCAAGTAATAGTCCGATTTCACTGTCAAGTTCTGCCAATCGTTCAAGCTGAACTATAGACACGTTTATTGAATCAATCTGCGAATGCTCCACCATTAATCCTATAAATGTTTCACGCTCCCTCCAGAATGTCAGCAACTCCTTTGAAATCTCTGTTACCTGCTCGTTGTCACCGTATGCGGAAGCCTGTTCCATGCGGTGTATACTATCCTGAAGCGTGCTGACACTTTTGCTTAGGCTATAGTAAAACATGCCTACGACAAGAAACACCGCTACTATTGCTACAGCGGCAACATACGCCCTTTTCATTCCCACACATCCTTTCACTTTACTAATACCACTGTTTCTTAATTACTTATGCACAATGTCGCTACGCTTAACAGCGAACCGACCCAAACTCCACCGCCTAATCATAATACACATCCAAGACACGGTATGTACGTTTGGTCAGCCAAAGCGTGCATACTGTGTCTTTTTTTCACTGTTTTTTTATCAGTGTATACTCACCATTTTGCCTACAGCTCAACAAGAATACCTCCGATACACTTTCTACACCTTCCCTGACCATAATATTTTGTAACCATTCGACGCTCCTTCCGCAGTAATCCAGAGCGTTTTGATCAAGAGTACCGTCTGAGATTACAGTGACATGGGGGGTGTCAACCGTCGGTGGGGCGAGCCCAAGTTCCGCTGATGTCGGGGTGCGTGCAGCGAACTTTTGATATACCGACATTTTTCCGTTTGTCTCTATAACGGCATAACCTACCTCGTCCACATTAAATATCCCCATTAGTCTGAGTTGTTCAAGTAGGTCGTCTAGCGAAAAACGCAGGTTGAGCAGTTCCTTCTGGTCGATAATGCCGTCTTTTATGATAACCCTTGAATTGCCTTCTATAAACTTCCTTGCCTTAGATGACTTGACTGTCAAAGCGGACAATACCACTTCAAACGAAGCTAGAAGCAGTATTGGAAGCAATCCGTAAAGCATGGGCACTCCTGAGTTTTCTATAGGGATGGAAGCGATGTTTGATATTAAAATAGTGGTTACAAGTTCTGAGGGTTGAAGCTCCCCTATCTGGCGCTTACCCATAAACCTTAGAATAAACACTATAAAAAAATATAGTACGGTGGTTCTTATTACAACGGAAAACATTCCTTCACCTCTTTTGTCGTTTAAAATATTATTTCCAAAAAATACGACATATTCACAAAAACACAGGGCAATATATTTTAAGTGAATTTTCTGCAGGCTCGTCTAAGAAACACCTGCAAAGAAGGGATGTCGCACATGTTTTTTAAGAACAACAAAAAACCGTATGTCAAAGACGCCCCCGAGATGCCGAAAGTCCCCATTTCAAACGACTTGACCGAAAACCTCATAACACTTCGCAGTATGTGTGGTAATACGGCTGACCTTATTATTCGAGATATGAAAGTCGGTGACGTGGATATTTCTCTAGTGATGTTTGAGGGGCTGTTTGATATGGAGCTCACATCACGGTCTATGACACAGCCTATGGCAGAGCAAGACTTCAAGACAGCTGATGAGCTTCTTTCGTGGTTTCGGGGTAGTGTGTTTATTTCCGGCAACCAGTTTGAACTGTACACAATAACAGAAGTGGCGACGCTTGCGATGGCGGGGTTTGTCGTCGTGTTAATCGATGGTATAGACAAGGCTGTAGCAGTGGGGTTACAGGGGTTTAACTTCCGCTCTGTCGCAGAGCCTGACCAAGAAGTCAATGTTAAAGGCGGTAAAGAAGGGTTTGTCGAGCCGCTTAGGGTGAATATCTCGATGATACGACGTAGAATGCGCTGTCCGTCGCTGTCTGTGGAGTTTTTGAGTGTCGGCAAAGGGGCGACCACTGACCTATGCCTTGTTTACCGCAGGGATAGGGCGAATATCAACACAGTTAATAAAATCCGCACAAGACTGCAAAGTATTAGCATAGACAATATTCTTGACGTGGGGTATATACAACCCTTTATCGACACGGCGCACCTCTCACTGTTCAGCGCAGTCGGGAACACGGAACGTCCGGATACGCTGTGCGCTAAGGTGTCTGAGGGGCGCATAGGCATACTTGTGGACGGCACGCCGTTTGCGCTAATAGTCCCATACCTGTTTACCGAAAACTTCCAGACCCTTGACGACTACACCAGACGCCCCTACTACGGCACGTTTATACGGTGGATAAAGTACCTTGCCTTCTTCGTCTCGGTTCTACTGCCCGGACTGTATGTATCGGTGGTGAGTTTTGATCTGGACATACTACCAGGTGCGCTTCTTGCCGGTTTTGTTGATGCACAGAGCAAAACTCCCTTCCCTGTCATGATTGAGGCACTCTGCATCTACTTTGTGTATGAGCTTGTTGTTGAGGCGGGCTTACGTATCCCTAAATCGGTAGGGCATACTGTGGGTATCGTGGGGGCTTTGGTGGTGGGTGATGCCGCTGTAGCTTCGGGACTTGTGTCGCTACCGCTTATAATTGTTGTGGCGCTGACCGCTGTGAGTTCGTATGTTGTCCCGTCGCTTATTGAGCCTGTCACCATGTTGCGATTTGGTTTTATCATCGTCGGTGGCACACTCGGGATTATTGGCATTTCACTGGGATTGTCTGCTATTTTTATCAATATTTGTTCGCTGAACAGCTACGGTTCCGCAGTGTCCGCACCTCTCTCCCCTTTCTCGCTTTACGCAATGCGTGACGTTGCGGTGCGCATGGGCTGGAAGGAGCTTTCTCGTGAAAACCTAGAAGTGGGTGCTATAAATACGCCGAAAGAAGGAGAAAGCTGATGACAAGTGTATCTCGCCTCTCCATGTGGGAAATCGTATCAGTAACAGTACTTTCTCGAACCGCCATGACGCTCCTCTACTCGCTCAGTGGTAGTGAGGGAGAAGGCTCGCTCGTCTTGTACAGTCAAGTTGTAGCGTCGCTTTTTATGCTACTGATTTTATTTTTGGTAGATAGGGTTGTAAAATATGGCGGGGGTCTCTCCCCTATCGAGATGCTATCTTGTAAAAATGCGGTTTTTGGGAAACTGTTGCAGGTACTTTTGCTTTCGGTGTTTTTGATGGTAGCGTCACTGTTTGCTATACGGCTTTATACTTTTTTAAATGTTATAACAGGCGATGACTTAAGCGGTATTGCAATACTTCTATTGATACTTGCGGTTGTCTTCTACTGTTCCTATATGGGTCTAAGAGCAGTCTGCCGTTTTTCTGTGATTGTGTTTTTCCTATTTTTGCTGTCACTTGTTTTTTCAGCGTTTACACTCTCCTCCGAAATACGCATGGTGGAGCTTGTGATACCCTACTGGTCTACACCTCAAGAGTTTGGAAAAGCTGTATATAACGCTGTCATGAGCAATACAGAACTGATACTGCTTGTGTCGCTCAGCTACAACTGCAAGACCTCTACCCTCTCCCGAATCGGTGGAAGGTTTGTTTTATGGACACTGATTATACTGGAATTCTTATACTTCTTCATCCTCACCACCATCGGTGTCTACGCACAGACAGGACAGTTCCCTTTCTACGAGCTTTTGACCTCCGCAAAATACGCACTACTGCAAAGGGCGGACTTTATCCACCTGATGTTGTTTATCTTCATCGGTGTGATAAAGATAGCAGTCTACCTTCTTGCGTCGCTTGACCTGCTTAGTAGCCTTCTCCCCCGAGTGGCAAGGGAGCGTTGCTTTACAGCGCTCGCTGTGACCTGCACGGTACTGTCCACTGTCTTTTACTACAGTGAAGTACTATCGGTAACGTTAGAACGTTTCATAAGCGGTGGATTGCCTGTATTTTTGTTTATGTTTATAGTTCCGTTGGCGGCGGCTTTGTTGTATAAACCTCCACATTCGGAGAAAAAGTAGAAAAGCTAAAGGAGGGCACACGTTTGAAGAGAATTATTATTTCTTTAGCAGTAACAGTCTGCTTGGTTTTTACAGGTTGTCGGACAGCTGTCGATATAAAAAACCTACAGATAGCAGAGATGATAACAATTGACTTCAGCGAGGACATGTATACCGTTACACTCACGCTAAAAGAGAAGACCGACCCCGAACCTGTTTACATCACCGTTTCAGGGGAAGGCTACACCATCGCACACTCACTTGACAATGCGGTAAAACAAGCAGGTAGCGAGATTTATTTGGGCGACCTTCGGGCGGTAGTGCTCAGTGAAAGCACAGTAACGAGCGGCAAAACTGTGGAAGTATTGAACTACCTGAATGCACATTCCGACATCACAAAAACCACCCCTGTGACAGTGTACAAAGGCAATTTAGACGACCTAAACGGTGACAGCCCTATAGCAGGTAGCAAAGTGGAAACGGTGCTGTCCGAAGGCGTTAAGCAACACATGCACCCCACCGCAACGATAATGAGCCTTCTGCGTGAGGCCAACAACCAAAAGCAGTCCATGACCTTACCGATACTCCAAAACACTTCTGAGGATGGCGTGGAACTACTCTGCGACGGCTTAGCGATTTTGGACAACGGTAGTTACGTCACTTCGCTCACCGCCGACGAAAGCGAAGTTGCGATGTGGTTGCTCTCGGGGGAAGGTACCGCCTTTACTGATGAGGAACACCCGACACTGGGCAGTACCGCTGTTAAACTCAAAAGGGACAGCGTATCAATAATGCCGATGCGCCGTGATGACTTTGTGGAGTTTGAGATAAAGCTTACATTGTCCGGTGAAGCGGAGTATGTGGAGAACAGCGAAAACATCTCGTCCACCATCACAGACACTTTAGCGGTTTTCCTGGAGGATTCCATTAAAACCGAGCTGGAAAATGTCCTTTTAAAGACAGTGAAAGATCACGACACCGATATTTTCACGCTTTGCTCCCATCTAAAAAAGTACACCCCCGAATACTGGCTTCAAAACGGCGGTAGCGGCAACCCTGACAACATAGACACGCAGAAGCTTACAGAAGCACTGGGTAATGCAGTATTTACTGTTGAGGTGGAAATATCGTCTGTGAGTGAAGAATATGTCAGCTGATGCGTTTTTAAAAAATATTGGTAAGCAGGTAAAGTTTTTACTTTGAGAGGGTTTTTACTGCGTTATGACTATGTGGAAGTCTTTTTCAAAGTAAAAGCCAATTTAAACACGGAATAAAAAAGCTGTAAATGTCAAGAGTATTAATGTGACGAATGGCGGCACTGAAAACAATAATTGTGCCGTAAATATATATTTAGGGGGAACAGTGTGAAAAAGCTGTTTAGCAGGATGTTTGCTTCCACCCTTTCTATAACGGCAATGGTGATTTTGGGACTCTCCTCTGCCCTCTCGGCAACAATACCCGATGAGTTTTATGTAGCCGAGGGGGAACAGTTCAAGATAAGTTCCGCAATAGGTATCACAGCCAGCAGTGTGACAGACAACCTTCCTAAAGAGTTGTACTCACAAGCCGGCAACAGCTACAAGGTAAGCCTCGACTTACCCTGTGCTATACCTATTAAGGACATCACCGTTTCCGTGGTGGAAAGGGACATGGTCGTAGTTGGTGGAACACCGTTTGGTATAAAAATGTATACCGATGGGGTTATTGTAGTAGGCATGAGTGACATGGATATTTCAGGTGAGATGATAAACCCGTCTAAAGATGCGGGTATTGAGATAGGTGACATAATAATGGAGGTCAACGGCGAGGACGTAGACTCAAACGAGGAACTGGTGGAATTGGTCGAAGACAGTGACGGCTTAGCTGTGTCCATAAAGCTAAAGCGAGATAATATCACGCTAAACCTAAGCGTTGTACCGGTAATTTCACCCGCCGACGGCGAATATCGTATCGGCATGTGGGTGAGGGACAGCTCCGCCGGTATTGGGACAATGACATATTACAACCCCGAAACAGGGATATTTGGCGGCCTGGGTCACGCCATATGCGACGTTGATACAGGCGCAATTATGCCACTGTCAAGCGGTGAAGCGATTGACGTCACCATCGCAGGCGTAACGAAAGGACACAGCGGATTCCCGGGAGAGCTGAAAGGCGTGTTTTCAGGCGGCAGAGAACTCGGCAGTCTACTTTTAAACAACGAAACAGGCGTATACGGCTACAGCACCAAAGCACCGACAGCAGGCGAAGTAATGCCGATAGCTAGGAGCAGTGAAATAGAGCCGGGCGAAGCATTTATCTACACCACAATAGAGGGAAGCACTCCACAAAAATATACAATAGCGATAGAAAAACTATCGGACAATGACGGCTCCCCAACAAAAAACATGGTCATACGCATAACCGACGAAGAACTACTCGAACTAACAGGCGGTATTGTGCAGGGGATGTCAGGCAGCCCCATAGTCCAAAA
>CAYJIK010000001.1:80725-83622 GCA_964370205.1 uncultured Oscillospiraceae bacterium | reverse complement strand
GAAATTACATTGGTGAGGTTTGGTGCAGCTTACGAGGCGAACTCCGCAGGTGGTGGGATGGTTAGGCGATGCTTATGAAAGGTTGGTGTTTATGAAGAAGGTGTTGTTTGTAGCGACGGTGGTTAAGACGCATATAAACACGTTTCATATACCTTATTTAAAGATGTTTAAGGAAGCGGGCTATGAGACCTATGTCTGCGCTCGCAATGATTACGACGATGATGAGTGCGTTATACCTTACTGTGATGTGTTTGTGGACACGCCTTTTGAGCGCAGTCCGTTTAGTGTGGGGAATGTGTCGGCGTATCGCAAACTGAAAACCGTTATTGACACGCACGACTTTGACATTATCCACTGCCACACACCTGTCGGTGGGATATTGACAAGGCTAGCCGCTCGGAAGGCTAGAAAGAACGGCGCAAAGGTGGTGTACACGGCGCATGGGTTTCACTTTTTTAAAGGAGCGTCCAAACTTAATTGGTTGCTGTTCTACCCTGTCGAGAAATTTTGTGCACGGTTTACAGATGCGCTCATCACCATAAACTACGAAGATTATACGCTGGCAAAGGCGAAAATGCCTGCAAAATCGGTGTATTATGTTCCCGGTGTGGGGGTGGACACGGGGGTGTTCGGCACTGTTTCTGACACTGCTGTTATACAGAAGCGTGCAGAACTGGGTTTGAAGTCGGGGGAGGTTATGGTTTTATCGGTGGGTGAGCTGGGGAGCAACAAAAACCACGAAACGGTAATACGTGCGATAGCCAAAAACAAAGACAGCAATGTGCGGTACTTTATAGCAGGGAGAGGGAAACTGTCAGAGCATTTGGTAAACGTGGCTAAAGAGTTTGATGTGGAACGTCAAGTTACGCTGTTGGGGTATCGAAGTGATGTGAAGGAGCTACTGTCTGCGTGCGATGTTTTTTGTTTTCCGTCCTTTCGCGAGGGCTTGTCCCTTGCGCTGATGGAGGCAATGTCAGCAGGGAAGCCTGTCGTGTGCTCAGTCATAAGGGGTAACACGGACCTGATTACAGACGGTGAGGGGGGCTTTTTGTGTGACCCGAACTCGCCTGAGCAGTTTGCTGAAGCACTGGATAAGATTGTCGGCAACCCCGAGCTTGCACATAGAATGGGAGCGTTTAACCGAGATAAGGTGAAGCGTTTCGATGTTGAGAGTGTCACAAAGGCTGTTTGGGATATCTATGAGGCGTTGTAGCTGTGTGATGCTTTGACGAAGCCTCTTGCGGTGGGGGAGATTGCCAGAGTGGGGGTGGACGTTGCGTTTTTTTGCTACCTTCATTTCAGATCAAAAAAGGGGGCATACACCCCTACATCTTCCATCAGACACAAAATATGTAATACTGCTAAAAAAATACTTGCAATTCTGATGTAAATGTGGTATTATAATTCGGCAAAACACACGCGGAGTTTATCTGCAGGGTGTGCCGATTATTCGGTCCTGCTTTTTGCTCTGACGGAGGTTTAACTAAAGGAGGAAATACAATGCCGGTAGTATCAATGAAGCAACTTCTGGAGGCAGGTGTTCACTTCGGACATCAGACACGCCGCTGGAACCCCAAAATGGCTCCGTATATCTTTACAGAGAGAAACGGAATCTACATCATCGACCTGCAGAAGACAGTGAGAATGCTTGAGGACGCATACATGTTCGTAAGAGATGTAGCGGCGGCAGGCGACACAGTTCTGTTTGTAGGTACAAAGAAGCAGGCAGGCGACTCTGTTAAAGAGGAAGCACAGCGTGCAGGTATCCACTATGTCAACGCTCGTTGGCTTGGTGGTATGCTAACAAACTTTAAGACAATCCGCAGAAGAATTGACCGCCTGTTCCAACTACACAGAATGGAAGAGGACGGCACATTCGACAAGCTTCCCAAGAAGGAAGTCATCAAGCTACAGCTTGAGATAGAAAGACTTGAGAAGTTCCTAGGCGGTATCAAGGGTATGGACAGACTCCCCGGAGCGCTGTTTATCGTTGACCCACGTAAAGAGCGCATCGCTGTTGCCGAAGCTAAGAAGCTCGGTATACCGATTGTCGCTATTGTTGACACAAACTGCGACCCCGATGAAATCGACGTCATAATCCCCGGTAACGATGACGCTATAAGAGCTGTTAAGCTTATTGCTCAGACAATGGCAAGTGCGTATATCGAAGGTAGACAAGGCAGAGACGGCTTTGTTGAAGAGAGTGACGCTGAAGAAGGCGCAGAGTAATTTGTAACGTACTGTCACCCCCGTCCCTTTGTGGTGCGGGGGTGAATTGAGAAATAGACACTAAAACTTTTAAAAAGGAGATTTTTATAATGGCATTTACCGCAAAAGACGTAGCAGCGCTGAGAGAAAAGACAGGCGTTGGAATGATGGACTGCAAAAAGGCACTGACTGAAGCAAACGGCGACATGGAAAAGGCAGTCGAGCTGCTTAGAGAAAAGGGTCTTGCCGCTGCAGCTAAAAAAGCAGGCAGAATAGCTGCTGAGGGCGTTGTTTACGCTGAAGTAGTTGACGGTATCGGTGTTGTTGTTGAAGTAAACTCAGAAACCGACTTTGTTGCTAAGAACGAGAGCTTCATGAACTTCGTTAAGAACGTAGCTACAGCTATAAGAACTGCAAACCCGGCAGATGTTGATGCTCTTATGCCTATAACTGTTGAGGGTAGCACTGTTGAAGAGCAGCTGAGAGATAAGATACTGACAATAGGCGAGAACATGAAGATCCGCCGTTTTGCACGCTACGAGGGCAGTGTTTGCACATATGTCCACGGTGGCGGACGTATAGGCGTTATGGTAGAGTTTGCTACTGACAGCGCTGTTGCAAGTAAGGAAGCATTTGACGAATACGCAAAGAACGTAGCTCTACAGATAGCTGCTGCAAACCCCACATAC
>CAYJIK010000001.1:0-80625 GCA_964370205.1 uncultured Oscillospiraceae bacterium | reverse complement strand
GGCGCTATCACTATCACACAGTTTGTCCGCTTTGAAAAGGGCGAAGGCATCGAAAAGCGTGATGACAACTTCGCTGACGAAGTAGCAAAAATAGTTGGCAACTAGTTAAATAAAAGCATTAGGGGTGGTTCGCAGAGTCGCCCCTATTTTTTATAGCTATTACACCATATTTTTACAACTGAGGAGATTGGTATGAACGGCAAAATAATATTAAACCTCGCTATCAGCCTTGATGGTTACATTGCAGACAGTGATGGCGGCTATGACTGGATAGGTGGCGACGGCAACACGGCACTGAATACCGAAAACAAGCAGGATTTTACAGCGTTTACGAATAGTATCGACGTTGTAGTAATGGGGAGAGCGTGTTACGAACAGGGCATGGCGGACTCTTATGGTGAAAAGACTGTTCTGGTGGCGACATCGCAGCAGAAAGAGAGCAGCGGCAATGTCAGGTTTATAAACGGCAATATAACCGACATTGTAAAAGCGGAGCGGGACAGCGGTAAGAATGTCTACCTTTTTGGTGGCGGCGTCACTATCGATCCTTTTATAAAGGAAGATATTATTGACGAGTATATAGTTGGTGTGTTACCGATTATACTTGGCAAAGGAAGAAAGTTGTTTTTAGAAAACAATCCAAAGCTTCCGCTTAAGCTGGACAGTTACAGCATAGAGGAAGGTGTCGTGGTGCTTGGTTACTCGAGGAGAGTGTAGAGTACTGTTTTGTTTCTACGTAAAAAGCAGTTCTTTAGACTAGGCAGGTTGTGTTGAAGTAAATGTGCCAAAAAGCACATTTACTACTGTGGCGTTTTTTTGTATACTTGTGATAACTTAGTTATTAAATGCAGTTTGGCGGAAAGAAACCTAACTTTTGAGGAGGGATTGACAGATGAGCATTGATATAATAAAACTTGACAAGATAAAATCTAAAGGTACATGGCAGGTTGTGCTAGGCGTTTTAATGGTCATTTGGAACATAATGATGATGATGACTGAGACAGAAAGCGACGATGTGAGCACTCTGGTTGGAGTGTTTTTGTTTGAGCTTGCGTTTTTGATCTGGGGTGTTTTCATTGCTCGCTCAGGGCTTCGCAAGCGAAAGGTGCCGGCACTTTTCACCGAGTACTATTCTGTGCTACAGTTTAAACAGATAGCGCTTGACCGAAATTTCGAGGCTATTTCCGTGCAGATGCAAAAGCCGCTTAAAACGGTTATGAAAGACATAAACCTACTGGTAAAACACGGCGTGTGGGACGATATACACGGCGGCGCTCACGGGGTCCAAAGCAACAACATGGAGAAGGTGAAAGCGAACATTGCTTCCAAAAAGGTGCTTACATGCGACAGCTGCGGTGGTATCACCGAGGTGGATTTGCGGGACAGCGATATGAGATGCCAGTTTTGTAATACTACGCTAAGAGAAGAACTGGCTAGGCATATATAAATGAACAAAAATCGTGAAAGATACGGTGTGCAAGATGTGCGCCGTATCTTTTTAGTTGTTTACTGTATGGAAATTATGAAGTGCCGAAGTTTGTTGCGGCTTGCATTTTCGGGGATTGTCTACCGTGATGTAGTGTGGTATACTGTTTAAATAGGCTATACAGCTTGTACTGTAAAGCTTAACATAAATGTTTTTGACAGAGTGGTGAAACAATGGGGCGTTACGCTCAACTTGCTTCTAATACAGTTATATTTGCGATTGGTTCTTTTTCTTCGAAAATCCTAGTGTTTTTGCTTATGCCGCTATACACTCGAGTGCTCACCACCGAGGACTACGGAATAGCAGAAGTTATAACAAGTACTTCAAATCTTCTGCTACCGTTTGTGATGGTGTCCATTAACGAGGCTATTGTACGCTTTGGTATGGAGCAGGGCAACTCAAAACGGCAGGTGTTTTCGGTGGGCGTTTCAACTGTGCTGATAGGTACGGTGGTATTTGCGCTGGTTTCACCTGTGCTTACGCTTTTTGACTTTGATGTGGGTAGCATTCTGCTTATTGGCTCGTATGTGCTGGCGGCGGCGCTTAAGGCGATATGCTCGCAGTTTGTCCGTGCTATGGGGTGGATTCGGCTGTTTGCGTTTAATGGGTTGTTTACCACTGCAAACACTATTATTCTTAATATAGTATTACTTGTGTTTTTGGATATGGGCGCTACCGGCTATGTGCTTTCTGTGGTGCTTGCGAATGTCCTGTCTATACTTTTCTTGTTTGTGACAGCGAGACTGTGGCGGTTTATTCGCTTTAAGGGTATAAGTTCGGAACTTCGCATGGCGATGTACCGCTATTCAATACCACTTATCCCCACCACAATGTTCTGGTGGATTGTCAATGTGTCGGACAGGTTTATCATTGCCTATTTCAGCGGCGACTCTGCTAACGGCGTCTACTCTGTAGCCTATAAAATCCCTGCAATGCTAACTCTTGTGTCCGGTGTGTTTTATCAAGCGTGGCAGATATCGGCTATCAAGGAATATGACAGCCCCTCTGCTGTAAAATTCTATAGCAGGGTGCTTTCTTACTATATATCGCTACTGTTTGTAATGGCGTCGGGAATTATAATGATAGCACGTCCCATTACAGGGCTACTCGGTGAAGGGTTTACCGAAGCTTGGGTATACGTGCCTGTGCTTGTTATAGCGGAGGTTTTCTCCACTCTTGTGACATTTTTAGCTACGTTTTACATGGTGGTTAAGAAAAACAGCACAGTCGGCGTGGCTCTACTTGTAGGGTCTATTATAAACATTGCACTAAACCTTGTGCTTGTGCCGATGATTGGCCCGATGGGTGCGGGTATATCTACACTTGTCAGCTTTGCCGTGGCGTTTTTTGTCAGGCTTTTTGATGTCCGCCGATTTATAAAGCTAAAAGTGCCGATAGTGCGGCTACTTGTTTGCTCGGTGCTGTTAGCGGTGCAGTCAGCATTTTTGGTGTTTGACTCAGAGGGTGTGGCGTATGTTCAGGTGCTTTGCGTCGCTGTGATGTTGCTTGTGAACTTTAGGCCTGTAGCCATCATGGCAATAAAGATAATTGAGAAGTTTATTCCGTCCTCACAGCCTGTGGCAAACGTAGAAACAGCCGAGGACGAGATAGAGGAATAACGATAAAAGCTGTAGAGGTGCACAAGTGTTTTTAACAAAATTCAGCCTAAAAAGACCGATAGCGGCCGTTGTAATAGCGGTCACTTTTGTGCTGTTCGGGCTTGTGAGTTATACACTTATGCCGGTTGATTTACTCCCAGCCATCAACTACCCGATAATTACAGTCGTCACCATCTACCCAGGAGCACCACCCGAGCAGGTGGACAGCAACGTCTCCCGTCATATCGAAACGGCGGTGAGCGGTGTAGAGGGCGTTTTGAGCGTTGAGACCACGTCGTACAACTCCGCTTCGCTCGTGATGGTGGAACTTGGCTACGAGGTGAGCCTTGACGAGTCAAAACTCAAGATGCAGGAGCAGATAGACAGCATACTGTCCGACCTGCCTGCCGAGGCGGAAACACCGATAGTCGAAGTGGTGGACATTCAGGGAGTGCCGCTTATTAGCCTTTCGGTGTCGGGGGATACTTCTTCCGCTGACTTGTCAAGCTTTGTGGATACAAACCTGATACCGCACATTGAGCGAATGGAGGGCATATACAAGATAGAAACGGAGGGGCAACTTTCCGAGGAGATAAGTATACAGCTAAATCCTTACCGCATGGCGTCGCACGGTATATCACAGTCTGATGTCACCTATGGACTTTCCATGATAAATACATCTATACCGCTCGGTGAAACCACTTACAATGGTAAGACTGTGTCGGTGGTTAGCGATAATGTTATAGAAACTGTGGATATGCTTAGCACTGTACCGATTAAGCCGCTTTTTGGCGGAGAAAGCTCTGTGCTACTGTCCGACATTGCAACGGTCGAGGTTGCCGAGCAGAAGAACACAGTGGTGAGCACGCTTAACTCTAACCCGAATGTAACTGTACATATCTACAAAAAAAGCGGTACAAACTCACTGGATATTGCTAACAATATTGAACTTGCCATCGACGAGTTGAATGGCGAGAGTGAGGTTATAGACATATCGGTGCTGGATAACCAAGCCAGTTTTATCACGATATCCATTGGCAATGTGTGGACAAGCTTGATTGTCGGTGGGATGCTTGCGGTTGTTATACTGTTTTTGTTTTTACGCAGTGTTAAAGCGGCGGCGATTATCGGTATAGCTATACCTGTGTGTGTGGTCACTACAATTGGACTTATGTTTGCGATGGGCGTGCCACTCAATATCATATCACTCGGTGGACTTGCTATCGGGGTGGGCATGGTGGTGGATAACGCCATAGTCGTGCTTGAGAGCATATATAAAGTGCGTGACGAGGGTGGTTATACCGCTCAGGAAGCGGCGTTTGAAGGCACAAAGCAGGTGCTGGGCGCTGTTATAGCGTCAACACTTACAACGATAGCAGTGTTTTTACCTGTCAGCTTTACGACAGGATTTACCAAAGAGGTGTTCTCGCAACTGTCCATGACGATAGTGCTGTCACTGTCCGCTTCTCTACTGTCTGCTATAACTGTTGTGCCTGCACTGTCTGTGGCTCTTATACCTAAGAGCGAGGGCGCAATTGGTAGGGGACTTGGGTATGTATTTGAAATTATGGAGCGGTGGTACGGTAAGGCGGTAGAGTTTACGCTGAGCGTTAGGCTGTTAGTGGTGCTACTTGCACTGTTGATATTCGGCGTTAGTATCAGCCTTGTGTTTGTGATTGGTATGGAGTTTATGCCGCCGATGGATCAAGGAATGGTGAATGTAAATGTTGAGACGGATAGCGGAACGTCTATAGACAGTTTGCGAAGTATGGCATACAGTATTGAGGAGAAAATCTACACTGTGCCGCATGTGTCCTCTGTGTCCACCACCTATGGGGTACTTGTCGATGGCAGTACAGGTATCAGCATGACCTGTAAGCTTGTGCCGCAGGACATGCGACCGTATGTCACCGAAGTGGCAGGTCTTATGCGTGAAGCGACTGACAACCTAGAGATTGACATCGAAATCAGCGAAGTAAAAGATATAATGAACGCTATGTTCGGCGACCTGGGCAGTATCGGCTCACCTGTAGCGGTGGAGATACTTGCTGACGATGAAGAAACGCTCCGTGAAGCGACCGAGACGGTGCGAGGGATAGTGGAGAACACGTCCGGTGCTATAAATGTGTCAACTACCATCGACCGCTCCTCCGAGGACGTAACGGTGACGGTGGACGCACGAAAAGCGGCGGCACTGGGACTGTCCCCCATGACCGTTTCTACGAGCGTCCGCTCTGCTATGGAGGGGAGCATACCGCTTTCGGTACTGTCGGACGGCAAGGAGCTAGATGTCCGAGTGAAGTTTGACGAGCGATACACTGACACACTGCAAACGCTCAAACAGTTACAGCTCAGCACCTATCTTTCGCTTGACACAGCTACGCTGTCGCCGCAGAACATTATGTCAGTTATAGGCGGAGTTGACACGACGAGTGTGGGTAGTGTTCAGGATGATATACCTCTGTCTGCCATTGCGGACTTTAGCGTGTCCAATGCGCTTAGCACCGTAACTAAAAAGAGCGGTAAAAACTACGCTCAAGTGTTTGCGTTTGTGGTGGACAGAGCTGTAGGAGATGTTAACACCGAAATAGCGAATGAGATTGCTACACTGTCGCTACCGATCGGTGTTGAGGTTTCATACGGCGGTCAGCAGTCGCTTTTTACCGAAAGTTTTGAGGGGCTTGTTATTGCGCTGATGTTTTCGGTGGTTATTGTTTACGTGGTTATGGCGGTGCAGTTTAATTCGCTTTTAAATCCGCTTATAATAATGTTTAGTTTACCTTTTGCGTTTACAGGCTCGTTTATTGCACTCTATCTGGGGGAGCAGAGCCTAAATGTCTGCTCGTTTATCGGCATTATCATGCTGGTGGGTATAGTTGTTAATAACGCTATAGTGCTTATTGATAGGATACTGTACCTGCGAGGGTTGGGGATGCCCAGAGATAAGGCGGTTGTGCTTGCGGCGACGTCACGAATGAGACCTATACTCATGACAGCGCTCACTACCATACTGGGGCTTGTTCCGTTGATGCTCATTACAGGTGAGGGGACGGAACTTATGCGACCGATGGCGTTTGTGGTGGTGGGGGGCATGATCAGCTCGACATTCCTGTCGCTTGTTGTGATACCGTCGCTATATTCGCTGACTGCAAGAGAACGTAAGCGTTATAGTGGCGGAGTTGCTTCCTAAAGTGGTTACCCAAAATTTTATATAAAGGTGAAGGTTATGAAAGGTAATAAGATGTTTATCCGTATTGTTTGTATTCTTATGGCTGCAGGGCTTGTGCTATCGCTTATAGTGCCGATGTTTGCCATAGGAACACCGACACTACCAACAGAAACGGCGGTTGAGTTGACACCCAACCGCCCGCCAATGAGCGTAGAGAGTGGCAGTAGCGCCACTCTCGGCTTTGAGGTTGATGTGGATTATGACATGGTGCTGACATCTACAGTCAGCGCTATCTCGCTTACCCTTGAACAACCCTCGCTGGTAGGGGACTTGACATTCCCGCTTACCTTCGGTAGTTCCAAATATGTTTTTGACATTTACACAAACGTGGTGACCACCACTTCGAGTATAACAACGTCCGAGGGGGCTATCATAACTACAACCTACTCCGCTGTGGAGTATGACACGGAAAAAGCAACAGCCATTGACAGCGACGAGGACGGCACCCCTGACATACTACGCTACCGTTTCGACATCTCGGTGACTGCACAGGACACAGCACAGACACGTAGCTACTCAGCACCTATAGATATATTTTACATGTATGAGGACAGCTTAGGCGACGAACAGCGTGCGGCGTACAGTGAAAATCTTGCTTTTAACGTAACCGCCGACCAGTCTACCACCAACGTTTCTATCCGTAGGATAGAGGTTATTAAGGATAACGACAACACACCCATAGAGCCCGGTGACGACTTTCTTTTAGAGGTTGCTATTCGGAATAATGGGGATTATTACATAGAAGATGCACAGGTTTCGGTGCGAAACCTCTCGACAAATACGTTTATCGCTACCGATTTGGGCAATGTTCAATACATGGACCTGCCTGATGGGGAATATCGATATGCGCTGTTTAATCTGCGTGCTTCCCCCGAAATTACAGACGGCAACTACCTGATAACGGTTGCGGTAGAGTACCGAGACCACCTAGACATTCAGCGTGTCGAGGAGGAACAGACCACTGTTACCGTTGGCGATAATGACGGCATACCTGACTCGCAGTATTCGTCACCGATAATGCTGATAGACAGCTACAGCTTCGGTGGGGACAGTGTCACAGGCGGCGAGACGTTTTCGCTTAGCATGGCATTTCGCAATACCAATCAGTATTCGACTGTGGACAATGTACGTGTGTCGCTAAACGACCAGAGCGGTGTCTTTATACCAAAGAACAGCTCTAACACCTATTTCATACCATTCATAGAACCAAACGGAACAGCGCAGTGGACAGTCAGTATGTTCACCGCCACGACAGCCACTCCTAAGCCGTACCAGATAAATGTGAGCTATCAGTACGAGGCGGTGGTAAACGGTGACCGTATGGCGTTCACAGAAAACGAGCTTATATCCATACCACTCGTACAACCCGAACTACTCACAGTGGACAGTATGGTGCTACCTCCGAACCCTGTAGAGGGCGAGGATTTACCTATAGCGGCTACTTTTGTGAACAAGGGGAAGTACACGCTCACAAACTTGACTGTAACAGTGGAGGGAGACTTTGAAGGCGAGGGGCAGCCCTACTATGTCGGCTCACTGGAGCAGGGGCGGATAGACAGCTACGACGCAACCGTAACTCCAAACGGTACAGGTGAGAAACACGGTGCATTCGTGTTTAACTACGACAATTACGAGGGTAAGGCGGTGGAGTATAGACAGGAATTCACACTAAATGTAACCGAACAGGTGATAGCAATACAGGAAAAACCGACCTTCTCACCGCCACCTACAGAGCCTGTCGAAGAAGCTCCACAGATTACCCCTATGCAGATAGCGCTGGGAGTTGGCGGACTGTTGTTGCTGACGATGGTGCTAGTTGGATTGCGAAAGCTGGGGCAAAGACAAATGGCGCTTGATGAAGTGTCACCAATTGGGGACATTATAGGCGTCAAAGCTGATGAAGAGAAGGATGACGAAGTAACGTTATAGAGGAAATATCTAAGGCGAGTGTAGCTTCGCTGTGCCGAAGATGGAGCAAGCCTTGGGGATGACGGGGAAGTCGGTGCAGGGGAGCTACGCCGCCGAGTGGGTGGTATAACGGAAAGGGAGTTGGCGTGGGCTGGGGGCACTTAACTTTTAGGGTTGCTAGCTTAAAATTTTGGATTGCCGTGGACGTAGGAGCGCCTACAGACTTGTCTGTAGGTAATGACGACCTCTAACGGTAAGAAAAAATCATACCCGGTTAAACCAACTATTTTCGTCACTCATAGGACCACAAAAATGATTGTAATATAAATAACTCCGAAAAGGAATGTCAATTTTAAATGCAGTATATTAAGATAGGCAACGTACAAATAAAGAAAACCGCCGCACTTGCTCCAATGGCAGGGGTGGCGGATAGACCCATGCGTGAAATATGCGCTCTACAGGGAGCGTCATATCTTGTTGGGGAGATGGCGAGTGCTAAAGGCATTGCTCTGTCATCTGTGAAGTCTAAGGAACTTTTGATGCCTGACGATGTCATAGGCGGCGACGGCGAGCGGATACCGTTTGCGTCGCAGATATTCGGAAACGAACCTGAGGTGATGGCGGAGGCGGCTGTTATAGCGGAAAGTTATGCACCTGACATTATTGATATCAACATGGGATGTCCTGCGCCTAAGATTGTAAACGGCGGTGCAGGGTCAGCGCTGATGAAGACTCCTAAACTTGCCGCCGAGATAGCAGACAGGGTTGTGAAAAGCGTTAAAGTCCCTGTGACGGCGAAGATTCGTTTAGGTTGGGATGTGGAGAGCAAAAATGCGACAGAACTTGCGAAGATGCTCGCCGATGTCGGCGTGTCCGCTATAACTGTTCACGGTCGCACACGCTCACAGATGTATACACCACCGATAGATCCAGAGGGTATAGCCTCGGTGGTGAGAGCAGTGTCGATACCTGTGATAGGTAACGGAGATATCGTCACCGCTGCTGACGCTGTAAATATGTATAGCCTTGGTTGCAGTCTTGTGATGGTCGGGAGGGGAGCATTGGGGAGACCTTGGATGTTCCGTGATATTGCAGACTATCTTATAGATGGCACAGACGCGGCAGAACCTTCGCTTTCCGAACGTAGACGTGTGTTCTTACAGCACATGGAGCTATTGTTTAAGTACAAGGGGGATGGTGTTGCAATGCGTGAAGCAAGAAAGCACGCTGCTTGGTATATGCGAGAGATACACGGAGCGGCGGAACTACGCAGAAAATGTTCCGAGATTGCGACGATGGAGGATATTGTTACGCTGGCGGACAGAGCATTTTCTGAACTGTGATTTTAGGCGTAATATTAAAACGTTTCTATAAAAGTTTAATAATACATTTTGAAAGGTAAATTACGAAAATGGAGAATGCAAACAAACATTTATTGTCTATAGCGGTTATAGCGCTAACGATAGCGCAAATAATATCATACTCGACTATAAGTAACCTGAAATCTCAGGTGAGTAGACTACAAGACCAAATATATTCAGGGGATGAAAATATACAAAGCCAGATAAATGCCATCTACAACAATGTGGATGATATGTTAGAGGAGCAGGCAAGTGTTATCGCATCGTATGACATCGTATACGGCGACTTTGATGTCGATAACGCCACTGTGGAACTGTCTTTGAATGCCACTCCGAAAACGCTGTCTGACAGTACAAAGATGTATATGGATATTGACAGCGAAGCGTTTGAGATGACCCGAAGCGGCGATGTGTTTACATTTGAAACCGAGGCAAGCATAGAAAAGGGGCTAAAAGGGCGTTTTATCGTGGAAACCGATGGTGTGAAACAGGTGGAAAGCACTCAGTTGTCGGTGAATACGTTGGACTATGCTTTACCCAGCCTGCACCCCATGCCTATTATATCCAGCACAAGTTCCGCAAATGGTGGGGACTTTAAAGCGTCAGCCAATGCGACTGTTTCGTTTTCAACTTCAAAGTCTGGGGCGACATTTGTATCCGCAGAACACGTAGTGACTGTGGACGGTGAACAGCACACCACTACACCTGTACCTTTTTCAGAACTTCATAAAGCATTCAACGAGGACTTTGACATATCTGTACCCGTAACAGACGGACAGGTGGTAAAAGGCTACTTCAGCGCTGTGGACAGCTACGGCTTTACCCATGCCTTTGAAACACTTCACCACTTAGAAGGTAGCGACTCCCAGCCCGAGCCACACTTCTTTTCGGTGCAGATATTCGACAGACAGGGTAACCTCATCATAAACGAAGACGAGTTAGGCTATACTTTCGAGGTGATAGGTTAGTCATCTATGCCTAAACTTTGGTCTTTGATGGTTAAAAACAGCTAAAACTGTAGCAAAACAGTCTGTAGTGTGCTATAATATAGCCTGATTAGTGGTAGGGAAGAGGTATGACTATGGAGTTTTTAAGAGAATATGACGTAATCGTCGGCGATCTCTTGACGCTCAGGCTCATAGAGCATGATCAAGGCGACGATAAGATTATCCCTTTCTATTACTACGATATAATAGAAAACCGCACCGATAGCGTCGTTGGCAAAATAAGCGCGCGAATTGGGCACAACTATCACTTTTATTATAACGGTAATGTCGGTTACGAGATAGACGTGCCTTTTCGTGGTAATAACTACTCATATGTGGCTGCGAAGATGTTGCTACCACTTTTTGTGGCGCATGGCATGAGCGAAATAATGCTTTGCTGTCGGGAGAGTAACGCTGTATCGGAGCATATTATCAAAAAGCTCGGCGCAGTGTTCGCCGAAAAGACTGCGCTGCCTACAGATTATGTTTTCTTTAGAGAAAGTTCCCAAGAACAGCTTATCTATAGGTTATACTTATAACAAAACAAAAACACCACCAAAATGTGGTTACAATAAAGGAGCGTAAAAATGAAAGAGACCTTTTACATCTCAACCCCGATATACTACCCGAGTGACAAGTTGCATATTGGTCACGCCTACTGTACTGTCGCCGCTGACGTTATGGCGAGGTACAAGCGTCAGTATGGTATGGACGTTGTGTTTGTTACAGGGACAGATGAGCACGGCTTAAAAATAGAGGAAAAAGCAAAGGCGGCAGGGGTTACCCCTAAGGCGTATGTGGACGGCATTGTCGCTGATATCTACAAGCTGTGGGAACTTATGGATATCTCCTACGATAGATATGTCCGCACTACAGATGACTACCATGAACAGACAGTTCAGCGTGCTTTTAAGATACTGTTTGACAACGGCGATATTTACAAGGGTGGTTACAAGGGTAAGTACTGCGTTCCCTGCGAGTCGTTTTGGACAGAAACACAGCTGGTCGCAGGCAAGTGTCCCGACTGTGGGCGTGATGTCATAGACGCAGAGGAGGAGGCGTACTTCTTTAAGCTGTCTAAATACGCTGATCGCCTCGTGGAGTTTTATAAGAACAACCCTAACTTTGTCTACCCACCTTCCGCACTCACCGAGATGATAAATAACTTTATTAAGCCGGGGCTTGAGGACCTCTGTGTCACTCGAACCAGCTTTAACTGGGGCGTGTCGGTTGACTTTGACCCCGAGCATGTCATATATGTTTGGATTGATGCGCTGTTCAGTTATATATCGTCGCTTGGGTATCTCAACGATAAAAACACAGGATTTGATAAGTTCTGGCCCGGTGACGTCCATCTGGCAGGACGTGAGATAAACCGCTTCCACACCATCATCTGGCCTGCGGTGCTTATGGCGCTAGACCTGCCACTTCCGTCAAAGGTGTTTGTGCATGGTCTGCTACTGATGGATGGCAATAAGATGAGCAAGTCCCGTGGAAATGTTATAGACCCTGTCATACTTGCTAACCGCTATGGTGCTGACGCACTTCGCTACTTCTTGCTTCGTGAGTTTCCATTTGGCTCGGACGGAACATTCTCAAACGAACTGCTTGCCACACGCATAAATACCGACCTGTCCAACGACCTCGGTAACCTTGTCTCACGTACACTTACCATGTGCGAGAAGTACTTTGGAGCGGAATTGCCGACAGAGCGAGTGACCGCTGACATCGACAATGAACTTGTCGAGATGATGAAGACTGTCAAAGACAAGTACGAGGCGAACATGGAAGAACAACACTTCCAGAGTGCTCTTGTTGATGTTATGGCAGTTGTGGCGAGAGCTAACAAATATATAGACGAAACCACACCGTGGATACTCGGCAAAAACCCCGAAGACCATCCACGTCTTGCGTGCGTGCTGTTCAATCTGTTAGAAGTTATACGAATTTCTGCTATACTGCTTACGCCGTTTATGCCGTCCTCCTGTGATAGGATACTGCGTGACCTCGGCGTGGACTGGTTGTCGCAACTGCATGAATTTGCTATGTACAGAACACAGTCGCGCTATAATATTCACAGAGGGGAAAACCTGTTTCCACGTATAGACATCGAAAAGGAAATTGCGGAACTTGAAGCAATGACAGCACCGGTCGAAGCTAAGACAGAGAAAAAAGTCGAAGCTCCAAAAGAAGAAAAACCCAAGGAAAAACAAGAGGAAACACAGGGCATAATAACAATAGCCGACTTTGCAAAGGTCAGCCTGCGTGTTGCTAAGATAGTCACCTGCGAGCCTGTTAAGAAGTCGGACAAGCTTCTTCAGCTACAGCTTGACGACGGCATGGAGGGCGGCAGACAGGTAGTAAGCGGTATTGCGCCGTGGTATACTCCCGAAGAGTTAATAGGCAAGAAGGTATGCGTTGTCGCAAACCTACAGCCGGCAAAACTGCGTGGCGTGGTGAGCGAAGGCATGATACTAGCCGCCGACTCGGTAAAAGAGGACGGAAGCCCCGATGTGAAGGTTATATTTATAGATGACGCTGTGCCGGTTGGTTCGGTGGTAAGGTAGATAGAGAGGAAATGCTAATGCCGGGAATTTTCGACACACACGCCCACTATGACGATAAGCAGTTTGATGACGATAGGGAAGTGGTGATAAAAGCACTGCCTGCAAGCGGCATTGAGCTTGTAGTGAACTGCTCAAGCAGTGTGAAATCACTTTCCACGACAATGGAACTGGCAAGAAATCACAGTTTTTTTTATGGCACACTGGGCATACACCCTCATAATTCGAGTGATTACAACTCGGAAGTTGAGGGGAGTATACTTGAGGGTGTAAAGGATAATAAAATTGTTGCGATAGGGGAGATAGGGCTTGACTATCACTATGACTTCTCCCCCCGAGATGTGCAAAAGCAGGTGTTTGCCCGTCAGCTGGAACTTGCCAAGGAACTTGACCTTCCTGTGGTTATCCACTCGAGGGAGGCGGTAGCCGACACCATGGACATCATAAAGAAGTACCGTCCAAAGGGGATTGTACACTGCTTCTCAGGTGACGAACATCTAGCCAAACAGATGGTGGATTTGGGGCTATACATCGGTTTTACCGGTGTTGTGACCTTTAAAAATGCAAAGAAGCCACTGTTAGCGGCGGCGGCAGTCCCGATGGACAGGCTACTTATCGAAACTGATTGCCCATATATGGCACCTGTACCGAACAGGGGAAAACGCTGTGACTCCACTATGCTTCACAGTGTGGTCCAGGTGTTGTCCGAACTAAAGGGTATACAAAAGGATGAATTTGTAAAAGCGACCTTTGAAAACGGTTTGAGGGTTTTTGAAATTAAAAGGTGATTTCAAAGGTAATTTTTATTCTGTATATAGGCTATTGTGCTGTGTATAATAAATATGACTAGGGTCTGTCTTTGCTATATAAACAGTGCAGATTTTGAGCAGGTTTTTTGTCAGCGAAAAAAGTGAAGTTTCCCTTTGAAACTAAAACTTCTAACGTCAGACTGAGAACTTCCAAAAGCTGTCCGCACACTCTAGGCTGTGTGAATAGTAGTGGTGGATCCAAAAATAGTCGAAAGGTGGTGCAAACCCATGCCGCCTTTTGGGCATAATGTCATGTTTATGGGTGAAAAAGCATGGGTATATACTATGATTGATAAAGCAGCTTTACTATTAGTTATTGTTGGCGCACTAAACTGGGGGCTTATCGGGCTTTTACAGTTTGATGCGGTGGCTTGGCTTTTTGGAGGCCAGGCAGGGCTTATCAGCCGTGTGGTCTACACACTGGTAGCCGTTGCGGGAGTGTGGTGTATTTCGCTACTGTTTAAGCATATAGAGCAAAGTGGTGAAATAACCTAGATTTCGCAGATGAATAGAAACGAAGCGGAGAGGGCAGGCAATAGTCAGCTCACTCCGCTTCTTTTTTGTGCGTGACAATAATTTACATATAATGCCCCGCACTCCACAGTATAATAACAAAGCTACCACTGTAATACAGTGACAATTCAGAAATCTCACTATGCATTTAGTGGGTTTTGTGATGTGTCACACATTTTATGTAAAAAATTTATGGTTTTTACATAGTAGTTTTCTATAACCTATTGCCAAAACCGCACTTTTAGAGTAAAATGGTATGGAAGTACAGCATCATTAAACAGTTTGTTTGATTTATTATGTAAGTTTCCGCACACTTTGGATTTGTTTGCGGAGTGTTTGGACATGCCGTACAGCGAGGTTTTAGTTAGTTATTATTTTAAGGAGGCTATATTTATGGTAGTAGCAGGCGATTTTAGAAACGGTGTTACCTTCGATATCGACGGTGCAGTTTTTCAGATTATCGAGTTTCAGCATGTAAAACCCGGAAAAGGTGCGGCGTTTGTGCGCACGAAGATTAGAAATGTTATTACAGGAGCGGTGGTTGAGCGTACCTTTAACCCCAGTGATAAGTTCCCTACAGCTTTTGTTGAGAGAAAGGACATGCAGTACCTATATCAGGACGGCAACCTTTACTACTTTATGGACAACGAAACCTACGAAAACATGCCCATCAGCGAGGATGTTTTAGACGACAACTTCAAGTTTGTCAAAGAGAACACCGACGTTAAGGTGCTGTCCTACAAGGGTAGCGTTTTCGGCGTAGAGCCTCCTGTTTTCGTGGAACTTGTCATAACTCAGACTGACCCCGGATTCAAGGGAGATACAGCGACAAATGTCCAAAAGCCGGCAACACTTGAAACCGGTGCGGAAATAAGCGTGCCTCTGTTTATAAACGAGGGCGACAAAATCCGTGTTGACACCAGAACAGGCGAGTATCTGGAGCGTGCAAAGTAGGCGTTTGCGATGTCTGCAATGGCACAGTGTAGTATACGACTGCAATTTGGTATGAAAATTGTGAATACTCAAAACACCTAAGAAAGGGATGTAGATTATTATGATGAAGATAACCGAGAAAGTTGCTTACCTAAAGGGGCTTCTTGATGGCATGTCAATAGACAAAACCACAAACGAAGGCAAACTGTTTTCCGCTATAATTGACACACTGGAGGACATGGCGTTCGAAATCACCGAAAACACCGAAGTTATCGTAGAGCTTGGTCACCATGTTGACATTATCGACGAGGATCTAAGCTTAGTGGAGGAAGACCTATACGACGATTATGACGATGAAGATTACGATGACGACGACGATGACTGTGGCTGTGGTTGCGGCTGTGGATGTGGTGATGACGACGAGGAACTGATTGAAGGTCCTGTGTATGAAATTATTTGTCCCACCTGTTCGGACAGCATATTTCTAGATAAAAGCATGGCTGAGTCCGGTCAAATGACTTGCCCAAACTGTGGCGAAAGTCTGGAGTTTGACATCGACGAAGCGATGAGCGAAGAGGAATAGGCAGAGTCATTAGATAGTGGCGACACAATCTGAAAAAATATATAAAAACAAGCGGAGCGATGAAAGTGTATACTTTTGTGCTTCGCTTTTTTGTGGTATAATGTTGGCAAGAGTTTAGCGGGGGAGGGGAGTGCTATGGAGGAAAATAGGTTAGAGCTTCTGAGGGAGTGCCTTGACAATATAGTCGGGGAGAACGAGACTAAACAGCTTTGCATATACGCTTCGCATATGTACGGAGTTTCAAAACTCTGTGTGTTACTTGCGAAAAAGCGAGGTCTAAACGCCGAACTTGCCGCCACCTGCGGTATGCTCCATGATATAGGGTACATGGAAGCAGGGGGGAGTAGTGAAAACCACGCATTAAACGGCTCGAAAAGGGCTAGAAGCATCATTACGCAGTTGGGCACCTATAATGTTGATGAAATAAACATTATCGTCACCGCAATATCAAACCACAGCGACAAGCAAAATGTCCACGGCGAGTACGACGAACTTCTGAAGGACGCAGATGTGCTCGATCACTGCCACTACAATCCCGACTTTCCTGTAGCCGAACATGAACTGGAACGCTACACCAAACTGATGACGGAACTTGGTATTGTTGATTGATAGGTATTGGCATTGTTGTGATTTTTTTAACAAAACATGGGAATGAAGAAGGGTTTTAGCGTTGTGATTTGTGTGGCGATGTTTGTTAGATTGTGTACGTAGATCAGACGTGGCTTTGCTTTTGGGGTTATCATCTGAGGAGTGTTCCGAGTTTGCGGCTTGTGACTGCATTAGCAAAAAATAAACACATAAGTAGTATCATAACTGAATTTTATAGAAAGGAACAGTGGGGGATAGTTTTATAAAATTTCGCTAAATACAAATTTAGCGAAATAATATAATTGAAAACCGCCATTTAGGAGTTTCGCATGTCTACAATTAAGAAAAATGTTGTTCGTTCTAAATACGCCCCTTTCTACGACTGTCCCGACCTTATGCGTGAGTTTCTGAATTACATGCTCACCATCCGCAGTATGTCACCAAAAACCGTTGACGCTTACTATAACGACCTCAAGATGTTCTATCGCTTTCGCATTTCAACCTCACCAAGTTCTACAATTGACCCTGATATGGATTTTGATGAAATACCGATACGTGATGCAGATAATGCGCTTATGACCACCGTTACACTTGCAGACCTCTACGACTTTATGGCGTTTACACAACATGAACGCAGTAATTCAGCGACTGCCAGAGCGAGGAAAAGTTCTGCTATAAAATCGTTTTATAAGTATATAACAACTCGAACCACCATCATGAAAAACAATCCTGCGGAAAGTTTAGAGCTTCCGAAAACAAAAAAAGGCCTTCCTCGATATCTTACACTCGAGGAAAGCGTTAAATTATTATCAAGCGATAAGCTTCACGGTAATTCTCGTGATTACTGTATTGTCACGCTTTTTTTAAACTGTGGTATGCGTCTTTCCGAACTTGTGGCTCTCAACGTGGGAGATATTCGAGGTGATACACTTCGAGTCATCGGTAAGGGTAACAAGGAACGCATACTGTACCTGAACAGCGCCTGTCAACAAGCTATCGCAAGCTATTTAGCTGACACCGCCGATGTGGAGCGTCCCGGTGGAGCGCTGTTTCTGTCTAACAGAGGCACCAGAATTACAGGCAGACGTGTCCAGCAACTTGTGGACGAAACACTGTCCCAAGCAGGCCTGGACAGCACAGGATACTCACCGCACAAACTGCGTCACACCGCCGCAACGCTAATGTATCAACACGGTGCGGCGGATGTCCGTGTGCTACAGGAAATTTTAGGCCATGCGCAGCTGTCCACCACCGAGATTTACACCCATTTGGCGGACACGCATATTAAGGACGCCATGAGCCACTCCCCACTAGCTAAGTTACAGAAGCCCACCAAGGACAGTCCCACCGAAGACGACGAATAAAAATGCTTCTCCCAAGGCGACACAGAGCAGTAGAAAGGTATGTATGAAAAGCGTGTAAAGGTAGCTATCCCCTGTCAGATTTGCCCCTTCCCTGCTACTGCTTTCGCTGTACATAAGTCGCCATAACGTCACAGAACGGTTTAGAGTAAAGTTTGAAGCTGATATAAGCACCAGTGCGGACAGCACTGCCCCCGGCAAAAACAGCACCCCGATACTCGTAAGCGATGAAGCGCCGTAGCACACTAACAGTCCACCGCTGAGTGTCCCAAACAGCACGCCTTTTGATAGCAGTATTGTCAAGGTAAGCGGTTGCGATATTGCGCTGTAACCGCATAACGACATCACACCGAGCATTATCACATTGGGGACAAATGAATGCAATGCCACTGTAGTGAAACTGTCCTGCAACCTGCTTTGGGTAAACTCGTGTACCACCGAGGTTATGAGTGTCGCCGCATCATTTTTAGAGATGAGCAGTAGCACACTACCCAGTAGCACCCCTGACAAAAACACGCAGGACATAATTGTGTGCAAAATTGGTAGCTCTCCCCTGCCCTTCCATGATCGCCTAAGTTTACTTCCGAAACGTCCCCTACTTTTTCTCATCCTAATGCCCATTCCTTTCTGCAAGTTACAACCACGATTTTGTGCGGTTTTTGTCACATAAAGCTTCTCGTGTTATAAAACTGAGGCTGTGCCGAAGAACACAAACCGTGGTTACAACCACGGTTGCAAACCTTACTTTCAGCCAACATCATTCCTTATTACTAATTTTATGGTAGGTCTGTAGCCCTTCCCCCTGTTATCGGCGTATATTTATCCCCGACACTCCACCAATAGCACCGCTTAGCATGGTCATAACCGCCTTTATCGGTGCAACTTGTGAAAAGGACGGGTCGTACATAAGTGAACAGATCACCAATATGGCGTAAATCGTAAGACCGCATAAACCGCCGTACAGAAGCCCATTTTCCCTTATGCCTCTAAGCAGTACAAACCCCGCCACAAAACACCCCACTATAATGGAGGCACTGGACAGCACATTCGCCATATCGATAGGCAGTGACGCTACACTCATCAACAGTGACAGCAACACCATAACCACAAACATCACCCCTAGCCCAATAACACAGGCACGCACTCCTAAAGTAAGCCTATCACTCAGTGCTATAGCGCCACCTTTTGCTACTCTGCCAAACGGTCTCATCTTCTTTTTCATAGGTAAACCCCATTTCTGTAGTTGTAAATGTTATAAGTGCTTATGTAAATTGTATATTCACAACCTGTCCGATGTAGAACTTGCATGTTGATGTGTCGTGTGATATGATGTGACTTCTAATTTATATAAAAGGAGAAGCTCATGGAACTTTGGGACGCTTATGACGAACATCTAAACAAGCTTGATCTTCCTCCGCTTGTAAGGGGCGAAGTAATACCCGATGATGTGTACCATTTGGTATGTGACATACTTGTGAGGCACGAGGACGGAAGCTATCTGCTTATGAAACGTCATCCGCAAAAGCATCACGGTGGCATGTGGGAGGCTACAGCAGGCGGTTCTGCAACGGTGGGAGAGGATGCTCATAGCTGTGCAAAAAGAGAGTTGTACGAAGAAACAGGGATACCGTCAGGCGAGTTTGTCCTTTTAGGTAGCGAGGTGAACAAAGAGCGCCACACAGTTTACTGCACATTTTTGTGTACTACAAGTGCTGATAAAAATTCTGTCACCCTTGAGGAAGGCGAGACGGTGGGCTATAAATGGGTACAGCAGAAGGAGCTACTAAGTATGTCCCCTACCGACCTTGTGACTACTAGGGTGCAAAAATATCTATGATGTATGTAAACTTTTTTGAAAGCCCTTTATTATACCAAAAAAGTATGATATACTGTTGCCAAACAATTTAGCAAAAATGCCAAAATAGAAAGGACGAAAACGATGGCAAAATCTTATGAAATTACAATTGATGAACTGAAGGCGCTCCCGACTGACAGCTATGTACTCATAGACATAAGAGAAACAAAAGACGCTGAAAAAAGCCCGATACCGAACGCTGTAAACATCCCAAGACTCAAGGTGTCAGCCGGTGAGTTGTTAGCGTACAAAGAGAAGAAAATAGTATTCTCCTGCTACATGGGTATAAGCAGTAAAAAGGTCACCGAGAAAATGCTGGACGAGGGCTATGATGCTTATAGTCTAAAGGGTGGATATAGTAGCGTTTCAAAGCATAAATAGATAAGAAAACGAAAAACCTCTCGACCTTAAAACTCGGTCAAGAGGTTTTTCTTATGATATCTATTGCTAAAACATATGCTAAAGATGCTCCCTCTCCCCAAGCACCAACGGGTAGAGTTGCTTTCCTTTAAGGGCGGATGACATAGCTTCCTCGAGAAGTGAGAAGTCCGCTATCAAGGAGTTTGGTTTTGCCTCGCTGTTGTCGTGGGCATACGGGACGAAGTATATATTTTTGTAGTTTAGCAGTTGACCTATGTTTTTGGCACTACCTGCCAGAGCGTCATTTGTGGATATGGCAAGCAATACAGGGCCGCCGTTACGCAGGTGAGACTTGACCGCCATGGTTACACAGGTGTCGTTAATGCCATAGGCAAGCTTTGCAAGGGTGTTACTTGTGCACGGTGCGACCACGAGCAGGTCAAACATCTTTTTAGGGCCAATAGGCTCTGCACCCACAATGGTATGGATAGCGTCTATGCAGGATATATCCTCAAATTCACGCACAAATTCCGCCGCTCCACCAAATTTCGTGTCGGTTTGGTATGCTGTTTCGCTTATAATAGGGGTAAAATTGTATCCCTTTTGGGAAAGTGGTTTTACAGCGTCAAGCACTTCTCTGAATGTGCAGTACGAAGCTGTTACCGCAAGCCCTATTTTCATGTTACTCCCTTCCCCTTTCTTGATTTTGTAGTTGTATCAAAAACCGCCGGAACTCCTCTGATGACAGTATAGCGTGACCTATCGCCTCCCCTGCCGCTTTTGGCGAGTAGCGTGCAGGTATGGAGAGCTCGTGGCTGTAGCTTATTTTAAGTCGTGCTACCGCCTGTTTGTCCACACCGCTCGGGTGGCTTGCAAGGTCTATCAGCAGTGAGTTTTCACTCAGGCGTTTAAGCTCTTTTTCATGGAATATCACCGCCGGTACAGTGTTAAACACCACGTCTGCTGTCAGCAAAACTACGTCTATATCGCTGAGGCTTATAGCTTTTGCGCCGTACATTTCCGCTCGCCTGCGCTCTTCTGCTACGTTTGTTGCAACGGTGACATTAGCGGAAAAACCGAGAAGTAAGCGTGCCAGATGTGTTGCTATTCTACCACCACCTGTAATGAGCACATTACTACCGAGGAAAAGCGTGTTCATCTGCTCTTTGGCTATATGTATAGCGCCCTCCGCTGTAGAGGCGGCATTTAGCAGGACGAAATCTTCCCACTGTGCAAAGTCCACCGCTTTAAGGCAACAGAGTTTTGTAGGCAATATACCGCCGAAAATAATCGCTTTTTCGCTAATGTACGGCAGTATCTCGTCAAGTTCCACACCTTTGAAATGTAGGCAGTTCAGTTTGCCGTCCTTATCTGTACACGGCATCGGGAATACAACAACATTATGTTCTCTAAGCCCCTGCAAACTGTGTTCATCACGGTGGAGAAGATAGCTTTTGCAGTCATAACCCTGTGCTAAAAGCGCCCCTTTCAGAAACACCATTCTACCGTCACCGCCAACCAGACCAAAGCTCACCTCACGTTTTACATTCTCCTCTTTATTGCTCTCAGACATAAAGCACCCCCCTACATATTCATAATATAAAGGAGAGATGTTCGGTTGTGAGTAAACACTTAACATCATTCCGATAATACTATAATATGAGGGGGGCGAAGTTTGGTGCTGTGTAGATGGTGTGAACAAAGGGGGCTTTATTACTTGTTGGGAGGTATTGCGTATTAAACGGTGATTTTTATGCATATCTTAAAGGGAGAGTGGTGTAAAAATTTTAACAAGCGCTAAAATAGCTATTTACTCCACTATAGATTCTGCACCTGTGTCTTGCTGAGTAGCATCGAGGGTTGAAATATGATGGTGATAGGTGTTTAGCACTACACTTTCCAGTTGCTTTCGAGCTTCAAGTGTTATCGGGTGGCAGATGTCTCGGAATTCACCGTTTTCGTCACGCCTGCTCGGCATTGCGACAAAAAGCCTATTCGGGCCTTCTATGACCTTGATATCATGTATAGCTATCTCACTGTCTATGGTGAGCGAAACAAGTGCCTTTAATCTATTATCTCGGTAGGTTCTTCTTATTTTGATATCTGTTATTTCCATATCTGTGACCGTCCTTTTCTATATACCTGCGAATGTCCTGTGAATATCACATAAACGTCGCTGTTGTTATTCATCGAGGAATATCCTATGCCGCTTTGACTGCTGATAAAAATCGACACAGTGCGACACTTATACTTATTATCAGCACTTTCAAAATAAATATTCACAAAATATAACGACTGTGATATAATTCTAATTAAATACAGTTTTGGTTGTTGCAAGTCCATTGAGTAATAATGGTTGACGTTTGGCAATATTTATTTGAGTACACTATACTTGCGAGTTACACTCTCGTGTATATTATATGCAAAAACTCAGGAAAGGCAGTACCCACAAGCACTACGTGTACGTGGGGGCGTGGTTGAAATATGTTTACAGAAGAAATGTTGAAAAGTATAAAGCAACTTCACTTTGTCGGTATAGGTGGATCGGGGATGTTCCCTCTTGTTGAAATTCTGCACCGAGAGGGCTACACCATAACAGGCTCGGATGTAAACCCCGGCGATAACATCGACCGTGAGCGTGATATGGGCATTACTGTCACAATCGGACATAATGCCGAAAACCTAGGCGGAGCAGAAGCGGTGGTATATTCTGCAGCGATACCGCTTAGCAATGTCGAGCTGACCGAAGCAAAAAAACGTGGGATACCTCTTATCGAGCGTGCAGAGCTGTTTGGGCTTGTGAGTAAGCGGTATGATAAGTGTATCGCCATTGCAGGCACACACGGCAAAACCACCACCACCTCCATGGCGTCGCAGATGATGCTGGAGGGCGGTTATGACCCCTCTGTTCTGATAGGCGGAAAACTTCCCCTACTAAACGGTAGCGGAAAAGCAGGTGACAGCGACTATTTTGTCTGCGAAGCATGTGAGTACAATGACACCTACCTCATGCTCGCCCCCGACTACGGCGTTATACTAAACGTCGATGCTGACCACCTCGAGTATTTCGGCTCGCTTGACGGTGTTATACACTCCTTTTCAAAGTTTGCGGAGCTTTGCAGCAAAGCGGTTATCGTAAATGGCGATGATGAAAATGCAATGAAAGCTGTGGAGGGCGTTTCAACACCTGTCGTGACTTTTGGCAGTGGCGATCAAAACGACTTCTACCCCACCGACGTTAAAAAAATAACACCGATGAAAACGACATTTACCCTAAACAGTAACGGTAAAGCGTTGTGCGAGGCAGAAATAAATGTCCCGGGGGCGCATAATGTTCTAAACGCAGTTGCCGCACTTGCCGCATGTATATCGGCAGGGGCGGAAGCGGATAGATTGACGGCAGGACTTGCAAGTTATACAGGCACGGGCAGACGCTTTGAGGTGCTGGGGACGGTAAACGGCGTCACAGTAGCGGACGATTACGCTCACCATCCGAAGGAGGTTGAAGCTATACTGTCCACTGTGAACGGAATGGGGTATAAGAAGGTTTGGGCGGTGTTTCAGCCGTACACTTACACACGCACCAAGGAGTTTTTAGCGGAGTTTGCGGACTCGCTTTCTATAGCCGACCGTGTTGTGATGAGTGCCATAATGGGCGGTCGAGAAACCGACACCCTAGGTATAACCACAGAAGACCTTGCAGTTTTAACCCCTGACAGTGTCTGGTTTGAAACGTTCGAGGAGATAGCGGAGTATGTGAGCCGTAACGCTGAGGACGGAGATTTAGTGCTTACAATGGGGTGCGGAGATGTTTACAAGTGCGCACGGATGATAAAAATGTGTTTAGAAAGTAAAGCTTAAACAATTAAACGTAACAAAGGAGTGAAACCACATGTGTGGCATAATAGGATATACAGGCAAAGGTAAACTTTCGGATATACTGCTTCATGGGCTTTCACGGCTTGAGTATCGAGGTTATGACTCGGCCGGGGCAGTGTTTTTAGAGGGCGGTGCTTTTTCGGTAGTTAAGGCGGTGGGCAGGCTTTACAATCTGGAGGAAAAACTGACCGAAACCACCTACACAGGCGACTGCGGTATAGCCCATACCCGCTGGGCGACGCACGGTGTGCCGTCCGAGGTGAATTCCCATCCTCACGGTACTGAGCGAGTGCAGATTGTCCACAACGGCATCATAGAAAACTTCACCGATATACGCAGTGAGGTAGTGGGTAAAGGCTTCGTGATGAAGTCGCAGACAGACAGCGAGCCGCTCGCTTGCCTTATCGACAGCTTCTACGACGGTTGCCCTATAACCGCCATCCGTAAAGCAACAGAAAAAGCGGAGGGTGCATACGCTCTTGGCATACTGTTTGCAGACAAACCGGGGCACATCTACGCCGTCTGTAAAGACGCACCACTTATAGTGTCTAAAAATGACGACGAAGGTTTTATAGCCTCTGACTCGCTTGCTATTGTAAAATACACAGACAAGTTCGTGAGGCTGTCTGACGGTCAGATAGCGGAAGTGACCTCACAAAATCTGAATATATTTGATATTAAAAACCAACCTATAGAGCAAAATTGGGAGAAAATCAGCTACGACTACAGCGAAAGCGGCGCAGACGGCTACCCAAACTTTATGCTTAAAGAGATAAACGAAGTCCCCACAGCTATACTCAAAACGGTAAACCCTAAAATAAGCGATGGTCTCCCCTGCTTTTCTGACAGCGACATCACTAACAGCTTATGGGAAAGCGTATCTGCTGTACATATCGTAGCTTGTGGTACTGCTATGCACGCAGGGCTTATAGGTAAGCATATTATCGAAAGCACTGTCAGAATACCTGTAACGGTACATGT
The DNA here is from genome assembly GCA_964370205.1 of uncultured Oscillospiraceae bacterium. Taxonomy (GTDB): domain Bacteria; phylum Bacillota; class Clostridia; order Oscillospirales; family Ruminococcaceae; genus DAMCAP01. The sequence continues at coordinate 55,631 of CAYJIK010000001.1, read as the reverse complement.
AGCGTCAGAGTTTAGGTATCAAGACCCGATACTGAAAAATGATGAACTTGTAATCGTAATATCGCAGTCGGGGGAAACTGCGGACAGTATCGCCGCTATAAATCTGGCGCAAAGCCGTGGGGTTAAAGTGCTTGGGATTGTAAATGTGCTCGGTTCTACCATATCAAGGCTTTGCGACTATGTTATATACACAAACGCAGGTCCTGAGATTTCTGTGGCAAGTACTAAGGCGTATTCTGTACAGATGGCGGTCTTATACCTGATAGCGGCAAAGCTACTTGAAGTCGGTGGGAATGTTGAGGGTGCTAAGGAAATTGTAGCCGGTATTCTGCGCTCTGTCGAGGATATTAAGCAGACACTGACGTTAGACGAAAAACTCAAAGCGATAGCAGAAGTGATCCACACTGCAAAAAATCTGTTCTATGTGGGCAGGGGTGTGGACAGCCACCTAGCGTGTGAGGGGTCGCTCAAACTTAAAGAAATCACATATATTCACAGTGAAGCCTACCCTGCAGGTGAACTGAAGCACGGCTCTATAGCGCTCATTTCAGAGGAAGTGCCTGTAGTTTCGGTGGCGACTTGTGGGAGCACCTTCTTAAAGTTGGTGTCAAACATACAGGAGGTCAAAGCGAGAGGTGCAAAGACTATCCTGTTGTCCACAATAGGCGGTGACACCCCCGACGGCGTTGACCTCAAGGTGGATATCCCCTGTCAAGACGAACGCTTCTCCCCCTTCCCTACCGCAACAGCTATGCACCTTGTGGCGTATCACACGGCGACACTGCTGGGTAGAGATGTTGACAAACCGAGAAACCTTGCGAAGTCAGTGACGGTGGAGTAACGCTTTAAAGGCATAAAGATAGTGAGGAAGCAAAATGAAAGTGGAAAACACCCCGAAACTTGTCACCGAGCGGCTTGTACTGCGCAGGTTTACCGCTGACGATGTCGCCGCCATGCAAGCACTATTGAGCGACACCGAGGTGAATGTCTACCTACCGTGGTTTCCTATTACGTCCCACGCCAAGGCACACAGCTTTATGAAACTCACCTATTTTGATTACTACGAAAGACCGTCCGCCTATCGATACGCTATAACGCTAAAAGATGAAGACAAACCTATTGGTTACGTCACCCTGTCCGACAACGAGAGCTATGACATAGGGTACGGTCTGGCGAAGGAGTACTGGGGTAAAGGTATTGTCACCGAGGCGGTGTTAGCTGTGCTGGATCGGTTAAAAGCTAATGGCTATTGCTATGTCACTGCCACGCATGATGTCAATAATGTTGCAAGTGGCGAGGTCATGAAGAAGGTGGGTATGGAGTACAAATACTCATATGTCGAGCAGTGGCAACCGAAAAATATAGAGGTTACGTTTAGAATGTACCAGCTGAATTTTGACGGTGTACAACGTGTGTATGAAGAGTATAAAACGCTACACGGCAACTTTTTCATTGAAGAGAACGCTTAAGAATAAGAAACAGCGGAGTTCGAGGAGCAATCCTTAATAAATTTCGCTGTTTTGAATTGTAGGAGAAATAGCATGATTATAGGCAAAACAGTGACAGTCACCATCGACCGTCCCCTAGGTTCTACCCACCCAACCGCTAAAGACATGATCTACCCAATAAACTACGGCTACATTGAAGGTATCACAGCAGGCGACGGCGATGAACAGGACGCTTATATCCTTGGGGTGGACGTGCCTGTAGTGTCCTTCACAGGAACAGTCATCGCAATCATACGCAGACATGATGATGTGGAAGAAAAATGGGTAGTAGCACCGACGGGTATGACATTTACAAAAGAGCAGGTAGAAAAAGCCACCTATTTCACTGAGCAGTTTTATGATAGTGAGGTAGTTTGCGGCGATATCAACTCATGACAGAAAACGTTTGATTGGGGAAAGTGTAGGGACAGATGTTACTACTGCTACACTGACAGTCATCATGGCGGTGATGAAACAATGGAAATAATTTGTGTTTTCGTAGGTAGCACAAACGCAATACGCAAAAAAAGAAGCTGTCACATCGGTGACAGCTTCTTTTTTACTTGTATGCAATATCGAGTTAGATACCATAAACTACAGCACCAGCAGTTCCTTAGGTGACTTTGTGAGATTTACCTTGCCTTCGCTACTCAGCCAAATCATGTCCTCGATGCGCACTCCGCCGAAACCTTGTATGTAAATGCCAGGCTCTATCGTTTCGACTATGCCGGTCTTGAATACGTCCATACTGCCCTTCATGGCGCCGTAGCCAACTCCGATACTGTGTCCTACGCTGTGGATGTACTTGTCGCCGTAGCCTGCTTTGTCTATAACGTCAAAAGATGCCATATGCACCTCGTGACCTGTAACGCCTTCAGCCAGCTTTTCAATGGAAGCAAGTTGAGCGTCCAGTACTATATTGTAGATCTTCTTCATTTCATCGGTGATGCTGTCTATAACAACGGTACGGGTCATGTCCGATGCTCCCTCGCCTACTACAGAGCCGTAGTCCATCTTGATAAACTCACCCGCCTGAAACTTTTTGCCTGACGGCTCACCGTGCGGTAGCGCAGACGCAGGGCCGCTCAGCACAATTGTCCCAAACGCAGGGCGGATAGAGCCATACCTACGCATACGGCAGTCAATCTCGATAGCAATGTCCAACTCGGACACCCCTACTTGTATCATCGGCAGTATCTCGGTGAATACTTTGTCCGTTATAAGCTGTGCAGCTTTAATGTCCGCTATCTCACGCTCGTCTTTGACAGCCATAATATCCAGTAGGAAGTTAGGGCGACCCAGCGGTACAGGCTCAAAGCCAAATAGCGCCTCAAAGCTTAAAAATCTGCTGTGCGTCATATACGCATCGAGATAGGCTATACTTTTCACACCATGTTCTTTTACGATATCCCCCATCATTGTCGGGCAGGGGCTCCGCTCGTTAACGCAGGTGTAGCCGTTAGCTTCGGTGGCTATCTTTGCCTGTTCGTAGTTCACAGAACCGCTGAAAAACCAACCTTTGCCATCGCTCAAAAGCAGTGCACACCCTGCGCCAAACCCGGTGACATACCCCAGTTCCTTGCCTCCTGTGAGCAGTAGAGCGTCATAACCGGCCTTTTTCATAGCCCCTGCTACCTTTTCTCGCCTAGTTGTCATAGTAATTACCAATCCTTTCTTTTTTATATATTAGCCATCAGAAGCAAAAGAGAAAACGTTTTAACATCCTAGCTCGTCAGTGTGGGCTTGCTTTGAGAAAGCCTGTGTAAACCGTTTGTCTCGAAATTCCCAACAACCTGTCCGATTATCCCAAAAAGCTAAGAGAAACACAAACAATTAAACAAATATTACATGTATAACAGCACCGCAAAACAGTAAAAATATAACGAGAACAAAGGCATGTTAAGTTGTGTTAAACGCTTTAAACCCTTCGGACGTTTAAACTTAACAGTGCAGAAAAAATGTTAGGCGGTAGTATTATGGATAACAATAGAAGCAAAAACGGTAAAGATAGTGGTAATTTTAGTATGGTGGCCTGTTCACGTCCTTGTAAGAATCAGAAGAATGGCTACTGTGAAGCAAGTCCACACTCGGTGGTTACAAATGTATTAAACGAGAACTGTCTCTTCTTTCAAGGGGTACACTCGGACGTGCCACTAAAGGACGGAGTAAAGTTCCTTGACTGATGAAATACCTATAAGCGTAGCCTCCTGCTTAAGTGAGTCGGACACGTTTTTGAGCGACATCTTAGGCATTATAATCTCGGTAAAGCCAAGACGTACAGCCTCGGACACCCTTTGTTGCACATGACCTATCCCTCTAAGCTCCCCCGAAAGCCCCACTTCACCAAACAGCAGACGTGACTCCCCTACCACCTTACCTGTGATGCTCGAGATAATCGCACCGCAGACAGCAAGGTCGGCGGAGGTGTCGTCCAGTCTAAGTCCTCCGACAACGTTTATGAAGCTGTCCATATTGCTCAGAAAGTAGTCAGCACGCTTTTCAATAACCGCTAGCAACATTGCTACCCTATTGTAGTCAACACCGGTGGAGGTTCTCTTTGGAACAGCGTAGACACTCTTTGCGATAAGCGCTTGAATTTCTGCCAGTATCGGACGGCTTCCCTCCATAATACAGGTGACAGCACTGCCCGGGCTACCGTTAGCACGACCTGAAAGTAACATCATTGACGGATTAGGCACTTCTGTAAGGCCGCTCTCCCCCATCTCGAACACACCAATCTCGTTAGTGGAGCCGTAGCGATTCTTTACCGCTCGCAGTATGCGGTACGGCATGTGCCGCTCCCCTTCAAAGTAGAGTACTACGTCCACCATATGCTCAAGCACCTTTGGACCTGCTACTCCACCGTCTTTGTTGACGTGGCCTACGAGGAAAATCGGTATCTCCTTAGTCTTGGCAACCCGTATAATACGTGTAGAGCATTCACGTATCTGGCTGACACTCCCTGCTGCCGAGTTTGACGTTTCACTGGTCATGGTCTGAATGGAGTCCACAATTACAAGGCCGGGGGAAACTTCGTCTATTGCCAGTTCGATTTCGTCCATGTCGGTGGAGGTGCATATATAGAGTTCCGAGCTTTCAACGCCCAGACGTAATGCTCTGAGCTTTATCTGACGAGCGCTCTCCTCCCCCGATATGTACAGCACTCGTATACTCTCGCAGAGCGGTTTACATATCTGTAGCAGAATAGTGGACTTACCTATACCCGGGTCACCGCTTATCAGCATAGCAGAGCCGGGGACAATTCCACCGCCCAGTACCCTGTCCATCTCGCCAACACTCGTCTTATATCTTATCTCTTCATCTGCTTCCACTCTGTCGATGGAGGTTACTACTATATTACGAGGGGATAGCCTTGTCCCGACCTTTGCAGTCGGCTGTTCAACTTCCTCCTCCATTGTGTTCCACTGCTTGCACATCGGACACTGTCCCATCCAACCCGACGCCCTATGTCCGCACTCGGCACACACATAAAACTGCCTTTGTTTAGCCATGTTTTGTCTTTGCACTCACGCTTTAAAACCGTCTTAGGCGGATGAACGGTGAGTGCGTTTCCTTTCGTTTATTGCTATCTCAATTTGGTATGGATATCCTACTGCTAATGTGGGGAAAGTCTTTTGCTTAACTTTATAAAGACTAGTTTAGAAGAACTTTACATAGAAATACTTTGAGAGCAAAGGGTTTTGCTTGTTTTCCCTTACGTACTCTAAGGTGAAGCCACATTTTTCGTAAAACTTCGGAGCTTGAAAGCCGTTAGTCACTAGGTTTATATTGTTAAGTCCACCACCCTTAAAGTGATCTTCCACTGATTTTAGCAGCCCTCTACCAATACCTTGATTTCGGTACTCAGAAAATACAACTATATCATCAATGTAAACTTCTGCATAACAAGTGTAACCGCTTATAAGCCCACAAAAGTTCTCGTCTGAAGTGGCGGTGAAATAAAACGGGGTATAACCGCACACGACATTATGTGCGCTTTCGTATTTAACATGTTCGCTTTCAGCTGTTTTTAGCAGTTCTTCCGGTACTTCATTTTTAAATGTTATCTTCATAGTCACCCTTACCGTTATAAAAAACTAAGAATCAATGATTCTGCTTAAGTTGCATTTTGATTAGCACTAAACATTACTGCTATTACTGCCGAAATATTCAAGCAGTGAGCTGAATAGTATAAATGCTACCTCTTGCTGATATTCGGGAGTGGTTAGTTTGTCCGCTTCGGTGTGGTTGGAGATGAAACCGCACTCAACCATCACGGTCGGAACTTCGGAGTTGTAGAGGAGGTAGTGATTTGTGTTTCCTCTTTTGATTTCACGGTCGTTTTGTGGCTGAAGTAGCTCTATGAGGTTGCTTTGAACTATCTCTGCTATGTCTTCACTTGCTTCATTTTTTGGACCGTAGAACACCTGTGCGCCCCAGATGCTTTCGATTGGGTACTTGTTCTGGTGGATACTTACCAACACCGCATGTGGGTTTTGGACTGTCAAGTCAAGGCGTGACCTGATATCTTTCACCTTCTGGGAGCCTTCACCGAGGTAACCTGCTGACGTGTCGGTGTCGGTGGTGCGGGTCATTATTACGTTCCAGCCGTTTAGCGTCAAAATCTGCTCCAGTTTTAGCGCTATTTCAAGGTTTATGTCCTTTTCGAGTATACCGTCCACTCCTGTTGCTCCGGCGTCAAAACCGCCGTGGCCTGCGTCTATTATAACGGTGGGGACGGTTGGGTCGTATGTGGATAACACCATGTGCGCCTTTGACAGTCCCGACATCAAAAATGCTATGGCGATAACCGCAAGCGACACCAGTGACAATATCGTTATGCGGCTATTATTAAGCTTTACTGTTTTCATTCTCGTAACACCTCCACTACTACAGTATGTCACCGTGTTACGAAATATAATAGCATGTACAAATTTAGTGGGTTATCTGTTTAGACGGATATCATGTTGTAGATGTCTTCAAGTATACCGTCTCCTATACCGTTTACGTCTTTGAGGCTCTCTTTTGTTTTAAAGTCGCCGTGCTGCTCTCGGTGGGCGATAATGTCTGTCGCTCTCGACTCACCTATCCCCGGTAGTAGCATTAGCTCCTCTTTGGTAGCGGTGTTTATGTTTATGCTTCCGTCGTGGACTGTAGCGGCGGCGAATTCCACGCCGTTAACTGTAAGGGTGGTTTTGCGGATAATACCGCTGTCCGCTACAACGACGGCAATAAGTAAGAGGGTGAGCAGTATACAGCTGTAAAGCATGGTGCGCTCTACTGTAATTTTCATATACTCTCCCCCTCTACATTTTAATATTAAGTTTTTCTCCTAAGCAGCTCTATAAATTTTACGAAAAAGTCCGGAAGTTCTGACGTGAACTCCAAGCGTTCTCCTGTAATCGGGTGGATAAAGCCGAGTGTCGCCGCATGTAGACACTGCCCGTGAAACGGCACACTGCTCTTTTTCGGGCCGTATACGTCATCCCCTGCCACGGGGCGGTTTAGAAACGCCATGTGGACACGTATCTGATGGGTCCTTCCTGTTTCCAGTTTAAGTTTTACGAGTGAAAATTCTCGGTATTCCTCTAAAACCTCCCAGTGGGTCACCGCATGACGTGAACTTTTCTCGGTTACTGCCATCTTTTTTCTATCGTTAGGGTGACGGCCTATCGGTGCGGAAATACTGCCAATGTGCTCTTTGAGCCGTCCGTGAATAACCGCCATATACTCTCTGTTCATGCTGTGGTTTTCCAGTTGGCGGGAGAGCGCAAGGTGTACTTCGTCGTTTTTTGCCACTACAAGCAGTCCCGAAGTGTCCTTGTCTATCCTGTGGACAATACCCGGGCGTATAACACCGCCTATCCCTGAAAGCGATTCTTTACAGTGGTAGAGCAGTGCATTTACAAGGGTACCGTCACTGTTGCCCGCTCCGGGGTGTACTACCATGCCTCGTGGCTTGTCCACGACGAGGAGGTAGTTATCCTCATAGACGACATTGAGCGGTATATTCTGAGGAACCACCTCAGAAAGAGATGGTTCCTCCACGTTAAATGTTACGACATCGCCCTGCTTTAGTCGGTGGCTTTTCGAAACAGTCTTGCCGTTACAACTCACCTTGTCCGCTTCAAGTAGTCCGACAATAAAGCTACGTGAAAACTCTGTAACACGCTGTGAGATAAACTTGTCTAGCCTACTGTTCACATCGTTTTCTTCAGCCGTTAAGCAAAACTCTCTCAAGATTTTTTCTCCTTACCCTCGAAAAATAAAACGTATGCCCCCAGCGCAAATGCGCCCACTACAAGCAAGCTGTCCGCCAAATTAAACACTGCGAAGGAGAACAGGTCGCTTATGTCGAGGTAATCCACTACAAAGCCTCTGAAAAGTCGGTCGATAAAGTTGCCTATACCGCCGCTGAGTATAGCGGTTAAACAGATTGAGGCAAACGTTGAGGGGAATTTGTCTGTGGCTAGCAGGTAGACTATCACGCAAAGGACAATGCCCGTCACGATCAGAAGGATATCTGTAGCCCCCCATAACATTCCAAACGCCATCCCTCTGTTCTCGACATAGGTAAGCTTTAACAGCCCGGGGATAACTACAATGGAGTCACGCCCCGGTAGTGTCGCCAGTGCCCATAATTTAATAAGCTGATCGACGACAACCATTACAGCGGCGAGGGTAAAATACATGAGCTTTTTTAGCATAGTTCTTTTACCACATCTGCACAACGTTCGCAGATTGTCGGATGTTCGGTATTTTTGCCGACTGAAGCGTCATGTGTCCAACAACGCTCGCACTTAGCCAGCTCCGAACGTGTGACTTCAATCGCCACATCATAGCCTAGGTCGCCTACAGTCTCAGGTATCAGTTCGGAGACCATCAACACTGTTTTTAACATTTTTTCGCCAAATCTATAAACAGTCTCCATAAACTGTTTGGGGGCAGTTAGCTTAACCTTAGCCTCAAGTGCCTTGCCTATGACCTTTGCGGCACGCTTTTCTTCAAGCTCTTTGTTCACTTTATCTCTGAGAGCAAGTATTATATTCCATGTAAACATGAAATTTGTGGCTTCATTAGAGTCGAAATAGGTCGATTTATCTGTAAAGTCATTTAGCATTACAGACGATGTTTCCTGGGTTTTTTCGCTTGGTAGGTAGCTCCAGATCTCTTCCGCCGTGAATGGGATCATAGGCGCTAGTATTAGCGTCAAATTCTTGAGGATGTAGTGAAGGGTGGTCTGTGCGGCACGGCGTGCTTCACTTTTTGTGCTTTCTATATATAGTCTGTCCTTTATAACGTCGAGGTAGAAGTTGGACATGTCTACGGTGCAGAAGTTATTTATTGCATGGTAAAGCTGGTGGAACTCAAGTTTTTCATATGCTTCCCATGCCTTGTTGATGAGGGCGTCCGTCTGTCGTACCGCCCACAGATCAAGTGGGTTTAGCTTCTCCAGCGGTACACTATCCGAGTCGGGATTAAAGCCGTCTAGGTTACCGAGGATAAACCTTGCAGTGTTACGGATCTTGCGGTAGACTTCGGAAAGCTGCTTTAACATGTCGTGAGAAATTCTGATGTCGGTGTGGTAGTCGGAGGATGCAACCCACAACCTCAATATGTCAGCGCCGTACTGGTCCATTATATCGGTAGCAAGTATCGAGTTGCCAAGAGACTTATGCATCTGCTTTCCTTCGCCGTCAACCACCCAGCCGTTCATGCAAACCGCTTTATACGGCGCAACGCCCTTATACGCCACCGAAGTCAGTAGCGACGACTGGAACCAACCTCTGAACTGGTCACTTCCTTCAAGGTATAGGTCACAGGGGTAGTTTACATCGTCACGACCTTCCAACACAACTGCGTGCGTTACGCCTGAGTCAAACCAGACGTCCATGATGTCAGACTCTTTGTTAAAGTCAGTACCACTACAGTGTGGGCAGGTAAAGCCGTTTGGAAGGATGTCGTTTGCTGACATTTCGTACCACGCATTTGAGCCTTTTTCTGCAAACAGTGACGTTACAGCCTTTATGGTTTCGTCGTTTATAACCGCTTCTCCACAACTCTTGCAGTAGAACATCGGGATCGGCACACCCCACAGGCGCTGGCGTGATATACACCAGTCCTTGCGGTCGGACACCATACCGGTCATGCGCTCTTTGCCCCAACCGGGTATCCACTCCACCTTGTTCACCTCGGCGATAGCGGTCGCTTTAATCGGGTCTATCGAGCAGAACCACTGCTCTGTCGCACGGAACAGTACAGCAGATTTACACCTCCAACAGTGTGGGTACTGGTGGGCAAATGTGAACTCTGCAAAGAAGTGTCCTGTTTCTATTAGTTTAGCTTTTATAGCCTTATTAGCTTTGTCGGTAGTCAGTCCGGCAAACTCGCCTGCGAGCGACGTCATCTTGCCGTCGTTATCAACAGGCACGACTATCTCAAGGTCATATTGCTTGCTGACCTCAAAGTCTTCGACACCGTGACCGGGTGCTGTGTGAACCGCACCTGTACCGCTGTCCATCGTTACATGGTCGCCGACTATTACCAGCGAATTGCGGTCAAGGAACGGGTGCTGACAGGTCACGTACTCAAGCTCTGCGCCCTTTAGTTTGCAGACTTCGCTGAAGTCGGTTATAGATGCTACCTCTAAGGTTGGCTCTACTCTGTCTGTTGCGATGATGTAGTATTCGCCGTTTGCGGAGATAACGGAATAGTCCGCATCGGCACGTAGGCTTATAGCCATGTTACCGGGGAGTGTCCATGTGGTGGTTGTCCAGATGACAATAGATGCTTTCTCGGGAGCTATACCGTGTGCAGACAGCACACCTTTGTCATCATTAACGTAGAATTTCACGTATAGCGACTCGCAGATGTCCTCGGCGTACTCGATTTCTGCTTCAGCAAGTGCTGTTGTACAGGAGGGACACCAGTGAACAGGCTTCAGCCCCTTGTAGATATATCCCTTCTTTGCCATCTCGCCGAATATCTCTACCTGCTTTGCTTCGAAGTTCGGGGTAAGTGTCACATAGGCGTTGTCATAGTCGCCAAGAACGCCCAGACGCTTAAACTGTCCCTTCTGGTTTTCGACATAGTGCAGGGCATAGTCCTTACAAATGTTGCGGATCTCGACAGGGGTTATCTCTGTGCGGTTGATGACGTCCTTCATCGCTTTAAGTTCGATAGGCAGACCGTGGGTGTCCCACCCCGGTATATACACCGAGTGAAAGCCCATCATGTTTCGGGAGCGGACTACCATGTCCTTGAGCGTCTTGTTTAGCGCTGTTCCGCAGTGGATGTCACCGTTTGCGTATGGAGGGCCGTCGTGTAGCGTGTACAGCGGCTGGCCTTTTGTTCTTGCCAGTATTTTTTTGTATAGTTCTTCACTTTCCCACTTTGCCACCGCTGACGGTTCTCTCTGAGGCAGTGAAGCTCTCATCGGGAAGTCGGTGTTCGGGAGATTGAGCGTCTTGTTATAATCCATTTTAGTAAAACTCCATTCGTTTGCTAATTAATAGTCAACTAACTTAAAAACCGTCACTAAATTACCGTGTAGAAACGCTGACAAACGTTCGCAAAAGAGAAACACTTTGCGTGCTTAACCCACATAAACGTTGTTGATGGCTTTTGTGGCGGCAAGACGTTATGGTTTTTAAGTTAACTGACAATATAAGTTGTAAAAAGCGACGATAATCAATGCAGTCGCTTTAACTTGTCGAAAAAATTTTGACAAGCTAAAGCCCCGCACGGCGGGGTTATCTGAATGGGGGATAAACCCTGACGGTTTGCCCCCAAGCCCCCATTCCCTCCGAAGGAATAAAAAGGACTTTCATTCTGCGAGGCTTTGTGATAGTTTAAAGCGACGACAATAAATGCAGTCGCTTTTGTTACTCTTATCTCTATTTTGGTTTGCCGCTAACTCCGTCCCCTTGGCTCATGGAGAATGCCTCACCGAATTTAAGTGATGAAAACTTAGGTGGTGTGGGGTCCTCGGGGGCTTCGGTGTACGGTTCGCTTTCTTCTGCAGTTTCAGGGGTAGACTTAGGAATGAGTGAAGGCATCTGTCCAAACACGAGCTCATCTTCGATGATGTCCTCAATGTTGTCCTCTACTGATTCCTCAAGCGTTTTGATAGGCTGTTCGGTTTCCTCGGTAGTTATCGGCCAACCGTCCACCAGTGGCTTGCTTTCTCCACTTCTGCCGAGTAGCTGTTCTGATAGTGGGCGTGTGTCTGTCGGGTCGGGGACAAACTGCTGTACAGGTGGCTCGGGAGCAGGCTGCGGTTTAGGCTGTTCTCTGACAGTTTCTGTTACTGTCTCAACCATTGGAGCAGTAGGCTCGGCGACAGGTTCAGCTTTTGGTTCGGGCTGTAGCTTCTCCATCGGTTCACCTGTTAACTGCTTACCTGAGGTGCTTTCTATTGCCGTAAGCTCTTCAGTTTCTCCGGGGATTGTGGTGACGGTTTCTATATGCTGACGGTACAGTTTTAACAGGTCGCTCTTAAATTCACGCACCTGTGTCTGAAGAAGGTCAAACGCCTGCTGTTCCTTTTCAAGTTGACGCTTTGCGTTATCAATCATAACTTCCGCCTTGATATTCGCATCACGCATAATAATCTCGGCTTTTGTCTTAGACTCTCTAATAACAGAGTCCCCCAACTTTTGTGCGCCAAGCAGAGCACTTCGTAAACTCTCTTGATCTTCACGATACTCGCCTATTTTATCCGCTAGAACCTCAAGCTTACGCTCTAAGTCATCACGTTCTTCTATAAGCTCCTCAAGAACTACAGCAACTCTCCCTAAAAAGTCATGTACGTCGTCCGCTTTATAGCCCATACCGAACGACTTTTTAAACGCCTTATCTCTTAACTCTTTTGGACTTATCATCGTTTTGCGTATACTCCCCTCTTTTAATAACACCGACTGCACGGTAAGCTTGCGGCCTTAATCAAAACTAAATGAACGACTACAACAGTAACCGTCATTGATTACTGTTGTAGATATTATGTTTTTACGGGTAAATCTCAAGCGCGTGTATATGCAGCCCAAAACAATACCCTTTTAATTTTGGCGAATTCTTTTAGAAATAAACGCTTCCAAGCTCTATTTCTTCTGCACTGTCACCCTCAAATGATACGTTGAAAGGTGTGATGATAAATGTATTGTTCGCCACCTTGCTCACCTGTCCGTTGTTAGCGTAGGCTACACCGCTTATGAAGTCAAGTATACGACGAGCGGTTTCTTTGTTGGTGGCTTCCAGATTTAGTATTACTGTGTGCTTATCGTTTAGATGATCAGCGACACTGTTTGACTCTTCAAAACGCTCCGGTCTAACAAGTACAACGGAGGGCTGTTTTGCGGCAGATGCTAGATTTACCACCTTCTGGCGTGTCTCGACAGTAGGTGTTTTCACATGCTCAGCCTCGGGGAAACCGCCGCCCTTACCAACACGTGTATGTATACGTGAAGAGTCGGGGTCGGATATGCGAACAACATTTTCATCGTCTTCATCAAACTCATCGTTTGGGACTCCGATAAATTCCTTGATCTTATCAAATAGTTCCATAGCTATTCTCCATCCCTTATTATTAATGCTTTACCAATAAAAGCACTTTAGCAATATATACACTCTTATTATGTTCTTTTTGTCGCAAAAAGTCAATATTTTTAGCAGTATTTACGGTAAAAATATCACATTTTTTTATAAAATATGTCCTGTTTAATAAGAATGTGTGAAAATCGGAGCAGTTAACCCTGCTTTAACTGTTAGAAACCTCGGCTGCTTCCTCCACCGCTACGGCCGGAAGAACCGCCACCTCCGCCACCTCCACTGCTTGAAGAACTTCTTGAACTCTTGCTGACAGAACGGCGTAAAAATCTGTCCACTCGGTGCGGTATATGTAAGCTACCCTGTACTTGGAAGTTTGCCGCTTCTGTGGCTAACTTCACCTTGCCGTACGAGGCATACATCAGTGTGCCTGTCAGCGGAACTGACACCAGCAGTGCAACCAGCAGAGCAACCCAAATGTCACGGAACGTTCTTGTAAAAGGTGTCCCTGCATGTTCTGTCGCTTCAGTGACAAACGCTTCGGCGGCGGCAGAGTAATAACCACCGGTCAGTAGTGGCGCTATCGTGTCAAGCATAACCTCTGCCGTTTCGTAGTCAAACACAAATGCCGCCTCGCCTGACCCCATGATAGCAACCTGCCTATCTGTCATGTTAACAGCAAGAATCACGCCTGAACTATACTCGCCAAAACCAAAGCCTGAGTAATCGAAAAAGTCGAGCGCGTATGTTTCGATGTAGTAGCCCATGGTGTCCTCGGTGGTGAGTACAACCATGTCCAGTTCACTCGCAACGTTAAATTCTGAGATGCTTACCGCTAACTCTGCTTCTTCCGAAGGGGTTAAAAGGTCGGCGTAATCGTATATTTTTTGTGAGGTGTCTTGAAGTGGGTAGTGTGTTGCTATCTGGTGTGTACGGAGTTCTTCAAGTGGGACATACTCAGGGTTGTCGGCAAAAAGCATTATACCGATTTGTACAGGTATGAGCGTTATTAAAAAGGACAGCACAAAACAAAGTATGCTCTTTAATACTGAAATCGGAGTGCTTCCCACAAGCACCCCTGACTGGCCGTTCATCGCAAAACGATACGGCTTTTTGTTGAAGACAGTCGTTAATGTCCACACAGGGAGCAGTGCAATAGAAGTGTTTTTAATGCCTACATCTATATTATCCGATGTAACTGTGACAGTTGTGTATCCAAGTGCGTCAGCACGAAGGCGATCTTTCAGCGAGTTTTTCGCTCTCAGCTTTGCTCTGTCGTCTACCTCGTCCGCCTTTTGGTCGGGGTGGTGTGAAATGTAACCGGGTAGATATGCATAGTTAAAGTCGGTGAGCCCAGACATGTCAAACGTGCCTACCGTGTCCATCATGGCGTCGTCAAACTTTGTAGAGCCGTCCACAGGTATTGCGACGTAACTGGCACTTCCACCTCGCTCTACATGGTAGTGGGAGGTTTCCGTGTAGTTGTACTTCGAGTCAGACCATCTGCGCACCTTTGTCGCACTCGCTGTTATGCTACCATCAGCATCGCAGTCAAAAAGGTAGTGCGGGACGTAAATCCCCTTTGTCTTGTCGATAGTCTGAGGGGTAAAGAATATTGAAGGAGCAAGTATTCTCTTTTTCTTCATGGCGAGAAACGCCTGCTCCAGCTCGTCTTTCCCGTGTTTGAACCCGATTATGTAATTTGGTGTAAACTCCTCCTCGAGATTACCCGGGATCATCGTCTGATTACCGCAGTAGATACAGGTGGTGGACAAAACGTCTTCCGTCACCAATATCTCTCCACCACAGCGGCTACAGGTGTAGCTTAGCAGACCTTCTCCGGTCAGCGTACCGACACCTCCGCCGTTTGCACTCGCCTCTCCAAGCTGTTCAGTAGTTTGCTCAGTGATATCACCTTCATAACCGCAGTGAGCGCAACTGAGCTTACCTGTCTTATAGTCATATGCTAATGTTGCTCCGCAGTTGGGGCAGGTATAATTTAACACGTCCATGGTAAAATCCTCTTTCTAAGCTTTATCATTCGCACCGTTCTCCCCTGCTGAGGTTACATTACGGCGTCGTATATTTAATCTTTTAGCGATCATATCACCCATACCTGATCCGAGAACCTTGTGCCTTTCAAGCGGTGCCTGACAGTTTTTGCAGACAAGCGGTACGGCTTGGTCACTGCGCAGGTAGCTTCCGCAACCGTTGCACTTGACGTATTCCCTGCCGCCGTACATCCTTGACTTTAGTGTTGTCATGAAGATTAGCTGTAATGTGCTTATAACTTCATGTCGTTCCTCTTCGCTAAGGTCTATTAGCGCTTTGGTCAGTACATAGAGGTTTTTTCGCCAGTGTTGTTGGATTTCTTTGATGGTCTTACCCTCTGCTTCGCCCATCAATCTGAACAATATATTAACCACCGACTGTCTTTGTTCGGCGGGTATGGTCTTCATTAAATGAGTGGCACTGTCTTTAAAAGCCAATGCACCGAGGTTTATGTCGCTCATGTATATAAAGCCTTTGCTGTCCGTCTGCCAGGAGTAAGGGTCATGTTGAAAGACGGAAAATGCATTACTTTTTACAACGTGATAGCAATCGGTCTTGGGTAGCATTAGACTTATTACCGCCGTCTGTGGTAGTGTTGTATGGATTTTATGCTGAATTGCTAAAAAGTCAGGTGACTGCAAAAAAGAACCGTAAAAACCGGGGCCGTCATGGTCGTAGATAACACAGATTTTAGCTTTGATATCATCCCTACACCGTGCTGCAGCATAAATGGCAAGGTTGCCGCCCTTTGAATGTCCGCCAATTATGATGTTTTCATTCAGGATATCACCGAGGGAGTTTAGGTAATCGACTGCAAGGCTTTGTGACGGTATACTCTCGGAAAAGGACAGCATAAAGTTTTCTTTCCAACCAACCAAGCTGGAGTCTGTCCCCCTGAACGCTACATATTCTATACCGTCATCTTCCGTTATCAAAATTGCGGAAAACTGGCACTCTTTGTCGCTGTCCACTATGTTGACATATTTGGTGGCATAGAGATTTTTATATCTCTCTGTCACCATTGCGGTTTGGTAAAGTCGCTCTGTTTCGACGGGGTTATAAGCGCTTGTGAAAAGCTTTTCAAACTGCTCCAAACCGCCAAGCGAGCTAAGTGCAATTTTTATATCGTTCTCACTACTACAAAGAGGCGTGAGCTCAAAGTTCAGATAAGCAAACTGTGTAATTACCAAGCTGTCCGCTGCGTTAAAGGGCAGCTTCTTAAAAGTAAGATGTCCGACTTCTCGAACATAGTCAATCATGTTCGGCACTGTTATTCTGCCCCTTTCGTGGAGGTTGGATATGGTGCACTCTGTTAGCTGTTTGACATTTGTGGTGGTTTCACAGGGTATTTCACAGCGTTTTTGTGTGTCTTTTGCTCTACAGCCTCGGAAAGGTCGATACCCATCACGGAACAAAATCTGAGTAGATACCAAAAAATGTCCGCTACCTCCTCTTTGATATGTAGGAAGGTCGGTGCGTCCTCTGTCAGCGTTGCCATCTTATCCGAGTGTGTCCATGTGAAGATTTCAAGTAGTTCCGCTACCTCCACCGACAGCGCCATGGACAGGTTTTTCGGGTTGTCACCGTCTGCGGTTGTCCACTGCCTTTCTTCGCAAAACTTCAAGATATGACAGCGTAGCTGTTCGATGGTGGTGTCTTTATCGTTCATCTGTTACCTCTTCATAACTGTGGGTTATTAGTCATTATCGGGTGGAAATGTCACTATAAAGGTGGCTTCTTCAGCTTGGTCATCCGGTTTGGTTGCCTTAGCAATGTTTGCGCCACAACGTGAACAGTACCCCGAATGAGTTGGGTTTACTGTCCTGCATTTGGGGCAAATTACGCCACGCTTTAGTACCGCTATCTTCTCGCCCAAATCAGCAAGCTCTAACAGCATGTCATCCACTTCGAGAGCGCATAATGTGAGCTTGTCGCTGTTATTCACGCCTTTACGCTCCTGTTCGTAGTAAAGCGTACCTATACGCTCATACGTGCTCTGGAGCATTGTATTAACCTGCATAATTTTAAGATTAAGCTTTGAAATTTCAACCGCAACTGATGTACCTCTCCCTGCTGCATTGACAATATGCTTAACCTTTGAAAAAACACTATTAAAGTCTGACATAAATTTATCGGGACTCGTTGCCGAGAACCGACGTTCACCGCCCTTTCAAAAAATATAGTTATCTGGATTATAACAGATGCCTTTTGTAAAACTCGGTAATTTTGGTTTTTCTCTCAATGATTTCGTCAAATCGTGATATATATTCAAACGAGTATTTGAAGTTTTGGACACGCTCTATATATGAACCGTCAGGTAAGCACAGCTTTGTTATACCACCTGCTCCCAGTGACAGTATGCTGTGCGTTTCATCCATTATGTAAACATTGTAAAGCCCTTCAAAGCCGTCAAGCGTGTAGCCGATGTTTTCGAGGTTGTTTACAGTGCTCTTTTGCCTATACATATAGTAAGGGGAATACGCTGAGTGTGTTAGCGTTCTCCTTGCATAGTCTACCATAGTTTCGGTGTCGTTTTCGCTTAGAGTTGGTAGTTTTTCCATGTTAATTCTTGAGGCTCGCTTTACTGTGAGGGTGTGTACGGTGACATTTTCGGGGCGTAGCTCTGCGATTTTATCTACAGTGTCGCAGAAGCTTTGGACGCTATCACCGTAAAGTCCTGCTATGATGTCCATGTTTATTGCTCCGACACCTATCTTTCTTGCGAGGTTGTACACATGGAAAACGTCTTCGGCGGTGTGGTTTCTGCCTGCAATTTTTAAGACGTCATCGTTTAGGCTCTGTGGGTTTATGCTAATTCTTGTGGCGGCGGAGTTCTTTATTACCATAAGTTTATCGTAGTCTATTGTATCCGCTCTACCTGCTTCTATCGTGTATTCCACAGTGGTGGAAAGGTCAAAGTTTTTTTCTATTGTTCTCAAAAGTTGGTCCAGCTGATGTGCGGTTATCGAGGTTGGAGTGCCTCCGCCTATGTATACTGTCTTGACGGTAAGACCTAGTGCCGTAACAAGCTGTGCGGTATGCTCTATTTCCTTTTTTAGACAGGTTAAGTACTGCTCGATCTGCTCTCCGGCACGTCCCACTGCTTGTGATACAAATGAGCAGTAGCTACAGATTGTCGGGCAGAACGGTATACCGATGTATATGCTTATCTCGGACAGCTTAGGGGTGGGCAAGAACAGTTTCTGCCTCTCGTGGATGTTGTGCGCAAGCTCTATCATGTCGTCCGCAACACGGTAACGGTTTTTAAGGACCTCCTTGACGCTGTCCTCCTCTACACCACGTGAAAGGAGGGTGCGGATAAAGCGTACAGGTCTAACCCCTGTGAGTATGCCCCAACGTGGCGTTTTACCTGTGAGGTCAGAAAGCTCTTTAAAGAGAAGCGTGCACAGGGCAAGTTCCCTGTCGTTTTCGGTGGACGTTATTGGTAGCGTATCAAAGGTGTGCCTTTCAGCTTCTCCCAGCTTTATCGTCACCGTCACTTTGATACAGTCCACAGACTGCTCAAGCTCGGTTACAATCAGCGTGTCCTCTGACTTCACGCCGTCCCCCAAAAATATTCTAGCTACGTTTTCTGTTTCATATCGAAACTTATGCCCCACGCAGGTCAACATATTTATCAGCCTTTCAATTCAGACTACACCTCTGTAGAGTTTATATACCTGTTAAACGCTCTCTCGTGTGACATCGTGGAAAATTCCTCGTGTCCCGGGTAGACGTTGTATTCCCCCGACATCGCCGCAAGACGTTTTACAGAGCGGAGTATCGTGTGATAGTCACCGCCTACAAGGTCACACCTGCCCACTTCCTCACGGAAAAGGGTGTCCCCTGTGAACAGCTCATCACCGCACAGGTAGCACACGCCTGCTCGGGTATGCCCGGGAGTGGATATGACTGTAAATGTTTCTGCACCAACCGCTATGCTGTCACCGTCGTTTAGTAGTATGTCAGCGGTGAAGTCTGTGTACTTTTCTCTATTTCCCTTTACGGCGGCGGCAAACGACTCAGCGGCGTTCTCCAACTCGGGGAGGTCGCCCTCGCCTATGCATACCTTAATGTTAGGGTATGTGGCACATAGTTCTTTTACTGCGCCTATGTGGTCAAAGTGTGGGTGGGTTAGTAGTATATATTGTGGTTCTGCGCCGATTTCCGAGATGGCGGATACAATTTTGTCCGCCTGTGCGCCGGGGTCTATAACAGCGCACTTTCCCTCGCTGTATACTATATAACAGTTTGTTCTGAGCATACCTAACGCCAGATGTTTAATACCGAGTGTTCCCATATCTATATCTGTCCTTTCATGTGTACTTAAATGCTAAGCGTATCGCTGTCCAGCACTATGGTGACAGGACCGTCGTTTGCGATGTTGACTTTCATGTCTGCGCCGAATTCGCCTGTTTTGACGGGGATGGTCAGGCGCAGTCGCTCGGTAAAGTAGTTATAGAGTGGTTCTGAGTGTTCGGGGCGTGACGCTTCGGTAAAGGAGGGGCGTCTGCCCTTCTTGCAGTCAGCGTACAACGTGAAATTTGAGATTAGTAGCACCTCACCGCCCACGTCAGACAGGGACAGGTTGAACTTTCCGCCCTCATCGGTGAAAATGCGCATACCGCTTATCTTTTCCGCCATGACATCCGCAACACGCTCGTTGTCACTGTGACAAATACCCAGTAGCACCACAAAACCGCTTTCAATCTCTGCCTGCACAGCTCCGTCGTATTCAACCGAGGCACTGCTCACTCTTTGTATTACTGCTTTCAATTATATGCCCGTTCCTTTCTGGATGCTTTGTGGGGTTAGAAAAATATTGTTATTAACCTAAACTCTATCCACGGATGACACGCCGTTAATCTTGTTTAGCGCTGACGCTACAAAGTTAAACTGATTTATATCGGTTATGGATATCGTTACCCTAAAGCTTGCTCTACCGTCTTTTAGCTCTTTCGCCATCAGAGAATGTATAGAGATGTGAAGGTTTTTAAGCGCTACAGTCACATCGGCAAGCAGACCGTCACGGTTTGTACCGACTATATCAATGGAGGACTGGAACGACTCTTTTATAGTAGACGCCCAACTGGTTCTTACCCAACGCTCTGCTCCGTCACCGCTCATGTCACCCGCATTCGGACAGTTCTTTTTGTGTACCGACACACCGAACCCTCGGGTGATAAAGCCGACTATATCATCTCCCGGTAGTGGGTTACAGCACTTGGCAAACTTGACACGACAACCCTCAATACCGTCAACTATGACGCCACTGGAGTCCTTATGCTCTTTTCGCTGTTTGATGACAGGTTGCTGGTCTTCTTGCTCGTCTTTGGCGTACTCTTTTAGGTAGTAGTCCTTCAGTCTTGGCAGTATACGACTAAGTGAAATACCGCCGTATCCTATAGAAGCATAGAAGTCGTCAATAGTGTTTTGATGCTGGCGCTTTGCTTCAACTTCGAGGAATTCTTGCATCTCTGTATCGTTTAGATGAATACCGTATCTCTTAAACTCTCGCTCGACCGCTTCACGTCCCTGTTTGACATTTTCGTCTCGCTGTTCACGCTTGAACCAGTTGCGTATTTTTGCTCTGGCATCGGTGGTGCGGGCGATGTTAAGCCAATCACGGCTGGGGCCGCCTGACTTGTTGGAGGTAAGCACTTCTATTACATCGCCTGTCTGTACCACGTAGTCAATGCCCACCATTCTACCGTCAACCAGTGCGCCTGACATTCGGTTACCTATCTGGGTGTGGATGGAATAGGCATAGTCCACAATGGTTGAGCCGGCAGGTAGGCTTTTAATGTCCCCTTTAGGCGTGTAGACAAACACTTCGTCCTGTGCTATGTCGGTTTTGATAGTGCGGACAATCTCCTCTGCGTCGTCGCTATCCTGTTGCGTTTCTATAAGCTGGCGCACCCACGCCATACGCTCTTCAAGTTTGTCCTTACCT
The DNA here is from genome assembly GCA_964370205.1 of uncultured Oscillospiraceae bacterium. Classification (GTDB taxonomy): domain Bacteria; phylum Bacillota; class Clostridia; order Oscillospirales; family Ruminococcaceae; genus DAMCAP01. The sequence goes on along the minus strand of CAYJIK010000001.1, from coordinate 34,595 downwards.
GTAATACCGGCTTTGTATTTCCAGTGGGCTGCTATACCGTATTCGGCGGTGTGGTGCATATCCCACGTGCGTATCTGTGTTTCAAACGGTGTACCTTCAACGCCGAACACCGACGTGTGAAGCGACTGGTACATATTCTGTTTAGGTGTCGATATATAGTCTTTAAACCTACTGGGGATAGGACGGTACATGTCGTGGATAATACCGAGGATGTTATAACATTCTATGACAGAGTTTACTATTACCCTGATAGCGTACACGTCAAACACGTCGGACATGGCTCTGCCGTTCATGTAAACCTTACGGTAGATGCCGTAAATGCTTTTGACACGTCCTGTCACTTGTGCGTTTGGATGTTCAAGCTTTACTCGCTCGTATATCTCGGAACATATCTTGTCGATAAAGTTTTGACGCTCATCCGCACGCAGGTTAAGCTGATCTTCAATTTCTTTGTATGCTACATTGTCAAGAAAGCGGAGGGAAATGTCCTCAAGTTCCTCTTTTAGCGCACGTATACCAAGGCGCTGTGCCAGTGGAGCGTAGATTTCCATGGTCTCAAGCGCTTTGTACCTCGCTTTTTCTTCGGATAAAAACTCGAATGTCCTTGCGTTGTGTAGTCGGTCAGCCAGCTTAATGATAACCACACGCACGTCCTGTGCAATGGCAAGTAGCATCTTTCTGATGTTCTCTGCCTGTTGCTCCTCTTTGGAGGAAAAAGGTATTTTTTCAAGCTTTGTAAGTCCGTCTACAAGTAGATAAACCTCTTTGCCGAACAGCTTTTCGACCTCTTGCCCCGAAGCCTCGGTGTCCTCCACAACATCATGCAGAAGTGCCGCCGTTAACGAGTCACCGTCCATACCAAGCTCGAGCAGTATAGACGCCACCGCTATGGGGTGGGATATATACGGTTCACCGGATTTGCGGAGTTGGTCTTTGTGAGCAATGTTCGCAAACTCATAGGCAGATTTAATAAGCTCCAGGTTGTATGGCTTGCCTGTAGCTATGATTCTGTTTTCTAATTCTTTATACGTATTAACATGTTCACTCATGAACATAGATTAAACCTCCCTATGTAATATGTAATAGTGTAATGTTTAGTTCTTTTAAGCAAGTAAAAACCTCTTGAGTGTCGGGGCGGACTGTAAATCGGTTTTTTTAGGATTTGGGACAGCCCTCACTATTCTATCCTTCCCCGACGATAGCACTTCTATTAGTGACAGCTCTCTCAGTGCTTTAATCGCTATGCTAAACTCAAAGTAGCTTAGGTTATCTGTTTGTAGCAGTGCTTTGCTGTACAACCTTAAAGGGTTGTAGCTGTTTTCGCTGTACTGCTTTATCAGGCGGTAGACCTCCCCCACCTTCTCTCTTGTCGGAGGGGTTAGATTTGCTATCTCATTTCGCTCAAAGCATAGCAGCTTTTGAATGTCTTCATTCACTGCTTTAGCGTCAAGACCCATCGGTCTTATGTCGTCACCTTTTAGGCTCACTCGCTCTACATCTCTGTATACATCCACCGAAGCAGTAAATGCAACCTCTACTCTGTCCCCCACTTCGCAGCATAGTCTGTCCTTACGTGTTGAGAAGAACAGCACTTCAAAGGTAGTACCCTCTTTTTCGAGTAGTAGCTTTTGATGCTTGCCCTCGGAAAGTGAGGTTATTCGCTTGACAGTACAGTCGCTCACCGCCATTACAGGTACAGGGTTAGCGGCACCGAACGGTTCCAGTGCTGATAGCGATTTCACACCGCTTACAGTGAGGTCAGTCGGAGAGACCATAAGGTCCACTGCCAACGAAACGGGTGGCATGTGATGGAATAGTCTTGCGGTGTAGCTTTCTGTGAGTGCTATGAATTTATCTATATTTTCCTCAGGTAAACTGAAACCGACCGCCATAGGGTGTCCGCCGTACTTTGTCAGCTCTGCCTTACAGGCAAAAATCGCTTCTATAAGCGAGAACCCCTCGACACTTCTCCCCGAAGCGGTTGCAGTGCCATCTTCATCTATAGCGATCAATATTACAGGACATCTAAGCCGTGACACCATCCTAGCCGCCACAATGCCTATTACCCCTTTATGCCAACCCTTTCCACAGAACACCGCCAGACGTCTGCGTGAAAGGAGCTTATCCTTTGTGAGCATTTCGTCAATGTCTGCTGTGATCAGTCGTTCTGTTTCTCGGCGGTTTCTGTTGTGCCTTTCCAGTTCGCTTGCAAGCTCTTCGCTTTCTTCGTCGCTCTCGCTGAGCAGTAGCATAACAGCGGTGTCAGCGACATCCATACGACCTGCCGAATTAATACGTGGTGCTATTATAAACTGGACAAATTCCGAGTTAATATCCTCTTGGTTTGCACCTGCCGCATGAAGCAGTGCCTCAAGCCCCGGGCTGAGATGTTCACGCATAAGCTCAATTCCACGGCTTACAAATACACGGTTCTCTCCTATTATATCAACAACGTCCGCCAGTGTGCCTATTGCGAGCAGGTCAGCATACTGCTCAAGCATTTCATAACCTTTGTCGCCTTCCAGTGCGCATATCAGCTTAAACGCTACTCCTGCTCCACACAGCGCTTTGTTGGGGTATTCACAGCCCGGTTGATGTGGGTTTACTACTGCTTTCGCCTTTGGTATCTCAGGCCCCGGCATGTGGTGGTCGGTTATAACCACTTCGATACCGAGCGAGTGGGCGTACTCCACTTCAGCCACTGACGATATGCCGTTATCTACCGTGATAATAAGGTCGGTGTCCAGTGATTTTAGCACGTCAATAGCAGACTTGTTAAGGCCGTACCCCTCGTTTTCACGCTTGGGGATGTAGTAGAGCATATCTGCGCCTATCTGCTCGAGGTAGTGATGGAGCATGGCAGTGGATGTAACGCCGTCACAGTCGTAGTCGCCGTAGACCACTATACGATTACCAAGCTCCACATGCTCGGTGATGTTGCGCACTGCATCTTCCATACCCTTTAGCAAAAACGGGTCATAGATAGGCTCTTTGACGCTTAAAAACTCCGCCGCAGAGGTGCCGCTGTACCCTCTAGCTGTTAGCACTCCTGCTGCCATAGGGGATATATTCAGTTGTTTGGAGACATCTTGGGTGTCCTCCGAATTTGTTAACTTAACATTCCATAACTTCAAAAGTATTCCCCCGATTAAAAGTACATATATAGAGTACAGCGAATCATACCGTTGTACAGTTTTCTTCTCTTGTTTGCAGGTCGCCCAAACAGCTTTTCAAAGTCCTCATTCGGGCTGATTATGTAGTAAGAGCTACCCTCGGTAGGTAGAAACACTCGTCCCATCAACTTATAAAGCTCCTCTGCCGACTGTATATCCGACATCCTTTCGCCGTAAGGTGGGTTTGTTATGACGGTAAAAGGGCGGTCAGGCGGTGTAAAGTTCGCAAGCTCCCTGTAGGACGTTGTAACAACGTCGGAGAAGCCTGCGGTTTTAGCATTTTGCGCAGATAATGCCACTGCGCCGATGTCGATGTCAAAACCTTGCGCTGAGAAGCTGTGCTCGGTGTTTACCTGTGACATAACATCCTCTTTGACGCTTGCCCACAGCTCTCTTGGGAACATGTCCCATGTTTCGGACACGAATGTCCGCTTTATACCGCTCGGCATACGAAGTGCCTTAGAAGCTCCCTCCACCAGTATAGTCCCCGAGCCGCACATGGGGTCAATGAGCAATGAGTCACGTTTGACACGTGCAAGGTCAATCATACCTGCCGCAAGCGTTTCCTTTATAGGCGCTGCGTTGGACACAGGGCGGTAGCCACGCTTATGAAGCCCCTCCCCTGATGTATCCAGCATGAGCATGACATTATCCTTGTGTATTGTGAACCTTATCTGGTAGGTGGCACCTGTTTCGGGTAGCCACTCCTTTTGGTAGTGTTTAGATAACCTCACTGCCACCGACTTCTTTATGATAGCCTGACAGTCCGGTATACTGTGAAGTTTAGAGTGAAGCGACCAACCTTTGACGGGAAAAGCTGAGCCTAGCGGTATGTATTTCTCCCACGGGAGTTCCGCAGAGCCGTCAAACAGCTTTGTGAAACTGTCCGCCGAAAAACTACCCACCACTATCATGACACGTTCAGCGGTGCGCAACATCAGGTTTGCTTTCACCACCATGGCGGCGTCCCCTTTGAACACCACTCTGCCGTCGGTGACTTCGACGTTTTGACCGCCCATCCGTTTGACCTCGCCCGACAGTATGCTTTCAAGCCCGAAAAGGCAGGGACATGCTATTGTGTATTCCATTTTTACATCCTTTCAGTCAGCTTACAAACGGGTGAGCTGAATATCAAAAATAACCACACTTTACTGTAATAGTAAAAGTGGGTTTCTATCTATAAAACTAGTCAGACCCCCCTGTACTAAAAATAAGCACAGGGGGGTAAAAAATCAAAAACTAACCTCTAATCGGCGACAGAAGACCATACCCACCGTCATTTCTGCGGTAGACTACGTTCATCTCGCCTGTATCACCGTTCTCAAACATAAAGAAGCTGTGACCTAAAAGGTTCATCTGGAGTATTGCTTCTTCCACCACCATCGGGCGAACTACAAACTCCTTGTTTCTCACGAGGTCGAACGCCTCTTCTTCAAACTCTACGTCCGAGCTTGCTTCGGTCATCACTGCCGACATGTCATCAAATGCCGCCTGACGCACACGCTTTTCAAGTTTGGACTTATTCTTGACTATCTGCGCAAACAGTGCATCACACACTGCGTCAAGGCTGTCAAGCCTGTCCCCTGTTGTTTTTTCCGAGCGGTACATCATGCCTCTGTATGTGATGGACACCTCGACTGTTTCACGGTTCTTCTCGTTTGTAACCACAACATTTGCGTCTGCTTCTCTATCGAAGAAGCGGTCAAATTTGGAGAGCTTTTTTTCGACTTTTTCCTTAAATGAGTCCTTGAGAGTTGTTTTTCTGGCTGTTATGACGATGTTCATCGTACTCCCCCATTCCTAGTTAGTTATACAATTATATCATAACCGTTTGCTGTTTTCAACTGTTTTATTAGTGTTTTATGCAAACGTCTACAACCTTGGTATGTAAGAAGGTATCTAATTTAGTCTATTGTGACCATATAGTGGCTGTTAAATGATTGCACAGTTACCTAAACCGGATATCCCATTCATCTTTGGAGATTTGTTTACCGTAGCACTCGGTATATCCTCCGCTAAACATTTTTAAGTAATGTTCCATATTTTGGGACAGCTTCATGCCAATAAGGTCATCGGGGTGAACCCACAGAACCTTACCTTCGGCTGTTTCGGTCAGCATTTCGCCGCTGTAGTCCGAGGTTTTGTAGAAGTAGGTGAAGTACTTACTACCGTCTAAAAAGTCCCAGTAAATAAAGCCGTATGACGTTAAGTTTTTGATTTCGAACCCTGTTTCTTCCTTGATTTCACGGATGGCGCTGTCGTAGATGCTCTCGCCTTTTTCGACATGTCCACCGGGAAACGCTATGCCGGGGTAGGCTTTTACTCGCTCTTGAACAAGCACATTGCCCGTGCTTTCGTCCTGTATCATTACCATATTTGTCAGTGTGAATTTTGGCATAAACCCTCTCTTTAATACGGTTTAAACTCCGACATAATCCGCATCGCCACCTTTAGACCGTCCACGGCGGCGCTCATTATACCACCTGCGTAGCCTGCACCCTCACCACAGGGGTAGAGGTTTTCCACTCCGACAGCTTGCAAGTTCTCTCCCCTAAGTATGCGCACAGGCGAGGACGTACGTGTTTCAGGGGCTGTCAGAACCGCATGTTCGCTGTCAAACCCCTTGAGCTTTCTGCCAAACACGTTAAGCCCCTCACGGAACTCGCTTACGAGGTGTGGCGGATACAGCTTTGTTATGTCGGTTTCCAGCACCCCCCTCTCGTAAGTGGGCGTAACGCTTGCTATAGGTGTGTTCCTCCCCATAAACCTACCAACTGTCGAAGCAGGTGCAGTGAAGCTACCACCACCCAGCTCAAACGCTCTTTGCTCCAAATTTCGCTGAAAGGCGATGTGATCAGTAAGACTATCTCCAAAGTCACCCGGTAGTACCGACACTGCTATAGCGCTGTTTGCGTTTTTGCCGTCTCGGCTATGTAGGCTCATGCCGTTTGTGACGACACCGCCTTCCTCCGAAGCCGCCGCTACAACCGTTCCACCCGGACACATACAGAAGGTGTAAACCGCTCTGTCCCCTTTTCGGTGAGAAAGCTGATACTCGGCAGGCGGGAGTGCTTTATGTCCGGCGTGCTTGCCGTAAAGTGACTTGTCAATCTCGCTCTGTAAATGCTCTATTCTAAAGCCTATAGAGTACGGCTTCATCGCAAGCTGTGCGCCGATATTCACAAGTGCCGAAAACGTACTGCGTGCGCTATGACCCACCGCAAGTATTACACTTTCGACAGGATGAACCGCGCCGTGTACCGTCACCGCCGTTATCTTTCCGCTTTTGACTGTAAAGCTGTCCACAGGGCTGTTAAAGTGTATCTCCCCTCCGAGCTTTTCAATATGCTTGCGTATCGACACAATGACGTCACGCAGGATATCTGTCCCCGCATGCGGCTTTGCTTTTATAAGTATATCAGACGGTGCGCCGTGCTCTACGAGAGTTTTAAGCACAAAGGTGGTCAAACCGTCCCCTATGCGAGTGGTCAGCTTGCCGTCAGAAAACGTACCTGCACCGCCCTCGCCGAACTGAATATTTGTCTGCGTATTAAGCTTACCGCTCTCGATAAATGTCTGAACAGCTTTTACACGCTCCTCGACACTTCCGCCTTTTTCAAACACTATCGGGCGATAACCCTGTTCTGCCAGCATAAGTGCGGAGAATATACCCGAAGGCCCGAAGCCCACAATCACAGGTCGTGCCCCAATAGGTTTATCGCCATGGGAAAACTCCAAGACTTCCTGCTTCTTAAGCCTTACGTTGTTGTCAGCAATGTCACTGACCGCTTTCTCTTCGCCCTGCGTCAGTGAAAGCTCCACCGTGTACACCTTTGTGATCTCCTGCCGCCTTGCGTCTATGGACACACGTGAAATGTCCGCAGTTGTGACAAGTTTTGAGTAGTCACCAACTATCACTTTCGCTTTGGATATTGCTTCGTGTTCGTCCACATTAAACGGCAGACGAATGTTAGATACTAAAATCGACATGATTATGCCCACATCATAAGCCTGTACAGCCAACCACCACACAGACCTAAAATGTGGGCTTACCCCCTTTCAATTATGACGCTTCTACTATTTCCGTTATATCTATTGTAGCTGTATATTCACCGAATACCCAGCAGCTGTTTACTCCGTCAATCTGTATTGACACAGGCACTGACATTTGACCTTCTTCGGTTTCCAAGGTAAACAAATCCACTTCCCCGAATAGATCCTCTGCTTCAAGGTTTTCCAGTATATCCTCAGGACCGTAAACCAGCACCTCAGGCACAAACTCATCAACAAGCTCCACCTCAAAACCGTTAGGTACGCTGTCAAACATGACGGTTTCCACATTAAAGATCTTCGATGAGTATCCCTCCTCGGGAATAGTAACTGTGGCAGTGGTAACTTCCTCGTCCATTGGTCTTGTACCTAACAGGAAGCTGAGTTCAAACTCAAACTCCATCCCGGGCTGTAGCTTGGTCATATCTATAGGCCCTACGCTTAACCGTTCTATTGCGTCCACACTGCTACTGCTACCAACAATTTCAATAGTGTTTGGACTTATAATATCGTTAAGACTTGTCGCACTAAACGACTCCGGATGGTTCTCAAACTCTGCGTCCACCGATACCGTCTTTTTCTTAAGCACAGGTATCGTCACTAACACATTACTTACATCAGTAGACAACAACTCATTTTCTACGACCATTAAATTGCGGTCAAACAAGCTGATTTCACCGTTTACAGTTGTGACATCAGTGAGCGGATCCTCGAGCGATATAGTTACAGCCGCCGTATCAACAGTCGAAAGCTCTGCTGCAGGGCCGGTGACCATCAACTCGGTCGGTGTCACCAACACGTCACTCATAATATAACCCTCGGGCAAGCTAAGCCCCGAAATCAGCGGCTCTACCTGTAGTGTCTTGGAAAGGATATAATCAAAGCGTACGTTTATGGTTGAAGGGTTAAGGGTGACAATGTCAAAGCCTTTTATGCGGTAGTCATACCCCTCAAGGCGCAGTTCCCACACCCCGGCCCCTGTAACGTCAGAGAGTACCGCCTCTATACGGATATCGTCAGCGTCTATAGAGCCCACTACAGTTCGGTCTCCGTTTATCTCGACATCAACTTGCACTTCCTCATCAAGTATTGTGTCCAGTCCCAAACCACCTGCTCCACTGGTTTCAACATTTATTGCTACAGGCACGTCCCTCACCGTGACATCTACCTTAGTGTCGATAAATGTAACTACCCATAGCCATAGGCTAAACGCCACTAAGACGGACAGAACAAGTAGAAAAGTGGTGTTTTGCAGTAGCTTTTTTATATATACGTTTATATTTCTGATTATGTTCATTTCTTACCCTTCATGAAAAGGGGCTTAAAGCCTTGCTTTTCTTCCTTCCTTTTTTCAGAAATAAGCAAAGAACGAAGTTCATTAACAAGCTGAGCGGAGGTGTAGCCCCTCTTGAGCCTGCCGTTTCGGGCAGAAGAAATCACACCAGTCTCCTCGGACACGATGATAACAATAGCATCAGAATTCTCGCTCATACCGAGAGCGGCTCTGTGGCGTGTGCCCAGCTGTTTGCTTATCTCATTATTTTCCGAAAGCGGCAAAAAACACCCTGCCGAATGCACCCTTGCGTCTCTCACTATAACCGCACCGTCATGAAGCGGCGAATTGGGAAAGAACAGATTGCAAATGATCGCCTGACTTACAGCGCTGTCCACAAGCGTGCCTGTAGCGGTTATCTCGCCTAACATGGTCTGACGCTCTATTACTAAAAGTGCGCCGGTCTTTTCATCGGACAACTCTTTTACAGCATCTCCGATTTCCTGAATTGCGGCATTCCAACGGCGGTTTACTTCATCAATATCAGACGGTGCCTGAAAAAACGAGCTACCTATACGAGAGCGCCCCATCTGTTCAAGCGCGCGCCTAAGTTCAGGTTGAAACACTACCAGCAGAGCCGTGGCACTTATCTGCAGTAGTGCCGCTATCAAAAAGTTCATGGTGACAAGGTCAAAGAAGTCGGACACCAAATACAAAAGCAATATAAGCGCAAGCCCTTTGACAAGCTGCGCCGCCCTCGTGTCCCTCACAAGCTTTATAGCTTGAAATATCAAAAACGCCACCAACAATACATCAACGATATCCCGAAAGCTTACCGTCTGTATCAGCGATACTATCTCCGCAAACATATCCTCACCCCTACCATTATGTATTTTTATATTATCATAAAAAAAGCTACAGTTCTATAGCCTTTTTAAAATATTACGTCAAATTGACATTTGTTTCTCACAAGTTATTAAACTACTTCGTCAAGAGGTGTCTAGCTCCAAAATGTAAACATTATACTCCGTCATTTAAGAAACCTAGCACCAGATTATTAAAATCTTTTGCTTCCTCATATGTGCCATGCCCATACCCTTTATATATTTTAAGTCTACTGTTAATTATTTGTCTTGACATCTCTGTAGCAGCTGTTTTGCAGGCAATTTTGTCATCACCGCCACCTATTACAAATGTCGGACATTTTATCTTTGAAATGTCGTTATAGCAATCATGGTTCAAACAAGAATTTGCTTGTACAATAAACCTGTTAAGGCTTTTAGGCTTGGAGATTTTACAAAGTAGTGGGTAAAATATTCTGATGTGTTTTAATTTTTTCTCTGTATATGTTTTTTCGGCAGTGTCAACAAAAATACTTTTAAAGTCACCGGCTTGAGCCGGGTTTATCCAGTCATTCAGAACTGCTTTTGATGTGTTGTTTGGTCTGCATAATGTAACTGCGAGTACAAGCTTTTCCACTATTTCAGGGTGATCCAAAGCGAGATATTGAGCAATCATGCCGCCTTGCGAAACACCAAGCACAAAAGCTTTATCAATCCCCAATTTGTTTAAAACAACAGCTAAATCTTTCGCCATGTCTTTAGTTCGGTAGTCATCGGGGAGCTTGTTTTTTCTGCTGAAGACGTATACTTTGTAATCTTTAACAAAAATCCTGTACATAAAAGAAAGAATAAACGCCATTCCCTTAACTGTTTTTAACGCATCTCCTAAACCGGGTATTATGATTAAGTTCTTTTTACCATTCCCAAACGTTACATAATCCATTGTAGTGCCATCTATGTCGATATTGCAATTTTTTGCACTGTAAAACATAGCTTATCTCTAAAAGTTTAATCCACTCTCCTACATCCTCCGCAAAAGCGAGACCGCAAATGCGCTTATCCCCTTCTGCTCACCTGTAAAGCCCAGTCCTTCTTCGGTGGTGGCCTTGACATTTACCCAGTCGGTAGGTAGTGATAAGACCTGCGCTATCCGTTCCTCCATCTCGGCAATGTAGGGGGACAGTTTTGGTTTCTGTGCTACTATAGTGCAGTCGATATTCGCCACTTCATAGCCCTTTTCTGCAAGCATTGATGAGACTTTGCTAAGAAGCGCTAAACTGTCTGCACCTTTATACTGTTCATCACTATCGGGGAAATGCCTGCCGATGTCCCCGAGTGCGGCGGCACCGAGTAGGCTGTCTATAATGCTGTGTGTAAGCACATCAGCGTCCGAGTGCCCCAGGAGACCTAAACAATGCGGTATATGGACACCGCCAAGTATAAGCTTACGCCCCTCTACAAGTTTATGTACATCATAACCGTGACCTATCCTAAACATACTCATATTCCTCTAAATAAAATTCCGCCAGTGCTATGTCCCCGGGGGTGGTTACCTTTATATTGTGAGAGTCCCCCTGCGAAAGGTAGACGGGGTAGCCCTGCTCTTCCATGAGTTGGCAGTCGTCTGTATACTCGCCTTTGCTGTCCCCTAACGCTCGCAAAAAGTCGCCGTAGCGAAACACCTGCGGAGTTTGCACCGAGTAGACAGTACTACGCAGTGGTGTGGACTGCACAAAACCGTCCTTCGCTATCTTAACAGTGTCCACGCTGGCAACAGCGGCGGTTGCGGCACCGTGAAGCTTTGCGTCATGGATAACGTTTGAAATAAGCGTATCAGTGACCAGCGGACGTGCGCCGTCGTGGATAGCAATATAATCGCACTTCCACGTGATTGCATTTACACCGTGTGACACCGACGCAGTACGTGTAACACCTCCACGTACAATACAGCGAAGCTTGTCACACTCGCCAAACAGCTCGTACATCTGCGGTATGCTCTCCTCCGATGTTACTAGCACTATATCTGTTACATCACGGCAGTACACAAACGTGTCCACCGTGTGTTCTATAACTGTCCTATCAAGCAGAGGGATAAACATTTTATTCTCGCCCATTCGGACAGAACTCCCTGCCGCCACTATAACAGCGGTGACAGCTACTTTACTATCAGAGCGTTTTGAAAAAAGTGGCATCGTTCACTCGCCTTTCATTTATACTCATAACTCATTTGTACACGAAACAGTATGAAAATGATACATTCTAGCTGTCAATTATCAGTGTTTCATCTATTTCGGTTATCCGTCCTGCCAGTATGTTCATCACTTTACCCAGTATAATATGAGTGTCGCTAAGCTCGGAGCGTGCTTCGGAAAGCTGTAGAGACAAGCTTAGGTTGTCTTTGACCAGTCGAGCGACGTTTTCCTGTTCCCTTTGCTTTTCAAAGTTTTCAAGCCTGACGTTTCGCACTTCTGATGTGAGGTTGTCCACCATCTCGGAAAGCTCATTACAGCGAAGCTGCTCACGGTGGAGGTCATCTTTTGCGACGTTTCCTCTTTCCTCCATCAAATCCAGCAAATGCTCTCTATCGGAAAGTTTTACCGTCAGCTCCTCGATTTTACGTATATATCCCTCACGCTCATCGTTATGGCTCTCACGCATGTTTTCAATATGCCTAAGCACCTGTTCTCTATCAAACCCACCGACAATACACCCTTTGAGCAGTACTTTTTTCTTCATGCGGTTACCATCCTTTTGTGGTTTTAAAGCTGTGAAAAATAACCACGATTATGAAAAAGTCCATGGTTTGATGCAACCTCTACGCTCTTTGCATTTTAGTTAATTATATCATTTTCCACTCAAAAAACCAACAGTTATTTTTACACATTCTATTGCAAAAATTATATAGACCAAACCGTAAAAATAAAGTATAATGTTGTAGAATAGCAAAGAAAAAATATGGTTTATTAATTTGGCAGTGCCAAACATTAAAAGGAGAATAGAAAATGAAGCAAATGGTTGTATTTGATATGGACGGCACGATTAGCCAAACCCATATGTACTCAGTGCCTGCACAGCGCAGTGCTATTAAGGACCTCGGTAGGGACGACAGCGTGTTCACCGACGAACAGCTTGTAGGCTGCCTGGGGAAAAGAGGGATCGACTACGTTTATGAGTTGATGCCCGACCTGACAGCGGAGGAAGCTGAGTACTTTTTAAAGAGGGAGTTCTACTGGGAGACCCAGTATATTGCAGAACTCGCCGCACCGTTTCCCGGGATTCGTGAGACTATCGAAAAGCTACATGAAGACGGTATTTTAGTGGCTGTCTGCTCAAATGCACCGATGGAGTATATAGACCTCGTGGTAGATATTATGAAGCTACCGGTAGACCATAAACAAGAACTTCTCCCCGGACTTACTAAGAATGACACGCTAAAGCTCCTGCTTGACAGGGTTAAACCGTCTTCCGCTGTCATGGTGGGCGACCGTGTCTACGATATTGACGCCGCACGTTTTAACAACATACCGTTTGTCGGTTGTGGCTACAGCTACACTCCGTTTGAGATAGAAAAAGCCGACATAATAGTCTCGCATGGCAGTGAAATCTACGATGCATCTAAAAAACTACTCGGCTAACCTATGCCTTAACAGCTAAAAACACCAGCCGCTCGCATTTGATTGTGGGCGGCTTTTGTGTGTCGGCGGCGTAAATTTTTATGTCCTCAAAGCCTGACTTTTTCAGGAGGTTTACCAGGTTTTTTACAGGGTAGGCTCTTTCTGTGAAGCGTTCAGTCACACGTATGTAGTTTCCGTTTTCCTTTGCGAATATGTCTATCTCTATATCTGTTATAAGATTTCTGTTCGTATAGTTTCGCCAGACAAGTATGTCTTCGTCCTGTTCGTATACAAACGTGTTATCCGCCAGTACATGCCTGTGTTTATATGCCGAGTTGACGTCGAATATAAACACTCCTCCCTGCTCTAAAAAGAGGGCGACACGCTCAAAAACCTTGCCGACTTCCTTGATGTCAGCAAGGTGGTTTATGCTGTCAAGTGCGCAGACTACAGCGTCTACAGTGCCGTAAAGGTCGAGGTCGGTCATGTTTTGATGAAGCAGGAGCACCTCTTCAAGTCCTTCCTTACCCATAGCGACGCCTAGCATTTCCTCCGAGCCATCAACGCCCACAACGTCATAACCCAGTTTCGCCATCTCTACCGACAAGCTACCTGTCCCACATGCAAGGTCAAGCAAGATACCCTTGTTTCGCTTTGAGTGGGTGGACACTTTTGTGTGTCCTTTAATGAGCTTGTCAAAGTAGTTCGCTCTGCATTTGTAGTCTATATCCCCAATAAATCGATCGTAGTGATACGCAAAGCTTCCGTATGTGTTCATCGTTAATACCTTCCCGTATGATTGTAATATTATGTTTCGGTTAGTCCTGCTCCATCGGCTCTGTGTATGTGTACCGCTTGACAGCTTCTAACAAATTGTCCATCCCTTCGCCGTTTGACGAGGAAGTTATGACATATTCTATATCTTCGCCGTTTGGTATTTCTTTGTGAATTAGTGAGAGGCGCTCCGCACGGTTTGTTTTGTTAAGTTTGTCCGCCTTTGTGAGCGCAACTATAAACGGTAACTCCACTTGACGTAGAAAGTTAATCATCAGCTGGTCGTCTTTTGACGGTGGGTGGCGCATGTCAAGCAGCAGTATGACCAGAGCGATATCACGCTCCATAGCGAAGTAGCCGTCAATTAGCTTGGAAAAACGCTCCTGTTCACTGCGGCTTCTCTTCGCATAGCCGTAGCCGGGGAGGTCCACAAACATCACTTCACTACAGCTGAAGAAGTTAATGGTGATTGTCTTGCCCGGCATGGAGCTAACTCTAGCAAGCGATTTTCTATTAAAGAACTTGTTTATCAGCGAACTTTTGCCAACATTTGAACGCCCTGCAAAAATAACTTCGGGCAAATCAGAGGGCGGCAACTGTGACGCCACTCCAAAGGAGCTTTCAAATTTAACGTCGGACAGTTTAATATCATTCGTATTCATACGGTCAGCCTTTCTTTGTTAACTTTGTTTATGTGTATACCGTTCACTGTAACGGTACTAAATTTCTTCTATTATATTGTAACACAAATAGCAAATACGGCAACCCCTAAAAACAGAGTTGCCGTAATATATGTTTACACTGTAACAGGTACAACGTTTTGTTCAAACATAGGCGGTGTTTCTATACCTACGCTTTTGCATTCGTCAAAGTCGTATAACTGTTCATCCGCTTTTTCCAGTGTGAGTGCAAGCACTTGATGTGCATCGGTGACAGTAACGAACTTTATCGAGTTTTTAACAGCTTCGTCCACTTCATCCAGGTCAGGTTCGTTATCTTTGGGGATAATCACGGTTGTCAAGCCTGCTCGGTGTGCCGCCATTGATTTCTCCTTTAGTCCTCCGATAGCAAGCACCTTGCCTCTAAGCGTTATCTCACCTGTCATGGCGACAACTCTGCTTACTTTCCTATTTGTAAGTGCGGACACCACTGCCGTGCAGATTGCTATACCTGCCGATGGGCCGTCCTTGGGGACTGCACCTTCGGGGAAATGGATGTGTATATCCTTTGTCTTGTAGAAATCGCTCTCTATGCCGTACTGTTTGCTGATACTGCGTACAAAGCTGATAACGGTCTGTGCCGACTCCTTCATGACGCTACCGAGTGAGCCTGTCAGTTCAAGCTTACCTGTGCCTTCAAGCACTGCCACCTCAACCTTTAACATCTCACCGCCGACAGAGGTCCACGCTAGGCCGTTTACTACGCCCACTTCGTCCTGTGTTGTAAGCTGTTCGGTGCGGAACTTTTTAGAGCCGAGGTAGTCGACGAGGGCGCTCTGGCCGATTGTGACTTTCTCCCCTCCCTGCTCCACCACCTTAAGTGCGGCTTTTCTTGCAAGGGTTGCTATAAAACGCTCAAGGTTACGCACGCCCGACTCTCTGGTGTAGTGGTCAATAAGGCCGTACAGGGCGCTGTCCTCAAGTTTAAGGCTCTTCTTTGTGTGTCCGTGACGCTCGGTCTGCTTTGGTAGCAGGTGACGCTTTGCAATGTGAAACTTCTCCTCACGTGTATATCCTGACATATGGATTATCTCCATACGGTCACGTAGTGGCGCAGGGATTGCGTCAATGTTATTGGCGGTAGCAACAAACAGCACATCGGAGAGGTCAAACGGTATCTCGATGTAGTGGTCTACAAACGCCATGTTCTGCTCACTGTCCAACACCTCAAGCAATGCCGATGAGGGGTCTCCCCTGTGGTCAGATCCGAGTTTATCAATTTCATCAAGCAAGAACAGTGGGTTTGCACTGCCTGCCGACTTCAGTCCTGTAATAATTCTACCCGGCATTGCGCCTATGTAGGTCTTGCGGTGTCCTCGTATGTCTGACTCGTCGCGCACGCCGCCAAGTGACATTCTGACGTACTTTCTACCCAGCGCCTTAGCGATACTGCGTGCTACAGATGTTTTACCCACTCCGGGAGGGCCCGCAAGGCAGATTATCTGCCCCTTGATATCGGGGGCAAGCTTTCTCACTGCCATCAGTTCCAGTATGCGCTCTTTGACCTTCTTCATGCCGTAGTGCTCTTTTTCAAGCAGTTTACGGGACTGCTCTATGTTTATCTTCTCTTTTGTCTTAACGTTAAAGGGTAGGCTCAGGCAGGTGTCGAGGTAGCCACGTATAACGCCTGCTTCGTGTGACTGGGAGGGTAGCTTTTTGAGGCGAGTCACCTCTTTTATAAGCTTATCCTCGTGTTCTT
Organism: uncultured Oscillospiraceae bacterium; assembly: GCA_964370205.1. Taxonomy (GTDB): domain Bacteria; phylum Bacillota; class Clostridia; order Oscillospirales; family Ruminococcaceae; genus DAMCAP01. The sequence continues at coordinate 18,451 of CAYJIK010000001.1, read as the reverse complement.
CGGACAGACCCAGCTTTGATATCTTAGACACGTAGGACGCTATTTCGCCCAGTCCGCTTTCTTCGCCTTCGCCGAGTTCACGCTGTATCACCTTCATCTGCTCACGGAGGTAGTATTCACGCTGGTTTTTGTCCACATGCTCTTTGACCATCATGTAGAGGTCACGCTCATAGCCGAGTATGTTGTTTTCGTTTTCCAGTATGTGTGCGAGTATCTCAAGGCGTGTCAGCACATTTGACTGCGCAAGTATACGCTGTTTATCTTTCAGCGAAATGGACAGATTCCCGGCTAAAAACTCGCCGAGCATCAGAGGGTCTTCCTCGCTTGTCACCGACTGTATTATCTCCTTGGGGAGTTTTGGGGAAAGGTCAGCGTATTCGTCAAACAGCTCTTTGACGGTGCGGACGAAGGCGCTTATTTCGTCCGGGTCGGTGCGCTTTAGCGACTTTAGAGGGAATTCTGCAATTTCCGCTTCAATGTATGGCTCTTCTCCAAGTATACCCACCGTTTTAGCACGGTATAAGCCCTCGACCATAACTCTGAGCCCCATACCGGGTAGTTTTATTACTTGCTTTATCTCGCCCACAACGCCGACGTTGTACAGCTTGTTTTCTGATGGTTTTTCGTCGCTTGCTTCTTTTTGTGCTACTAAGTAGACGAGTCGCTCTGTCTTCATCGCCTTGTCAAGAGCGGCTATCGAGCGCTCACGTCCTATGTCAAAGTGGAAGACCATCTTAGGAAACAAGACAAGTCCTCGCAGTGTGATTACGGGTAGTGTAACAATCTTATTCATAGTAATTCCTTTCTGCAAGTTTTGTGTGGTTTTTATCACATATGTTTTTTGATACTACAAAAACTGAGGCTGTGCCAAAGAACACAAAACTGCGAGTTTGAAAATCTTATTTTCAAACTAATTCCTTTCCGCTCCATGCATAACAATGCTAGAGCACACGGGTTAAGAGTTTCCAATCTACAAAATATTATACAGCAAAGTATATACCGTATCAATACAAAGTAGTTTACATAAATAATAACTTATTGTGCCAACTCTTTCGGGTCAGCTTAATACGTAAAAGCAGTGCGCATCTACTTTTACGGCTTTAGTCTACCACACTTCATTCACAAAGTAAACATTGACAGTAGTAACATTCTTAGTATATTATGTGAACAGTACATGACGACACTTCGGTAAATTTACCGCTTATTTTTCACGAAAGGCTAACAACATGAAACGTATTTATCTTGACAACGCATCAACCGCTCACCCGAAAGCCCCCGGAGTAGCAGAAGCGGTATCAAATATTATCACAAACGGCGCTTTTAACGTATCCCGAGGCAATTATCAAAGCTCGCTCAAGGTGGGCGGTATGGTGTATGAAACACGTGAACTGCTTGACAGTTTCTTTTGTGGTTATGGGTCTGAGTACACGGTTTTTACGCCGTCTGTCACTTATTCGCTCAATATGATTATACACGGGACATTAAAAAAAGGTGACCATGTTATCATAACTTCTATGGAGCACAATGCAGTACTTCGTCCTATAGCGCAAGTGAGAAAAAAAGGGGTGGAGGTTACGGTAGTGTCCGCTTCTCCTCTTGGCACTGTGGGCGCAGGTGATATTGAAAGTGCTGTAAAGAAAAACACAAAGGCCGTTATTATGACCACCGCATCAAATGTATGCGGTACACTAATGCCGATAGAACAGGTGGCGGAAATTTGTAAAACTCATGGACTTCTGTTTGTGCTTGACACCGCACAGTCCGCAGGGGTTTTACCTATAGATATGCGCTCACTCGGTGTCGATGCGCTCTGCTTTACTGCACATAAGGGTCTGCTTGCACTGCCCGGTTTGGGTGGTATACTACTGAGTGAGAGGATGGCGGAACTGGTCGAGCCTGTGTTCACGGGCGGGACAGGCAGTTACTCCGAACTGGACAGCGCTCCCCCACTCTACCCTGATAGGTTGGAAGCGGGGACGCTCAACGTCGTTGGTATTGCAGCGCTGGGTCACTCGCTGAAGTATATCACAGAGGTCGGTCAACAGAATATTTTCGCACACGAATTGGAACTTACACGGCTTATGATAGAACGTGTACAGCAGCGGTTTAAAGCTGATGTTGTTGAGGTGGTGGGGCTTAAGTCTACCATGGGGCGCTGTGCAGTGTTGCCGCTTAATTTTAAGACGGTGGATAACTCGGAAGTGGCATTTCGCCTTGACAGCGAGTTTGGAGTTATGACACGCTCGGGGCTACACTGTGCGCCGCTTGCCCATAGGAGCTTGGGGACTTTTGAGAGTGGGGCTGTGCGGTTTTCGTTTGGGTATAATAATACTGCCGAAGATGTGGAGTATGCTGTGGAGGCGCTACGGAGCATTATCTCTCGTTGAGAGTGTGGTAGAGTGCCAGTAACGGCTTTTCCAGTGTGCGCTTGAATTTGAAGAATGCTGTGCTCTCCGGCTGGATAGGCTCTACAAATAGCGATACAATGCCGTAAAGTCTACCGCCTAAGATGTCGGTGAAAATCTGATCGCCCACTATCGCCAGCTTGCTCTTCGGTAGTCCCAGACGGTTTGCGGCACGTCGCAGTCCTGTGGAGAGTGGCTTTTTACCGTCCGCTATATAGTCAAGCCCTAGAATTTCCGCAAATGGGTGAACACGCTCGGCGGTGTTGTTGGACACTGCGATTATCTTTATGCCGTGACTTTCGAGGTCTAACAGCCACTGCTTTACATATGGGTATGGATGTGGGTTGTCGTGGGTGGTGAGGGTGTTGTCGATGTCTACGATTATGCCCTTGATACCGTTTTTAAGTAGGACTGATGGAGAAATCTCGGATACGTTTTTATATACTTTGTGTGGTAGCAACATTTTTTACTCCCTTTTGTATGTTAATATTGTACGGCTGTAAAATAGCATAATGAAAAAGCGAGCATAAAGCTCGCTTTTTTACGCTTTTAAGATATTTTGTAAGTTACTTATAAGCTATCGCTATTGACGACTACTTAAATTTTCTCTTACGTGCAGCCTCTGACTTCTTCTTACGACGAACAGATGGCTTCTCATAATGCTCTCTCTTACGCACTTCTGCAAGCACACCGCTCTTTGCGCAGGATCTCTTAAACCTTCTCAGAGCACTATCCAAAGACTCATTGTCTTTAACTCTTATTTCAGACACTTATATTTCCCTCCCAACGCATAAAGCAGGAGTATTTTCCATATGGAATTACAAACTTATTATACACAATTCAGACTGCTATGTCAATAGCTGAAACGGCATTACAATTGTTAAAATTACGTAAACCATTCAAAAAGTTTGTGTTTTTTGCTTGCTTGTCAGTAATACTACCTATGTTTTTCAAGTATTTGAAGGTTATTGATTTTTTATATTCTTATGGATATATTCATCCTGATGTGAACAGTAGACATTTTTTGTATGTACTGCAGTCATCCTCTATCGAGGTAGTTGATAATACGCTTTCCCATTTCGGCGGCAAACTTAAGCAATGCCGTGGTAGCTTCGCTTTCGTGAATAACCCCCGATATTATTGTATCACTTTCTCTCATCAACCATTCGTCTCGTATCTGCACAGCGGTTTCAGGTGTCGCATAGTCAACTCCCGGGAAAGTAAAGCCATCTATTTTATCGAAATCAATTCGACTACCCAAATAGGCAATAACTAAAATGCTCTCGATATGAGGGTGTTTTTTCTTGAGCACCCAGATTGCTTCCTTAGCTAAATTGTCAAAATAGCCGCTATCGCCAAAGTAGAAAGTCACTGCACCGTCTAAAATGAGCTCCTCGACTGTGTCAAGCAGTCACTGTTCCACTTCTTTGCCGTGGTAATAATTTTTATTGAGTCCCAGAAAAGTTACTGTCATATTTATCACCTCTTGTACATTATAGGACTTTTTGTCCAAAAAATCAATAGTACATATTGTCCTAACATATAATAATTTAGGGTGATAAAATGAAATTGAGAATACGTGATTTGCGTGAAGACGGCGACATAAAGCAAAAAGAGGTTTCCGAATATCTTATGTGTGACCAAAGCCTGTATTCAAAATATGAACGTGGCGAACGAGTTATACCCGTGGAACTTCTGTGCAAGTTGGCTGTGTTTTATAACACCAGTGTTGATTATCTATTGGGGCTAACAGACGTGAAAACCCCATACCCCAAAAGCAAAAATGACTAGCCTATAATAATAGGCTATCTTCCGTCAAAACACAACATACTGTAGGGGCGCACCTATGTGTGCGCCCGAAACTTTGGTTTAACCTTGGTTTCGGGCGTACCACAAAGGTCGCCCCTACATTTTTTGTTCAACAGATTCGTCCGAACCGGGTGGCTCACAGAGATTTCAGGTACTACAAGGTGCGCCCCTACTTCGCCACGATATTCACAAGCTTGCCCGGCACTACTATCTCTTTAACTATAGTTTTGCCGTCAAGCAGCGGCTTGACCTCGGGGTGATCTTTTGCTTCCTGCTTCATCTGCTCGGCGGTAATGTCGGAGGGTACTGTCATCCTTGCTTTGATTTTGCCGCTTAGCTGTACGACTATCTCCACTGTGCTGTCCACCGAAAGTGCTTCGTCGTGGACCGGGTAGGGTTGTTCGTGAACCCTGCCTTTGTAGGCCATCCGCTCCCATATTTCCTCGGTAATATGTGGCGCAAATGGGTTTAACAGGCAAAGCAGTGTCTTTAACTGACTATGGCTGATAGAGCCTACGGTGTATATCTCGTTCATAAAGGTCATCATCTGCGCAACTGCGGTGTTAAAGCCCATGCTTTCAATGTCGGCTGATACCTTTTTGATGGTCTTGTGCAGTGGCGTTATCAGTGCGGCGTTGGTTTTGTTGTCCCCTTCGACCATGTCGCAGAGTCCCCACAGGCGCTCTAGGAAGCGTCTGCAACCCTTTATAGAGCTGTGACTCCACGACGCCGCCTTTTCGAAGTCGCCTATAAACATCTCGTAGAGCCTAAACGTGTCAGCGCCGAACTCCTTTACGATATCATCGGGGTTTACGACGTTTCCACGAGATTTGGACATCTTTTCGCCGCCCTCGCCGAGTATAAAGCCGTGGCTTGTGCGCTTTGCATACGGCTCGGGGGTGGTTACTACGCCGATGTCGAACAGGAACTTATGCCAAAAGCGTGAGTAGAGCATGTGCAGTGTGGCGTGTTCCATACCGCCGTTGTACCAGTCGACAGGCATCCAGTAGTCCATCGCTTCTTTTGACGCTACTCCACCGCTGAAGTCAGGGTCAGCATAGCGTAGGAAGTACCACGAAGAACCTGCCCACTGTGGCATGGTGTCGGTTTCTCTCTTTGCAGGCTTTCCACACTTTGGACAGGGCACGTTTACCCAGTCTGTAAGGGCGGCAAGTGGCGACTCGCCGTTATCGGTCGGCTCGTAGTGTTCCACGTTAGGGAGCTTTAGCGGTAGTTCCGACTCTTCAAGCGGAACATAACCACAGCAGTCGCAAATGACGACAGGGATAGGTTCGCCCCAGTAGCGTTGACGGGAGAATACCCAGTCACGCAGTTTGAAGTTCACCCTGCGTCTGCCTATTCCACGCTCCTCGACTATGGCGGTCATCTTCTCTTTTGCTTTTTTTACCTTTAGTCCGTCAATAAGCGGTGAGTTAATGGCTACACCGTTTTCGTTGTCCTCATGTGCGGCTACTGTTACATCACCGCCGGACACAACCTCAACTATCGGTAGTGAAAATGCCTTTGCAAACTCCCAGTCACGCCCGTCATGCCCCGGTACAGCCATAATAGCGCCTGTTCCGTATGACATCAGCACGTAGTCAGACACAAATATTGGTATCTGCTTTTCTGTAATCGGATTTACGGCGCTTACACCGTCAATACATACACCTGTCTTTTCCTTGACAAGCTGAGCGCGCTCAAATTCTGACTTTTTAGCGGCCACGGCAGCGTAGCTCTTTATGTCGGCTAAGTTTGTTATTTTGTCCGCCCACTTTTCAATGTACGGGTGTTCGGGGGATATTACCATGTAGGTTGCGCCGTAGATGGTGTCGGGGCGGGTGGTGTAGACGGTGAGCGTCTCCCCTGCTGTGGTGGTAAAGTCAATTTCAGCACCCTCCGAGCGTCCTATCCAGTTGCGTTGGGACAGCTTAACACGCTCCACATACTCGACAGTTTCCAGTCCGTCAAGTAGCTTTTGAGCGTAGTCGGTAATCTTTAGCATCCACTGGTTTTTCACCTTGCGGACAACTTCACCTGCACAGCGCTCACACTTGCCGTCCACGACTTCCTCGTTTGCAAGCACACACTTACAGGAGTTGCACCAGTTTACCAGCATCTCCTTTTTGTAAGCGAGTCCATGCTTTAGTAATTGTAAGAATATCCACTGTGTCCAGCGGTAGTAGTCGGGGTCTGTGGTGTTTACCTCTCGTTTCCAGTCAAAGGAAATACCGAGCATTTTTATCTGCTGTCTAAAGCGATCGACATTGTTTTTTGTGACAATCTCGGGGTGTATCTTGTTTTTTATAGCGAAGTTCTCGGTAGGCAGTCCGAAAGCGTCCCAACCGATAGTGTACAGCACGTTATAGCCCTGCATACGGCGCTTTCTTGCGACAATATCCAGTGCTGTGTATGGCCTGGGATGACCGACGTGAAGACCGTCTCCCGATGGATAGGGAAACTCGACCAGTGGGTAAAACTTCTTTTTGGTGTAGTCCTTTGTAGCGGAAAAGGTAAACTCGGTTTCCCATATGTTCTGCCACTTTTTTTCTATGTTTATGTGATTATAATTCACGGTAAAACTCCTTTACTCACACTTTATTACTCGGCTACAGGTTCGTAGTCGGTTAGGACAGGGGCGTCCGCCCACAGTCGCTCTAAAGCGTAGAACTCTCTGGTTTCCTTTTGGAATATGTGCACGATAACGTCATAGTAGTCCATAAGTATCCACTGCTGACTTGCGTACCCTTCTATGCGCTTGTTGACAATGCCTGCCTTTTCAAGTGCTTCCTCTACATCGTCACACAGCGAGCGCACATGTGTGGTGCTTGTCCCTGTCGCTATGACAAAGTAGTCGCCGAGTGTGGTGAGGTTGCTAACTTCTATCACCTTGATGTCGAGGCCTTTTTTATCCTCCAATGTTCTTGCTACAAGTTTTGCCTTGTTAAGTGTAATCACTAAAAAACCTCCTAATATTTTGGTATGCCATTGTGAATATACACAAAGTATCGCTCAAGCACTAACCTTATGAGGTTTCGCTTCTGTTCGGTGGAACTCGGGTAAATACTTCGTCCACATTCACAATATCATCGTCTTTAAAGTATTTATTTACTATTTGGGTCAGTTCGTCTCTATCGGCTACAACTACATCTATCTCTCCAAAGTTGCCGGGAAAGGTTGGCGCTTGTAGATATACTAGGTTTTCGGGGGAGATGTCTACGAGTCCACCGAAAACGTGGCCGATATGAGTTGACGGTATATCGCTATTTGAAATTTGTGTAAGCTGTGCAGAAAGCTCAAATAGTTGTAGCGTTTCGGTGGTGGACAGGCTGTCCGCTATTGTCAAAAGAGCTTCTTCTTTGGGTATGTGGGGAAGAACACTTCCCTCCAAAGCGCTGTAATCGCTAAGTGCCGTAATAATCTTAGGCATGTCCGTCATGTCGAAAGCCGCAGTGTAGTCTACGTCAATTAAAAACTGCTCCTGCACTACTCGGATTAGATTGCCTGTACCACTTCCACCGTCGTTGTTACCGTCACTACTATAAGCGTCACAAAGTCGTCCACCGGGAAATTCTACACCTACAAACAGATCAGTGTCCAGCTCCAAGACATACAGGTGCTCTCCTACTTCACTGTTGACCACCGCCGCCCACTCAAGTTGGTTTCCGGCATCGCTTGTGACATAGAGCAGTAGACTAAACAGGTCAAGCGGTTGTGCAGAGGTGTCGGGGTCGTATGCGCTATCCGGTTCTGTTTCGTCAATAATCAGCATCGGAGGCTCGTTATATACAGTCAGCCACGCTACACAGATAAGCAGTGCGGCAAAAGCGGTTACGAGTATAATAATACGCTTTTCATAAAAAGGCAAGAGTTATCCCTCAATATCGTTATTTCCGCCGCAACTTTTTTCTAAAACCAGACTGTTATAGGCGGTTAGGGTACTACTATATATCGGTAGCTTGTCCTTTAAATTGTCTGACAACGACCTCGCCAACACCTTTAACAGAGCCGCATCCAAATTATCAAAGCAAAGTTCACGGAGTTTTTCCACGCCGTTATACTTCCTATCCGCTGATACTATGTCTGCAAGATATACAATTTTTTCAAGTGTTGTCATATTACTATGTCCTACCGAATGATAGCGTACTGCTTTTAGTATCGCTGTATTCAGCAGGTTTAATTCATACATAAGGTAAATTTCGGCGGTAAATCCGTGCCATATTGGTGGGATGGCATGAAGGAGGGGGTCGTCCTTGCACTCGCTCTTTGCGAGAAGTCTCAACTGCTCTTTTTCGGGGAACTCTTTTGTGATATCGTGTACAAGCCCTGCCACATATGCGTAGTGACTATTTTCGCCATGATGTATCGCTAGTATCTCTGCCATATCTGCAACATTTAAGCTGTGCTTATAGCGCTTATCGCCTAGCAGTTTTCTGATAACCGCGGTGAGGGTGTCTATGTCATATTCCACGACTTTTTTATCATAGCCATACAGCGAATTTTGACGTATATACTCCCTCACAATGTCGGGTAGCTCATGGACATCTCCTCTTCTGGCGTCGGTTGACGAGGTTTCCAGTACAGATAGGTTCAGCACTTTACTTTTAAGGTCGCTGTGCTCTGAACGGTACTGTTCTATCAGCGGTATGTCCTCATCTTTACGTGGGGCTGTGCAGACTGTTGCAAGCTCGCAGATGCGTCTATAGTCCTTCCATCTGTGTAGCGACATAAACATGTCACTCCCCACTATCAAAAAGAGCTCCGCCTCGGCGGGATATATGCGTTTTATCTCGGTGAGCGTATCCACTGTATAGCTCGCTCCGCCTCGCTTTAGTTCCATGTCTGACACAGTAACCTTTTCAGCACCATTAAAGGCAAGCTTTAGCATATTAAGTCTGTGTTCACCGCTTACAACTTCCGCACTGCTCTTGTGCGGTGGGGACAGTGTAGGTATAACTAACAACTTGTCAAGTTGCAGTTCGTTAAGCGCAAATAGGCCAAAACGCACATGACCGTTGTGGACGGGGTTAAACGTACCGCCGTATATTCCTATTCTCATATCTTTGGATTTTTCTTATTCTTGCGGTAGAGTATAAACTTAAAGCCTATAACAGATACCACTTCGCTGTCGGTGGCTTCAGCGTAGATGTGCGCCGCCTCTGTCGCTGTGTACGGTGACGATTCAAGTACTGACATCTTTATAAGTTCACGTGCTTCGAGTGCGTCATTTACCTGCTTTATGCCTGCTTCGGTTATCTCGTTTTTACCTACCTGTAGTATCGCCTTCATATCGTTTGAAAGTGAGCGAAGTCTCGCTCTTTCCTTTGGTGTTAACATAAATATTTCTCCTTATTTGTGTATCGTCATAAATTCTGAAAACGCTCTGAGCGCTTTTCCTCTGTGGCTGATGCTGTCTTTTTCCTCGTCGGACATGGTGGCGAAACTTTTATCGCCCACCATGAAAATAGGGTCGTAGCCAAAGCCCTTTTCCCCTATCGGCTCGTGTCCTATATATCCTTCGCAACTATGCTCAAATACATGCTGTTCGTCGCCGTTTGTATAGACTATCGCGCAGGTGAAACGTGCTGTTCTGTCGCTTTGAGGGACGCTTTCCATCATGTCCACTATCTTTGCCATCTTTTCGGGATAGCTTACGTCTTCACCCAAAAATCTTGCCGATTGTACACCGGGTTTACCGCCCAGTGCGTCAATGCAAAGCCCTGAATCGTCTGCTATAGATGGAAGTGAAGTGAGTTTAAATGCACCACTTGCCTTGATTATGGCGTTCTCGGTGAAAGTTTCGCCTGTTTCGTCAAAGTCGCTGTCATGCCCCAGTTCGGTGAGCCCTTTGACCGTGTAGCCCAGCGGTGACAGGATACGTCTAAACTCCGCCAGCTTACCTTTGTTATGGGTGGCGACTACTATTATGTTCTCTGACATATAAATACTCATTCCTTTCTGAAAGTTTGAAAATCTTATTTTCAAACTTTCCCCCCTATTCGCCAAACAGTGCGTCGGTAAACTCTACTGCGGAGAAGGGTTGTAGATCGTCAATGCCTTCACCCAGTCCGACGTATTTGACAGGGACCTTCGCTTCGTCCATTATCCCGATAACTACGCCACCCTTTGCGGTTCCGTCAAGCTTTGTCAGTACGATGCCGTCCAGCGGTGCTACTTCTCCAAACAGCTTAACCTGACTGAGGGCGTTTTGCCCAGTGGTAGCGTCCACGACGAGTAGTACCTCAGGTTTCGAGTTTGGCAGTTCCTTTAGGATAACCCTGTTTATCTTTGCGAGTTCGTCCATCAGATTCTTTTTGTTGTGTAGTCGTCCTGCTGTATCGCAGATAATGTAGTCAACCTTCTTAGCTTTACCGGAGCTTACAGCGTCATATATAACAGCTGCCGGGTCGGACCCTTGCGACTGCTTGATGACGTCACAGCCCGAACGCTCGCCCCAGATGGACAGCTGTTCTATGGCGGCGGCTCTGAACGTGTCCGCGGCGGCAAGCAGTACGCTGTTACCCTGCTTTTTCAGCTTAGATGCCAGTTTACCAATTGTGGTGGTTTTGCCCACGCCGTTTACGCCGATAACCAGTATAACTTTTGGGGTTTCTGTGGATGGTACGCTCTCAGGTGGCGACAGAAGCTCTACTATTATCTCTTTCAGTAGCGGAAGAACGTCGGCGGAGTCTTTGACTTTATTCTTTTTAACTCTGTCTCTGAGTTCCTCTACTATCTTAAACGACGTAGCCGCTCCCACGTCCCCCATAATGAGCATTTCCTCGAGTTCCTCGTAGTAGCTGTCCTCTATAGGTGACGCTATACCGATGAACTGCCCAATCTTTTTAAACCCGGCACCGATTTTATCAAATAATCCCATCTGTTCCCTACCTCTCTTACACGTGTTGTTTGTCTGTATTGGTTTTTCTCATTATTAAGTCAGTGAGCCTAAATTTCCTGCTTCTTTCAGTTCAAGCTTGAGAAGTCGTGAAACGCCTTCCTCCTGCATGGTGACACCATAAAGGATGTCCGCCGCCTCCATTGTGCCACGTCTGTGCGTTATCAGTATGAACTGTGTCCTGTCTGTGACACTGCGTAGGTAGCTTGCAAACCTTGTGACATTCACATCATCTAAAGCCGCCTCCACCTCATCCATGACACAAAATGGTGAAGGGTTGACTTTAAGTATAGCAAAAATTATAGAAATAGCAACAAGAGCTTGCTCGCCACCCGATAGAACCCCGAGGTTCTTTATCATCTTACCCGGTGGGGAAACCTCGATTTCTATACCGCACTCAAGAGGATTTTGCTTATCGGTGAGGTATAGTTCTCCCTTCCCTCCGCCAAACAACCGTACAAATATTTCACTAAAGTGCTTACTTATCTCAGCAAAACGTGTGTTAAATATATCGGTCATACTACCTGTGAGCGAGCTTATCAACCGCTCTAGGTCTTGCTTAGATGTATTCAGGTCGGAAAGTTGCGTGCTGAGCGTTTCATAGCGCATGGACACCTCCGCATACTCCTCGGTGGCGGCGACGTTTACGTTACCAAGTTCCTTGATGCTTCCCTTCACAGAGGTTAGTGCTATATTGGCTTCACGCTTGTCCACATCGCTTTTTGCAGTAAGTTTAGCGTCGTTCACAGTCAGCTCGTACTCCTCCCACAGACTTCGCACTAGCGAGTCGGACATTGCAATAAGCGAGTTCTTCGTCTCGGTGAGGTGTACAAGTTCACGGTAAAGGTTATCACGGCGTGTTGTGAGTTCACGCTCGGCGTTTCGTGCGGTAGTGGACTCTTTTTCATGGGTCAGCCTATCATTCATGGCGGTGCTAAGCGCTCTCTCTTGTTCCGATATCAGACGGTCAACCTCGTCGCTTCGCACCGAGTTTGCCACCATCTGCTGCTCGGAGGTGATTTTTGCGGCACCCAAGTCACGGATTTTGGATAGTGCCGCTTCACGCTGTGCCGATTTTTGCTCGCTATCCTCCGTGAGCTTGCGGTAGTTTTCCTCTGTGGCGGTAAGCTTTTGACGCTTTAGGGCAACTGTCATTTCAGCACTCGAAAGCGCTGACGTTATCAGCTCCTGTTCGCTAGTCATGGTCGCCAGCTCTTTTTCGTCTATCGCAAGTCGCTTTTGGAGTTCTGACGCTTCCTCACTCAGTATCTTTATACGCATCTCAAGCCCAAGCCCCAGATTACTATATTCCTCAAGGCGTTTTTTTATCTGTTCCCGTGTTCGTACCGCTGTCTGTTTTTGCTCCTCAAGGCTTTTTAATTCTGTGGTGGTACGCATAAGGTTTGTTTTTCCCAGTGCAATATCTTCTTTGATGGTCTCGATGTTGTCGGTGATGGTTTTCACCTCGGCTGAATTTTTAGCAAGGTCAGCTTTTACTTCGTCTGCTTTTGCTGACGCTTCAGTGAGACGATTAGTGAGTGTTTCGGTGCGTTTCTCCAGTTCGGCTATCTCGTTTTTCCTGCTCAGCACACCGACGGAGCGGTTTAGATAACCACCTGTGATAGAACCGTATGCGTTCACCACCTGACCGTCCAAGCTTACCACACGGTAGCGGTATCCCTCCGCTTTGGCTATCTTTGTAGCTGTGTCGAGGTCTTCCGCTATCAGTGTCCGACCCAGTAGGTTTTCCATGACTCCTCTGTAGCGTTCGTCAAATGTTATCACTTCGCTGGCAAGTCCTAAAAAGCCGTCATACGACCTACTTATAGTTATTGGTCTGCCTTTTATGGTGTCAAGCGGTAGGAATGTTGCTCGCCCTGCCTTCGACGAAGTCAGCATCGAAACGGCACGTTTAGCTGTGACTTCATTTTCCACCACAATACTCTGCACAGAACCGCCCAGTGCGATCTCAACGGCTGTGACATATTTGCTGTCTGTGCTTATAAGTGACGATACCGCACCGCAAACGCCGTCCAGCGAGTTTCCTGCTTGCTTTAGTATATACTTGACCGCCGCACCGAATCCTTCGTAGCTTTGCTCTAGGTCACGGAGTATTTTTGTGCGTGAACGGGCTTCGTTTAATGTCCTTTCAATGTCGGACATTGCGGCGAGTTGCTTTTCAAGCTGTGATTTTATGTTGTTCTCACGGAGCAGGTAGCCTTGGCGTGAGTTTTCAAAACGTGTGCGCTGTTCGTCAAGTTCGGTTAGAAAACCCTCTGCTTCATGTTTTTCTTTAGTAAGTTCGCTCAAAAGCTTTTCCATGTCGAGAAGTGAAGCCGCTACTTCCTCCAAACGTCGCTCGCTCTCATTCTCTGCGGCAGTGTATGAGCTTTGATCCAGCTTTTCCTTCTGGATAGCCTCCAAAAGTTCGCTGTAATTTATTCGTGTCTTGGCGGTTTCACCTTGTTTTTCTGTGAGTGCGTGACGGACTGCCATCAGCTTATTCTGTTTCTCGGTTATCTGTGCCGAGTTTTCCAGAAGTTCACGCTTTACCTCGGTTATATCCTGCTGTGCGGTCTGACGGTGGGCGTTTAGCGTCTCTCCGCTGATTTCAAGTGTTGCAAGTAGTGCCTCCTGCTCTTTTACCGCGGTTTCACCGTGAGTTATGTTGTTTTCGATAACGGCGATCTCGGAACGTAAGTTTCCACGCTCCTCTGTAAGCTCTCTGACACTTACGGACAGCCTATCTATAAGCGAGGACAGCCTGAACATCTCCTGCGAGTGCTCTTCCAGCTCCTTCTCGGACTGCTCCACTTCACTCAGCACCGCTTCATATTCCTCACGCTTTACAAGCTCGTTATCCTCGGCGGTGTTTCGCTTTATCTTCACTTCCTCCAGCTCCAGTAGCCACAGTGAAATTTCAAGTAGTCGCTTTTCTTCGGATAGCTTTAGGAACTTTTCCGCTTTTTCGCTCTCTCTTTTGAGCGGTGCTAACCTGCTCTCAAGCTCGTTTAGTATGTCGGTGAGGCGTGTGATGTTGTCCTCCGCTGAGGAAAGGCGCTTTTCCGCTTCTTCACGGCGGTAGCGGAACTTGGAGATACCTGCCGCTTCTTCAAAGACTTCACGACGGTCGGCGCTTTTGGTGGACAGTAGTTCCGCTACCTTACCCTGTCCGATAATGGAGTAACCGTCCCTGCCGAGGCCTGTATCCATAAACAGCTGGTGGATATCTTTAAGGCGGACAACCGCTCCGTTTATGCGGTATTCGCTCTCGCCATCACGGTAGATTTTCCGAGTTATCAGCACTTCGTCCTCCGCTATCGGGAGCGCACGGGACGTGTTGTCTACACCTAGCGTTACATAGCAGACCCCCATGGCTCTGCGCCCTGCAGAACCGCCGAATATGACGTCCTCCATCTTTGCACCACGCAGTGCTTTGGAGGACTGTTCGCCCAGTACCCAACGCACTGCGTCGGCTATATTGCTCTTGCCGCAACCGTTAGGCCCTACAACCGCTGTTATACTATCCTCAAACAGCAGTGTAGTCTTATTCGGAAACGACTTGAAGCCTTGTATTTCCAGTGATTTCAGACGCACAAATTCACCTCACGCTAACTTTTAGTGATAAGAATAGGTTGTAACGGCTCTGTGTCCGACGTTGTCTCGACCGTTATGCGAAAGCCTTGCTCCGCAAAACCTTTGAGAAAACGTCCCCCATGTCCGCACAGCTTTGAGTAGTCCTTACTGCTTACCGCCACAGTGATTTCACCGGGGGCAACCCCTGACAATACCGGCGCAAGCCGCTTTCGCATTATCTCACCCTCGCAGAGTTCTCTAAACGCAGGGTGATACGGCCCTCTAGCGTCTTCAAGCAGTGTGTCAGACGAATGTAGCCCCACCTTTATGATGCGTATACCCTCACTCATAAACCGCTCCATAGCCTCTGACGCAAGCTCTATCGCCTCTTCAAGGGTAAGCGGTGAGTACTCACCACTCTCCATCAGCTCCCACAGAAAGGTTTGCGGTAATACCAAGGTCGGGTAAATTCTCACCGTGTCAGGGTGGATATCAAGGCAGTCGGTTACTGTTCGCCGAAACTGCTCTTTGCTGTCACGGTAGAGCCCCGTCATTATTTGAAGCCCCAACTCAAAGCCGTACTGCTTAATAAGCTTTGCGGACTTAAAAATGCTCTCTCTGTTATGTCCTCGCAGATTAGCGCAGAGCACACTGTCCGACATGCTCTGCGCACCTAGTTCTATCGAGGTCACACCGTGGTGTTTTAAGATATCAAGTATTTCGCTGTCTATGCAGTCGGGACGTGTAGACAGGCGGATGCCCTGTACCTTTCCGTCTTTGACGTAGCTATGTGCTACCGATAAAAGGGACAGCATGTAGTCACGCCTGATAGCGGTAAAGCTACCGCCGAAGAAAGCTATCTCCATCTCCCTAGTACTACGAGTAGCCAAAGCACTTTCAACTGTCGCTTTAACGTCCTCCGAAGTCGGCTCACTTACTGCACCGGATATCACATGCTGATTGCAAAAACTGCACTGATTAGGGCAACCGACATGCGGTATAAATATCGCTATATTTCCATGCTTCAATTAAGTTTCCTCAATCCTTCATCTGCCCATAAGTGAAAGTGCTTCTTTAGCCGCCATCTGTTCTGCAAGCTTTTTGCTCTTTCCTTTACCTTTGCCTATAACGTTCGAGTTTAGGCGCACTTCCACGAAGAATTCCTTTTCATGGTCAGGCCCTTGCTGAGATATAAGCACATAGGTGATTTTTTCTTCAGGGTTCTTTTGGATAATCTCCTGTAGTTCAGTCTTGTAGTCGGTGACCTCTTGCTTATCCCCTGTCATTGCCTGCTCTACAAACGGTATCAAAAATGTGCGAGCAGAGTCCAGTCCGCCATCCAGATAAATGGCGGCAAGCACCGCTTCAAATACATCTGCCAGTATGGAAGGGCGCTTCCTCCCTCCGTTATTCTCTTCACCTCTGCCAAGCTTTAGCATACTGCCGAGGTCAAGCTGTCTGGCAAACTTAGCAAGTGAACTCTCGCAGACAATGGTAGCTCTTATCTTTGTAAGCTCCCCCTCGGGAAGGGCTACATTCTCGTACAGAAACTCGGAGGTCAAAACCGACAACACCGAGTCACCCAAAAACTCAAGGCGCTCGTAGCTGTCCCCCTCCTTCGTTTCGTTCACGTAGGAGGAGTGGCATACCGCAGTTTCAAAAAGCTTAATGTCTTTAAATGTATAACCTGAAAATTTCATTGTCCTATCAGTGCCTTTCTATGACTTTACGAAAAGAAACTACTTATTTTCCGCAAGCCCCTTCTCAATCTCCGCTACGACATTTTCGTTTATCGACTTAACCGCTTGACGTATGGCGTTCTTAAACGCATTTGCGTTGGAGTTACCATGCGCTTTGATAACAGGCTTGTTTACTCCCAAAATCGGCGCACCACCGACTTCGGTGTGGTCCATGGACAGCCTGAAGTCGGATATCGACTTTTTAAGGATAAGCGCCGCAACCTTTGTGAGTGGTGTGGCGGTAAGTAGATTTTTCAGCAGTTTGACGAGGAATAAAAAGAAACCCTCGCTCAGCTTTAGTATTATGTTACCTGTAAAGCCGTCGCAGACAGCAACGTCACAGCCTCCGTGTGGGATTTCTCTGGCTTCTACGTTGCCGATGAAGTTCATGTTTGCCGCCTTCAGTAGCGCATAACTCTCGACTTGTAGGTCAGTGCCTTTCGTTTCCTCTGTGCCGATGTTGACAAGCCCTATTCGGGGGGACTTCATGCCACGCACCTTTTGCATGTATATGTTGCCCATTATACCAAACTGTAGTAGCATTTCGGGGCGGCAGTCGTTGTTTGCGCCTGTGTCCACAAGCAGGTAGTGCTTGTTCCAACCAATCGGCACCTCTGCGGCTAACACGGGACGCTTAACGCCCTTTATACGCCCGACTATAAACGTAGCGCCCACAAGTAGCGCACCTGTAGAGCCTGCGCTCACAAACGCATCGCCTCCACCGTCCTTGACAAGTTGCATACCGACTGCCATGGAACTGTCCTTACCCGCCTTTAACAGCGTGGTAGGGTCGGAGGTAATCGGGAATACCTCTGGGGCGTGGACTATCTCAATACCGTCAAGGGACAGTCCTTTTGAGGCGGCGGCCTTCTCTATTGCCGGCTTATCGCCAACGAGTATCACGCCGACTTTGTACTCCTTAACCGCTAAGACAGCGCCTTCCACTGCGTCATGTGGGGAGTTGTCGCCTCCCATAGCGTCTAGTACTATTTTCATTGTTTGTACTTCCTTTCTGTAGTTTGAAAATGTTGTTTCAAACTATGCATCCTTTTGTTGGGGAATTATGAATTGTAAAAAGTGAATATTGAAACGCATTATCTTCGGATGATATCGTGAATAGTTAAACCGGTTGTAGGGGCGGATACTATCCGCCCGTTGTCGCCATCCATATTATGACCTGAAATTACTATCATTTTCCAAACCGTTACAATACAAGTGACGTATCCGGGTTGGTGTCGTTTGTATTGCGGTTAAGCAGGCGGATAATATCCGCCCCAACAATTTCACCGATAACAATTCACGGTTATGAGAACATACGGCTGCGAAATACGTGCAATTCGGGCTGTAATCATATTCATAAAATGATTACTTTTCGAGCAGGATTTGCTAAGACTTTAATAGGATTATAAAATATAGTATAAACCCAACTACAGCAACAAGACCTGCAATGAGACCAAAGATTACGCTATTGCTAAAGTTCGGGGCACCTTCCACCTTGCTGTTTACCATTTTCTTGTATCCATTTAACCTCCACACCATAAGCGGGACCGAAAGAAACACAAGAGAAAAAACCGGTTGTCCGATATCGTGAGCCGCTGACAAATAAAGCTGTGCAATGGCTGCAAAAATGCTCATAACGATAACTGAGGTTAATAAAAAACTACTTTTCATTCTTTACTCTTCCTAAAACGTGGCTTTATGTTACGAGAGATGTTCGGTTACTCAGGATACACAACCTGTTCTGTAACAATAAAATCGAAAATCAATTCGTGTTCGTAATCTTGCAAGACACCATTTTCATTAGTATAAGTGCCAATATCTTTGATTATTGTTTTTCCGTCTTCAAAAGAAACTTCAACCTCGATATGATAAGGCTCATTGAGTATAGATGCAAGTTCTACTCTATATTCGCCAAAGGCATCTGTGATTTCAGCAGTTTGTGCATAAACTTCATTTGAAAGTGTCTCATTTCCATGAGTAATGCTCAACATTTCTATATATTTACTCTCATCTCCACCCGAAGG